>JAFTHO010000061.1 GCA_017457385.1 Clostridia bacterium | reverse complement strand
TAATAATTAGTTGTTTTTATGCACTAAATCAAATTAGATTGTCCATGGAAGAACTGCATAAAGACCAACACCTGCCAAAGCACCGAGAACAGGACCAACTGCAGTTACGATAGCGTATTTCCAGTTAGATGGACCTTTACCTTTGATAGGCAATACTTGGTGAGCAAGACGTGGGCCGATGTCACGAGCAGGGTTGATAGCATAGCCAGTCAAACCGCCGAGAGACATACCGATTGATACGATGATAGCGAATACCAAGAAGTAGTTGAAGCCTACAACGCCTGTGTATGATTCAAGAACTGTTTCACCAAGAATTTCTGTTGCAACACCAACTTGACCGATACCTTTGATTGCGAATACGAGTACGAATGTACCGATTGCTTCTGAAAGGATGTTGAGTGGCATGTTAGGAACTGAAGGACCAGTGCAGAATACACCACGGATCTGGTCTGGTGTGAGAGTTTCGTCTTCGAAGTGTTTTTTGAAGAGAACCCATACCAAGCAAGCGCCCAAGAAAGCACCAGCAAATTGTGCTACGATGTAACCAGGAACAAGACTCCAAGCCATTGAACCGTCAGCTGCCAACGCAATTGTCAACGCTGGGTTGAAGTGTGCACCAGAAGCTGTACCAAAGATAAATGCAGGAACGAGAACTGCAAGACCCCAAGCGAAAGTGATTTGGATAGGACCAGCACCTTTCATACCTGATTTGTTGAGGTTAACGTTTGCACAAACGCCGTCACCCAAAAGGATGAGCATCATAGTACCGATAAGTTCGGCCAAATAAGGCATCATTTCCATAATAAATTTCCCCTTTTATTATTTTATATTACTTTTTTAAAGTACAAATTTAGTTTATAGACCGCAGTCTTGTTGAGAAAAAAGATTAGTCTTCTTTAGCCCAACCGAATGAGTATTTAACAGCTTTCTTCCAGCCTTTGATCTTTTTAGCTCTTTCGTCAGCGCTGATAGCTGGTTTGAATACTGCGTCGATAGCCCAGTTTTTGATAACGTCTTCTTTGCTTGCCCAGTAACCAACAGCAAGACCTGCAAGATATGCAGCACCCATAGCTGTAGTTTCTACGCATACTGGACGGTTAACAGGTGCACCGATGATGTCGGCTTGTGTTTGCATCAAGAAGTTGTTTGCAGATGCGCCACCGTCAACTTTGAGAGCTGCGAGGTTGATGCCAGAGTCAGCTTTCATAGCGTCGAGAACGTCGTTAACTTGATATGCCAAAGATTCGAGAGTTGCACGGATGATGTGATATTTGTTAACACCACGTGTCAAACCAACGATTGTACCACGAGCGTATTGATCCCAGTGAGGTGCACCAAGACCAGCAAATGCAGGTACAACGTAGCAACCGTTTGTATCTTTAACTTTTGTTGCCATGTATTCAGAGTCAGCTGCAGAGTCGATAACTTTGAGTTGGTCTCTCAACCATTGGATAGCAGCACCAGCGATAAAGATAGAACCTTCCAAAGCGTAGTTAACTTTGCCGTCAAGACCCCATGCGATTGTTGTTACAAGGCCGTTTTGTGAGAATACAGGTTTTTCGCCAGTGTTCATCAACATAAAGCAACCAGTACCATATGTGTTTTTAGCTTCGCCTGCTGTAAAGCATGTCTGGCCGAACAATGCAGCTTGTTGGTCACCAGCGGCACCAGCAATTTTGATTGAACCACCGAACAATTCAGCATCAGATTCGCCATAAACACAGCTTGATGGTTTTGCTGCTGGCAACATTGATTTTGGAATGTTGAGTTCTGCAAGGATTTCGTCATCCCATTCCAAAGTGTTGATGTTGAAAAGCATTGTACGAGAAGCGTTTGAGTAATCTGTTACGTGAACTTTGCCTTTAGTAAGTTTCCAGATCAACCAAGTTTCTACTGTACCAAAGAGCAATTCGCCAGCTTCTGCTTTTGCTCTTGCGCCAGGAACGTTGTCAAGGATCCATTTGATTTTTGTGCCAGAGAAGTAAGCGTCGATAACGAGACCAGTCTTAGCACGGAATTTGTCAGAAAGACCTTTTTCTTTCAAAGAATCGCAATATTCAGAAGTTCTTCTGCATTGCCATACGATTGCATGGTATACAGGTTCGCCAGTATTTTTGTCCCAAACGATTGTAGTTTCACGTTGGTTAGTAATACCGATTGCAGCAATGTCAGATGCTTTTGCATTGATTTTTGCCATAGCTTCAACTGCAACGCTGTATTGGCTAGCCCAAATTTCGTTTGCATCGTGTTCTACCCAACCAGATTGTGGAAAATATTGAGTGAACTCTTTTTGAGCAACACTGCACATTTCGCCTTTCTCGTTAAAGAGAATACATCTGTTACTAGTTGTACCTGCATCCAATGCCATTACATATTTTGCCATACACATCTCCTCCCTTTGATGGTAAATGTTTTTATAAATCAATCCACCTTGCATCCCCATGCAAAATGGTCAATCTCAAATTAAAAACTTTGCAAAACGTTTTGTCAAAAAAAGACAAAAAGACACGTTAATTAAGTTGTATTTTTCAAATTATATCATATCAAAAAGTCAATTTCAATAGCGTTTTTAAAATTTGATAAAAATTATAACGGGTGTCTAAAAAATCTTGCGCAATAAAATTCGTTTGCCCCTTTTTAACGATATGTTACTGCTTGTCCTTTTGATGCAAACAAAAAAAGCCTTTTCTTAAAAAAAGAAAAGACTTTTGTTTTTAAAGCAACGTTTTGCGCAAATATGCCCCGTCAAATGACGAAAGATATGCAGGTGGCACGTCAAGCACAGTTTTGCAACCAACCATGCCCATTTTGTTCATGCGGTATGCCGCACGTGCATAGGCAACAAGCACAGAAGAAGTAAACTCTGGGTTAGAGTCAAGTTTGAGGCTGTATTCTATAATATGGTTGTTTTCTTTGTTGATGCCCGTTTTGCCACTGCGTATAACAAAACCACCGTGTGGTATTCCTTTGTGATTTTTGTCAAGTTCTTCCTGCGAAATAAAGGTAACGGTTGTGTCATAATCGGCAAAATAGTTTGGCATTGTGACAATTTCGTTTTTGATTTTTTCAAGGTCGGCACCAGGTTTTGCCACCACGTAGCACTCACGGGTGTGCTTTTGTCTTGTTGTAAGGTCTGGATTTGAGCCACTGCGCACTGCATCAAGTGCATCAGGCACAGGCACAGTATATTGTCTTGCATCTGCAACGCCCTCAACACGTCTTATTGCGTCAGAATGTCCCTGGCTTACACCTTTGCCCCAGAAAGTATAATCTTTGCCCTCAGGCAAAACAGCGCCCGCATAAAGGCGATTGAGCGAAAACATACCAGGATCCCAGCCGACAGAAATGATTGCTGTTTTTTTGTTTTTCATTGCAACGTCGTCTACGTTGGCAAAATGCTCTGGTATGCGTGCGTGTGTGTCAAAACTGTCCACCACGTTAAAAAGTTTTGCAAGCTCGGGTGTTTGTTGTGGCAAATCGGTAGCACTGCCACCGCACAAAATCATAACGTCAATTTCATTTGCCATTTGCTCTGCATCTTCTATTTTGTATACAGGTGCATTTGTGAGCGTTTTTACACATGATGGGTCACGTCTTGTAAACACACCTGCAAGAGTCATATCCGGGTTTTGAAGAATGGCACTCTCTACACCTTTGCCAAGATTGCCATAGCCAAAAATACCAATTCGTATCATAAAAACCTCCAAATTTGAAATAGATATAACACATTATTTTTTTTGATGTCAACAATTTGACAAAAATTTTGAACAAAAAAATAAAGAGAGTCCACCCCGACGGCAGGTATATCGTCCACAGGGTCCATGCTGGCTCTCTTTATAATCATTATAAACAAACTTGTTTTTTTGTCAACAAGGCAAACAAAAAAGTCCACTTTTGCAAGTGGACTTTTGATTTTTGTTGTTTATCTTACAAACCCAACAAAGCAAACAAGTTGTATTGGCTGAATACTACTACTGCGATGAGTGAGATTGTAGACATAATTTTGATGAGGATATCGAGTGATGGGCCAACTGTGTCTTTGAGTGGGTCACCAACTGTGTCACCAACTACCGCCGCATCGTGTGCAGGTGAGCCTTTTGCATGGCCAGGCACACCGCCTGACTCGATAAACTTTTTGCCGTTGTCCCATGCGCCACCGCTGTTGCCGGTAAAGATTGCAAGCATGATTGCAGACATTGTTGCACCCAGGAGCAAACCACCAACAAACTCTGCACCAAATACAAAGCCTGACACGATTGGGAACAAAATTGCCATTATGCAAGGAACGCGCATTTCTTTGAGAGCACCTTGTGAAGAAATTTCGATACAAGTTTTATAGTCAGGGAGAGTTTCGCCTGTGATCAAACCTTTAATTTCTCTAAATTGACGACGAACTTCTTCAACCATTTTGCGTGCTGCTTTTGCAACTGCTTCGATGAGCATACCACTGAAGAGATATGGCAATGCAGTGCCGAGCAATGCACCGCACATTGTAAGTGGGTTTACGATGTTGAGGCTGATTGCACCACTGATGAGATCTATGCCACCAAATGCATAGAGATAAGAGTTCATGAGTGACAAAGCAGCAAGTGCGGCAGAACCGATTGCAAAGCCTTTGCCGATTGCGGCTGTTGTATTGCCGACAGAGTCGAGTTTGTCTGTAATTGCACGAACTGATGGATCGAGCATGCTCATTTCTGCAATACCACCAGCATTGTCAGAAATTGGGCCGTACGTATCAACAGAAAC
Organism: Clostridia bacterium; assembly: GCA_017457385.1. Taxonomy (GTDB): domain Bacteria; phylum Bacillota; class Clostridia; order Christensenellales; family CAG-314; genus Heteroclostridium. Next base: position 4,378 of record JAFTHO010000061.1, on the reverse strand, counting down.
TGTTGCGGCAACGAAAGACAACATACCCATTGCGGCACAAGATACACCATACATACCTGCGATGAGATAAGAACCAAAAATTGCACAACCCAAAACAACAACAGGCAACATACAGCTGATCATACCAACTGACATACCCTGTGTGATTGTAAGTGCAGAACCCTCTGCAGAAGCATGAGCGATTTTCTTTGTTGGTTTGTAGTCATAGCTTGTGTAATATTCTGAAATAGCACCGATGAGGATGCCTGCGGCAATACCAAACATTGCAGCAATCCATGGTGACAATCTGCCCACTTTAAAACCAAGGGCGGCAAGTTCTTCGCTTGTGTGGCCGTCAAAAATAAACCAACTCAAAACAAAACCAATTGCAACGGCAAGACCTGCAGAGATCCACGTTGCCATGTTGAGTTCGCGGTGAACGTGAGAAGAAAGTTTGCGTTTGATAAGCAAATAGCTAATGCCAATGATGCAAGAAATAAGACCACAGCCTGCAAACAAAATTGGGAAGAGCAAAAGTTTGCTCAAAAGGCCTGCATCTGTAACTGTGCCGTGAACAAACAATTCGCAGGCAAGGATAACGCCTGACAAAATTGCACCCACATAAGACTCGAGCAAGTCAGAGCCAAGACCAGCAACGTCACCAACGTTGTCACCAACGTTGTCTGCAATAGTTGCAGGGTTGCGTGGATCGTCTTCTGGCAAGTGCACTTCTGTTTTGCCAACAAGGTCTGCACCCATGTCTGCCGCTTTTGTATAAATGCCACCGCCAACACGGTTGAACAAAGCAATTACAGAGCAACCAAGTGCATAACCAGACACTGTCATTGTGAAAGACACGTCAAGACCAAACCAGTTTTTAGGTACGGCACCGTCAACGATTTCTGCAATCTGACCAAGACCAAGACCAAAAACAAGATAAACGATAAGAATACCAAGCAATGCAAAACCTGCAACGCACAAACCCATTACAGAGCCACCCTTGAAAGCAACTTTGAGAGTTTTGCCAAGGTCACCTGTTTCTCTTGCACGGTTTGCAACACGCACGTTTGTATAAGTTGCAATTTTCATGCCAACCCAGCCCGCAGATGCAGACAAAACGGCACCCAATGCAAATGCAACGCCAGTTTGCCAGCTGATGACAACACCAAGCACAACGGCAACACAGGCACCGATGATTGCTACTACTTTGTATTCGTAGCGGATAAACGCATTTGCACCAATGCGGATTGCGCCGGCAATCTCCTGCATACGTTCTGTGCCTTCTTCCATCTTTTTAACGCCAAAATAGTTAAATGCGGCATAACTGACGGACAGAACAACTGCAAATGCAACGATTATCAACAAAAGTTCCATAAACAACCTCCTGATAAATTGTTGACCATACGTATAAAATCCAAAACAAAAGACACGTCCCAAAATTTCGGATTATAACATTATTGTATATATATAATTTAATAACAAATTAAACAAAAATCAAGACCCTTTTGAAATTTTGTATCATTTTTTTGCCAAAAAATGATAAAACAGCAGGCAAAGAGCAAACTTTTAACAAATTTGGACAAAAAAAAGGACGGCAATGCCGTCCTTTAATTTTTTGTTAGCAAGAGCCACCTGCTGGTGGAAGTGCTGAACTGCTGTCAGCAGAAGAACTGCTGTCGCTTGAAGAAGAATCAGTTGATTCTGTTGTGCCTTCTTCTGTTACCATTGGTGGTTGATAAGAAGCATATTTGTTTTGGTCAAACAATTCTTTAACTGCTTCTTCCCATGCCAATTTGTATGGTTCCCAACCATATTCAAATTCAGCTTCTACCTGGCCGATGATTTTTTCGCCAACTGCTTTGTCACCGTCGATGAGCAAGAGAGTTGGAGTGCAAACCTTTGAGTATGTGCCTTTTTCGCCTTTGATTGCTACTGTGCCGGCGTTTACTGTGCTTTCATAATCAGGGAGGTAGTTGTCGATAAGTCTTGCATACAAGTGAGCGTAGTTCATGTTGCCTGTGCCTGTAGCTTCGTCACCTCTAGTGTTGAGTTGGTTTGCAAGATATCTTACAGAACCACTTGTTGTAGAGTCAGCATAAACTTTTACGCTGTCTTGTGCCGGAGTGATAAGGCCAGTTTCTTCGTCGTATTGATAGCTGCCTGGGATAGCTTCGATCAATTCGTAAGAGTCGCCTGTTGCACCGTTGTCAAGACGTGTGTCGAACATATAGATTTTTTCGATGCCATAGTCTTTTGCCAAATCGCTAGTATATTGTGATACAGCCTGGCTGTTGTGACACCAAGTACCACCAACAAAGATTGCATATGTGCCTTTGCAGTTTGCCAAAAGGTCATACATTGCGTGATAAGTTGTTGTTACGTATACGCTTTGATCTTCGCCGATGTAATCGCTTGTTGCAGATGCATAGTCACCTGCCATATGCAAACGATAGTCGTTGTAAATGTTGAATTCGTTGATTGTGATTGAATCAAACGCACTACGTGGCAAGTTGCCGTCTTTGTCTGCAGATGCAAGTGGGTTTGGCAATTTAAAGCATGCAGCCTGAATGATGCCTTCGAACATTTCTGTTTTGTTAGAAGATCTTACGATGCTGCCATTGTAAGTTACTTTGTAACCAGCAGATGCGAGTTCGTCAACAACTGCAGTTGTAGCACCACCTTTGATGTAAACCAAAGAACCTTGTGATGGGAGTTGACGTACGTTAGCTACGTTCAACACTTGCAAAAGGTTTGTCTGAAGTGCTGCCATCTGAACTGACACATCACCGATAGAAGCTGAAGTCACGTCTGCACTTGCAACGTTGTATTTGCCGTCTGCAGAGTCAAGACCTGCTTTGCCATCGAGATATGGGTCGAAGTTGTAGATTGTGATATCATATTCTTCTGCAAGATCCTGAGCAGTTTTGATGTTTGCTTTTGCAGTATCATCATAAGCACCACCCCAGAAAACGATAAAGTTGCCTGTTGTTTGTGCCATTTTGTAAAGACCATTGAAAGTAAGTTGTTCGATCCTTACGTCTTCTGCCTCAACTTCACTCATAGAAGAATAAACACTTGTGAAGTAGTTGTATTCGTCAGCAGGGTTTGCACCGGCGCCACAAGCAGTCAAGCCAAACACGCCAAATACCATAACAACTGCCAACAATACAGTCAATAATCTTTTTTTCATTCTTTTTTTGTCCTTTAAAAACTTGTTAACCAAGTTGAAAATAGTATTATAAAAAGTTGCAAATTGTTTTTAATTTGTTAGTAAAGATATTATTAGCGTCCGGGAAAGCCCGGACGCTAAAATATTTAGATTAAATTTTTGTAAAACTAATCAGTAACCCGATTATTTACGTTTTTTGATAACGATGAAAGCAACTACGCCACCAACAACGATAACGCCAGCTACGATACCGATGATAGCACCAATACCGAGACCGCCTTTGTCTTCGTCGTCGTTGTCACCAGAACCGCCGCCTTGGTTGTCATCACCAGAGCCGCCGCCTTGGTTGTTGTCGCCAGAACCGCCACCTTGGTTGTTGTCACCAGAGCCGCCGCCTTGGTTACCACCAGCAACTTCACCAGTCATAGTGAATGCAGCAGGTTTTTCTGTGCCATAGAGCCATGCATCTGCCCATTTGTCAATGTCAGCATCGTTGTCTACCATTGATTTAACGTGAGCGATGAAGTCTTCTGTGTCAGCAGCTTGACCTTGGTAGTCGTGTGACCATGCATCGATTACGTCGAAGAATTTTTCATCACCAAGACCGTCTTTGAGAACTGTCAATGCCATTGCGCCACGGTTGTAAGCAGCTTTAGCGCCACCGAACATGTCTGATTCGTTAGGGAGACCAGCAGGAGCGATAGCCCAGAGCATTGAGTTAGTACCTTTTGCTTCGTAGAGGTTACCCCATTTTTCGTGGAGAGTGTCACCTTGTTCGATGAGTTCGTAGTACAAGTCGCTACCGAAAACTGCAAAGCCTTCGTTGAGCCACAAGCTTTCCCAATCGCTAAGACGAACAGCATCACCAAACCATTGGTGAACGAGTTCGTGAACGAATGTGTTTTCGCCTACGAGGTCAGCGTATGTGTAGATTGGTCTGTCGTAACATTCAATAGCACCCCAAGATGCTGATGAACCGTGACCGTCACCTACGTCTTCAAACATGAAGCCGAGAGATTCGCCAGGGTATGCACCGAAAGCTTCTTCCAATGTACGGATGTAGTATGGGAGCATACCGAAGTATCTGTCAACTTCTTCTTGGAATTCATAGTAAGTATCTTTGTTTACATATGCGAAGATAGGGATTTGTCTACCGTCTGCACATTCAAACAAAGCTTGTTGTCTGTGTGTACCAGTTTGTTCGAGAGTTACCAAGTTTTTGCTGAATGT
>JAFTHO010000060.1 GCA_017457385.1 Clostridia bacterium | reverse complement strand
GTTGTTGTTTTCTTTGAAGACAACTGTAAGTGCTGACTCGTCAATCTCATCTCCTTCAACAAAGCCACTGTAAGCAACCTTAAGGTGTTCTGCAGTGAGAGTGTCTTCATAATCGAGATAAACTATATCTGATTTTTCAAAAGAAACTGTTACTTGTTTTTTGCTGATTGCGATTGTGCGAGTGAGATATTGTTCGCCACCATAGCTGAAGCTGTAGTTTGTTGCCTCTGCGGCTTTGACAAGAACTGTGTATGTGCCTGCATTTGTATAAGCCACACTGTCAACCCAGTTTGCACCACTATCTGTGCTGTAAAGCAACTTCACTGGTTTTGCCTTGCCACTTTCTGCAGTGATGATACTGTCTAAATCACTGCTGATTGCAAGACTGTGTGCAGATCTGTCATAAGTTGTGCTTGTGTTGTCCACATAACCGTCAAGAGCAACGTTTGCTTTGCCAACAACGATTTTTGCTTCTGTGCCATAGCTGAAGCTGTAGTTGCCAGACTCACCACCACTGATTGTGATTGGATATTCGCCAACGTCACTGCCAGCAGTGTAACTGCAATCTGCTGTTGGTAATGTTGTAAATACATTTGGTGTATTTTCGTTTTGACCCGCAACAAAACCTTCGTATGACAATACGATTGATGGTTTTTCTGCACCATAAGTCAGGTTGTGACTTGATGCTGTGACTGTGAGTTCTGCCTTGCCCACTGTCACGCTTGCCTGTGCTGTTGACAAAACAAGTTTGTAGTTGTCTTTGCCATCGCCGACAAGTATGCATTCACTTACTGTAAATGCATATGCATTGTTGCGTGCATTGAGCAACTCACCAAAGTATCGAACGCCATCAACGAATATTGTTGCACTGATTTCTGTTATGTCACCTGCAACAAAATCGCTTTGATCAAACGTCAATACAGGATATTGGCCATAAGTGATTGATTGTGTTGTCTGAGCAAACTTGAGTTCGACCTCTTTTGCCTTGATTTCTGCAGTTGCGCTCAACTCTACGTCATAGTTTGTTTTGTTGTAATCAAACTCAACTGTATCAAATGCTTTTGTATCCACACCTGTTGCGTTTGCTGTTGCAGACGTAACTGCAAATGACATATCTGCAAGCAAGTTGTTCAACGCATTTGCCTCTGTGATTGTCGCATTGCTGCCGTTTTCAAACACTGCTTTTGATACAGTGAACGTAGCATTTGACATATCGGCATTGCCGTCATAGTCTTTGCTGCCTGTCAACGTGAGTGTCACTTTTTGTTTTTCAATTGTGATTGAACCAGTGAACTCAAAGTCATAGTTGCCAAGGCTATAAGTTTCTGCACTGCCGGCATCTTTAAATGCAACGTTTGAAACCATGCCTGTTGAAATTGCATAAGTATCAACGTTTGCACTGCCAAGATTGATTGTTGCAACAATGTCAAAGCCTTTGCCAGAAGAAACTGTTACGTCTCTTGTTGGCTCACCGTCATAAACATTGTTGTAGTTTGCACCAGTCAAGTCAATTTCAACCGGTATTGCAGAGATTTCTGCAGACAAGTTGTAGTTGATGACATAGTTGCCTGCAACACTTTGTGTAAGGATGTTTGTGATTGCAATAGAAGTCACTTCAAAGTCGTCAAGATCTGTTTGCTGTGCAGAAACTTTTTGTGCTGTATATGCATAAGTTTTTGCATTTGATCCTTTTGTTTTGATTGTGATTGCAACGTTGTCACCAAGATCTGTTTGTTTGTTGATGTTTATCGTGCGTGTTTTGCCATCGAAATAATCTACGTCGTTTGCATTGCTGTAGCTTACTTCAATTGTGCGCGCAACGATTTGCATATTGCCTGTAAATGCAAAGTCATAGTTGTCAAGGTCGTAAGTTTCTGCACTGCCGGCATCTTTAAATGCAACGTTTGAAACCATGCCTGTTGAAATTGCATAAGTATCAACGTTTGCACTGCCAAGTGCTACTGTTGCAGTGATATCAAAACCTTCGCC
>JAFTHO010000059.1 GCA_017457385.1 Clostridia bacterium | reverse complement strand
GAAGTTTGAGAGCCTTGTTATTCTGTAAGTAACTAAAACGGGCTTTTGCTTGCCTAGTAGTAAAACCTAGTTTGAGAGCCTTGTTATTCTGTAAGTAACTAAAACCTTCCAATATTTTTGCTGTGTGGCTTTGTGTTTGAGAGCCTTGTTAGTCTGTAAGTAACTAAAACGGTCATTGAGTCGTCATTAAACAACGAGCAGTTTGAGAGCCTTGTTATTCTGTAAGTAACTAAAACATTGTAAGACCTTGACACTCAAACGCATCTGTTTGAGAGCCTTGTTATTCTGTAAGTAACTAAAACATAGTTTTATCAGTTTGAACGGCAACGTCAGTTTGAGAGCCTTGTTATTCTGTAAGTAACTAAAACGAGTCTTGAGAGCCCTCGACCACCGTATAGGTTTGAGAGCTTTGTTATTCTGTAAGTAACTAAAACTTGCCGTCATCATCTGCCTTGTTGCCGATGGTTTGAGAGCCTTGTTATTCTGTGGTTAAAGTTAAAAAGCACTTGCGGTTGCAAGTGCTTTTTTTATTGTTTTCTGTTTTATTTTAGTTTTTATTTTTGTTTAAGCAGTCCGTTTTTTGACTTTTGGTCATCAAAGGTCGGCTACGTCTTCTTCTGTCATGAGCTCAAGGCCTGCATCAACAAGTGCTTTTTGTGCTGCTTCGTTGTCGGCAACTCTAATTGCAACGTAGGCATATTGTGATGAGCAAGTCATAAAGGCATACATATATTCTACGTTGATGTCTGCCTTGTCAAGTGCTGCAAGGGCAACAGAAAGACCGCCAGGTGCATCGCTTATTCTCAAACCAATCACGTCAACAGCTTTTATGAGATAGTCATTTTGTTCCAAAATGGCAGTTGCTTTTGGCATGTCATTTACAATAAGACGCAAAATACCAAATTCTTGTGTTTCGGCAAGAGAGAGTGCTCTGATGTTGATGTCGTTTTTTGCAAGCACGTCAGTGAGTTCTACCAAAGAGCCTTTGCTGTTTTTCAAAAAAACTGTGAGTTGTTTTATTGTCATGTTACACCTCCAAATCAAATGAGTTTGCGTTTGTCAACAACGCGTACTGCTTTGCCTTCACTTCTTGCAATTGTTTTTGGTGCAACAAGGTGAACGGCAGGGTTGATACCAAGCATAATCTTCATTGCGCCGGCGAGAGCTTTTTCTCTTGCAAGAATTTCACTTACGATATCTGTAAATTGTTCAGGAGCCATTTCTACGTTTACGTCAAAGGTATCTGTGTTGTTTACTCTGTCAACAACGATCTGATAGTTTGGTTGATATCCTTCGTTGAGAAGAACTGTTTCGATCTGACTAGGGAATACGTTTACGCCTCTGATAATGAGCATATCGTCTGTACGACCCATTGGTTTTGCCATTTTGATGAGTGTGCGTCCGCAAGAACATTTTTTGCGAGAAAGCACGCATATGTCACGTGTGCGATAACGAAGGAGAGGGAAAGCCTCTTTGTCGAGAGAAGTAAACACGAGTTCGCCTTTAGAGCCTTCTGGCAAAACTTCGCCTGTGTCAGGGTCGATAATTTCTGCAATAAAGTGGTCTTCGTTTACGTGCATGCCAGTTTGTTCGCTGCATTCAAAGGCAACGCCCGGGCCAGAAGTTTCTGTAAGGCCATAAATGTCATATGCTTTTATGCCCAAAGTTTGCTGAATGTTCTGACGCATTTCTTCTGTCCAAGGTTCTGCACCAAAAATGCCCGCCTTGAGAGGAATATCTTCTGGTTTGTAGCCTTGTTCTTTGAGGCTTTCGCCAATATATGCGGCATAAGATGGTGTGCAGCAAAGGATGCTTGCATTGAGGTCCATCATAAACTGAATTTGTCTTTCTGTGTTGCCAGATGACATTGGGAGTGTAAGGCAACCGACTTTGTGAGAGCCACCGTGAAGGCCAGCGCCACCTGTGAACAAACCATAGCCATATGCAACCTGACAAACGTCTTCGTTTGTGCCACCTGCCGCAACTATTGCACGTGCACAGCAGTCTTCCCAAAGGTCAACGTCGTGTTGTGTATAAAATGCAACTACTCGACGACCAGTTGTGCCAGACGTAGAGTGAATGCGCACACAGTCTTTGAGTGGTTTTCCCAAAAGACCATATGGATATGCATCACGCAAATCTGCTTTTGAAATAAATGGCAGTTTGTGCAAATCATCAATGCTTTTGATGTCATCCGGCTTTACGCCTTGTTTGTCCATCAGGTCACGATAATAAGGCACGTTTTCGTATACGTGCTTTACTTGTTTTACAAGTTTTTCTGATTGAAGTTTTTTCATTTCTTCAACAGGCATTGTTTCAATGTCTTTTTGATAGTAGTTCTGAGCCATTGTATATCTCCTGAAAAAAAATTTTTGTGCCTGACGAGATGAAACAAAAAAGCCTCTGCATTCGTCAGACGAACACAGAGGACGAGTATTGCTCGTGGTACCACCTCGGTTTTGTCAACGCCTCACGACGTCGACCTTATAAGGTAACAACTCTTACCTTTGTTCTGTAACGGGAACACCCGTTGCATCCTACAAAAAGCAAAAACGCTTTGTTCAGTGCACTGCTCGCAGAAGGAATTCGTTATAATCACTTGCCGTTGTCTTGCACCAACCGACAACTCTCTGTGGCTTGTTTTTACAACTACTTGGTTCTGTTCAAACGCATTTATTAATGCATATTATATCATTTCAAAAAAGCAATATCAATAGGTTTGCAAATTTTTTTTTGCTATTTTTTTGTTAAAAAAACTTGTTTTACAAGCAAAATATGAGCGTTTTATGCACAAAAGTGCAAATTGCATATTGACTATATATTTTAATATATTATATAATTTATTAGTTAAAATATATAATTTTAGTGCAATTTTGCAAAGGAAACAAAAAATTATGAAAAACTGTCCAAAGTGTGGTGGAGAAATTAAAGAAAACGCAAAATTTTGCCGTCATTGTGGCGAAAAGATAGAGCAAAAACCAGAGTTTGTCTTTTGTGACGAATGTGGTGCAAAACTCGAGGCAGGCTCAACTTTCTGCGACGAG
>JAFTHO010000007.1 GCA_017457385.1 Clostridia bacterium | reverse complement strand
TGCAGACAAAGTTTCAGGCGTGTTTGTGCCTGTTGTCATCACAATTGCTCTCATCACTTTTGGCATATGGCTTGCAGTTGGTCAGACGTTTGGTTTTGCCATTGCAAGGGGTGTGTCTGTGTTGGTAATCTCTTGTCCGTGCGCACTTGGTCTTGCAACTCCTGTTGCCATCATGGTGGGCAGTGGAAAGGGTGCAAAAAACGGCATTTTGTTTAAAACTGCCATCTCTCTGGAAGAGGCCGGAAAGATAAAGACAGTTGCTCTTGACAAAACGGGCACGATAACAAAAGGTCAGCCTGCCGTTACAGACGTGTTGCCTGCAGACGGTGTGGACAAAAGCATGCTTGCAAAACTTGCATATGCACTTGAGGCAAAAAGTGAGCATCCGCTTTCTCATGCAATAGTGGGTTGGGCAAAGCAGGAATATATCCCTTTGTGCGAGGTGGATGATTTTGTGACGGTGCCTGGTCGAGGTCTTGTTGCAACCTTTGACGGCAAAAAGATATACGGTGGCAATATGGCGTATATCGGCGAACAGGTGTCTTTGGATGACAATACAAAACAACAATCACAACAACTTGCAGAACAAGGCAAAACACCTTTGTTTTTTGCATATGACAACAGGTTTTTGGGTATTGTTGCAGTTGCCGACGTGATAAAAGAAGACAGTGCCGATGCCATTGCAGAACTCAAACAAATGGGCATTCACGTCGTTATGCTCACAGGCGACAACAGTCGCACGGCAAAAGCCATTGGCGAAATTGCAGGTGTTGACGAAGTTGTTGCAGACGTGTTGCCTGGCGACAAAGAGAGGGTTATAAAACAACTTTCTCAAAAGGGCAAAGTTGCAATGGTTGGCGACGGCATAAACGATGCTCCTGCGCTCACCCGTGCAGACATTGGCATTGCAATTGGTGCGGGTGCAGACGTTGCGGTTGATGCCGCCGACGTTGTGCTTATGAAAAGTCAGCTCAGCGACGTGCCTGCCGCAATAAAACTTTCACGCGCAACTTTGCGAATTATAAAAGAAAATTTGTTTTGGGCATTTATATACAACACAATCGGCATTCCGCTTGCCGCAGGTGCATTTATATCATTGCTCGGCTGGTCTATGAACCCAATGTTTGGCGCTGCCGCAATGAGTCTTTCTAGTTTTTGCGTGGTGTCAAATGCACTCAGGCTCAACTTTGCAAAACTTTATAACAAAAAACAACAGGAACAACCAACTGTTGAACCTGAACAAGAAAATATACAACAAAAGGAGAACAGTTTTATGACAAAAACAATCAAGATCGAAGGTATGATGTGTGGTCATTGCGAAAAAGCAGTTCGCAAAGCATTGGAGGCTATTGACGGCGTAGAAAGCGCAACAGTGAGCCACGTAGAAGGCAGGGCAATCGTAAACCTCAGCAAAGAGGTTGACAACAAAGTGCTCGCAGATGCAGTTATCGCAGAAGAATTTGAAGTTGTTTCTATCGACTGAAAAACAAACTTTATCTGACAAAAACGTCAGGCCCACCTGTGATGGTGGGCTTTTGTTTTTGTCAAAAAATTATTGTCTGCCACATAAGTTTATATTATGAAACTGCGGTTGAAAAACACAATATATATTGGCTTTGCATTTTTGTCCATTATGGTTTTGTGGCAGGCATACAACTGGCTTGTGCCACTTTATCTCAACGACTTTTTAAACGACCTTTTTGACGGCAACGAGTTTTTGATAGGACTTGTCATGGGGCTTGACAACCTTTTTGCCTTGTTTATGATACCAATCGTCAGCAAAGCAAGCGACAGACACAAAAAACAAACGGGATCAAGGATGAAACTCATTGTGCTTGGCGTTATGCTTGCAGGGTGCGCATTTTTGTTTTTGCCACTTGCAAAAAACAACGGCTTTTTTATGGCACTGGTGTTGTTTTTAATTTTGCTGGCAATGAACGTATATCGCTCTCCTGCCGTGTCGCTCATGCCTGACGTGACACCAAAACCACTGCACGGCAAAGCAAACGCTGTCATCAACGTTATGGGTGGCATTGGCACGGGCATCGGCTATACGTTGTTGCTTGTGGGTGGCATTTTTGGCGTAAAAGACTGTTTTGTGGTGTGTGGTGTGGTGGTGGTTATGTTTGGTTGCCTTGTTGTGCTTATGTACAAGGTGGACGAAAAAAAGTTTGCCACACAAATGCAAAATGACGTGTTGTTTTATAAAAAACAGGGGATATATCCACAACAAGACGAAGAAAATATGCTTTTTGCGCAAGACAAAAACAAAAATGGCAAAACAAGGCTGTGGTTTGTGCTTGTTGCCACGTTTTTGTTTTATATGGCGACCAATTCGGTAGAAACTTTTATGTCGTTGTACAGTACACAGGTGCTCAAAAATGCAAATGCAGGTTTGTTGCTTTTTGGTTGTCTTGCGGTTGGGTCTTTTGTGTGCCTTTATCCGTCGGCAGTTTTTGCACAAAAAACAGGATACAAAAACGCAATGTTTGTTGGGTGCTGCACAATGGCAATATGCAACCTTGCAATATCCTTTTTCGATGGTTTTTCTTTCTGGCTTGTGCCGTTGTTTGTTGGTGCAGGGTGTGGCATGGCTTTTGTGGTGGCAAACGTATATCCGCTTGTGGTCAGTTTTTGCGACAAAGACCATTTTGCAAAATATACGGGCTATTATTACACGGCAACAATGACGGCACAAACGGCAACGCCTGTGGTTGCAGGTTTGCTCACGAGCAACTGGCTTTTTGGCAGTATGAAGGTGCTAATGCCTTATTCTGCAACATTTTTGACCTTGTCGGCACTCGTTTTGTTTTTTATGCCGTCAAATGGAAAAAAGCAACCGTGAAGGTTGCTTTTTGTTTTAAAAAATGTGTTCTGGCGTTGGCTCTATCTGGTGTGGCAAATGTTGGCAAATGTCAATCAGCACCTGCATATATGCCATTGCTTCGTCGTATTTTTTGCTTTTTACATAGGCAAGGCACTCAGACATGCGATAGTTTATCTCTGCAAAATCGGTATGGTTCAAAAAAAACTCTACCTTTTCGCGTGTGTTTTGCCACGAGTCGTATACCTCAAAAAACTCGTCGGTGGTGAGCGTCTGCTTTTCTGCAAGGGCATAGGTATATTCAAGTTTTTCTCTCAGATTGTCAAAGTTGTTTTTTACTACAAACAGTTCGGCAAACCCTGCACCAATCATTATCAAAAAAATGGCTATGGTTGCAATCGTCTGTTTTATCATTGTTTTTCTCCGTCAATATATTCTTCAAAAAAAGCACCTTGCTGTGGATATACAAGCAGGCGTGAGTTTTCGTCAAGGGTGGCTATTATCACATTTGTTTCGTCAAGACCACGTTTTTGCAAAACCTTTTGGATTTTGTCTTTGTCCACGTGATAATAGTCAAGTTCTGTCTGCGACCATTGTCCGTCAACAATCACGGCAACAGGCAAAACCGTGCTGTTTTGCTTGTCGGGATATGGCACGACGGACAACTGTCCGTTTGTTTCAAAAATGGCATATGCAATCTGGTCAAGACAAAAATATCCTGCCGTGCGCATTGCCTGCAACAAATCGGTCATCTGCATATTCATACTTTTCAGCGCGTCGTATTTTATGCCCTTTTTGTCAACAACAATCACAGGTGTGCCACTCAAAGCACTTTGCAGTTTTTTGTTTTGCTTTGACAACAAAATTATTATCTGGTGCACCACGTACATTGCCAAAATGGACACTATGCCATACGTCAAGGGGATTGATTTGTCTGCCATCGGTATGCATGCAAGCTCTGCAATCACAAGTGTTATTGCAAGTTCAAAAGGCTCCATTTCGCCAATTTGTCTTTTGCCCATCATGCGTATCACCAAAAGCAAAACGAAAAAAATTATTGCAACTCTTATTATCACGGTAAACATATTGTTAATTTTGACCAACAAAAAACAAAATATACAAAAAGCCTTTACAACATTTTGTTTTTTTTATACAATAAACAAAAAAGCAAAGTAGGTTCAGCGCGTAAAGTGTTGCAGGATGGGAAGTTGCCTGCAAACGAAGGATTTATCCGCGGTGCTGAATTGCGTCCGTTGCAACATAGCGAAAGCATATTGTTATGGACCTGCCTATTTTTTGTTAGGGAGGTTTTTTTATGGAAAAAAATGCAAAGTATATAACGTATCTTGCTACGTTTACTGCTCTTGCCACCTTGGCAAACTGTTTTACCATTCCGTTTGGCGGTGGATCAAACTTTATCAGTCTGGTATACATACCATGTTTTCTTGCAGGTATATTCCTTGGCCCTGTGGGTGGTTTTGCCGTTGGTGCAATTGGTGATATTCTGGGCATTATTATCATGCCGTTTGGCCCATGGATGCCACTCATCACACTTGCCTCAGGCTTGCTTGGTCTTATCCCGGGCATTATATTCAAAGTGATGAAAACAAAAATTACAGAGGTCAAACTTGTTGTCAGCATTTTGCTTTGTCTTGTCATTTGCACGGCAGGTCTCAACACACTCGGCACCTTTTTGTTGTATGCCGTTGGCAAAAAAACGTTTTTCGTATATCTTGGTGCAAGGTTGCCTGTGCAGTGTCTTATGGCGGCAATCAACTTTGTCATCATTGGTGCGTTGCTCCATGTAAAACCACTTGTAAAAGTGCTTTCAATCAAAAAATAATCAAAAAACCGTTGCTTATTGCAACGGTTTTGTTTTTTGCTTTTTGGGTATTGCATATCTCACGTTTTTAAACAAGGTGCATATTTCTGCCGTGTCAAAAGTTATTGTCAAAACAAGATAGACAACCACACACAAAACGCAACACAACACGAGCGAAAAGGTGGTGGACATGCAAAGTGTGCAAAGGTTTGCAAGGCAAAGCCCCGTCACACCTGACACAAGTGCAAATATGCACACACAAAGCAAAGTTTTGCCAAAATTGCCGTGCAGATTTGTTTTTTTGCAAATTATGCGCACGTTTATCACGCTTGTCACCGTCATGCCAATGCCCGTGCCAAAAACAAGACTGTTTGGGCCGACGTATTGTGGCAAAAACCAAAGACAAACAACCATGCACAAACCGCCTGCAAAATAGCTTACAAGGCTTTTGTATTCAAGTCCAAGCGAGTTTTGCAGGCTTGTGGTTAGTGATGCCACGCCAAGAGGTATCATTATCCAGCACGATTCTCTCACGTACAATCCTGCCTGCTCGTTTGCAAAAACAACGTTGCAAATACTTGGGGCAAAGGCAAGGTATACGCCAATTGCAAGACCACCAAACAAAAAAGTATAGTCAATGGCTTTTTTAAGATGGCTTTGCACTTTTGCAACGTTGCCTGTTTTGAGATTGCCTGATATCTCTGGCACAAGGGTGGTTGCTATGGCAGAGGTGAATATTATCGGAAAGGCAATCAAAGGCAATACCATACCCGTCAAAATGCCATATTGAGCCATTATGTCGGCAGAGGCGTATCCTGCGGATGTCATACGCAAATTAAACAAAAATGCAATCACCGTGGTAAAAACACTGCCTGCAATTCTTATGCCGGACACAGGAATTATGCTTTTTATCACAGGTGCAAAATGTCCTTTGGGGCTTGCAAAACCACCACCTGATTTTTTGTAAAAAACAAAAGATACAAACGCCGTTATCGTGCATGCACACGAATATGCAAGGCAGGCACGCAATCCGCCTTCGTATTGACTAAAAAAGCCGTGGAATATGGCAAGTGCCAGAAATATGCGTATCACAATGTCTATAATTTCAAGACTGCTGTGTTTTATATATTCTTTTTTGCCCCACAACGCACCACGAAAACAAGCATAAACAGAGTTTGCAAAAGATGCGGGCAACAAAAACAGGCACATGGTTGCAATCTGTCCCGATTTTGTTATTGCAACAAGCAGATTGTTGTTTGTCAAAAACAGGGTGCACAGCAAAAGTGACAAAACACACCCTGTCACAAGCCCGGCACAAAGGCTTGAGTTTATGCCTTTTTTGTCACCAACTGCATCAAACTCGGCAACCCGTCTGCCAAGCACAAATGGCAGACCACTTGCAGATATTGCCACAACAAGACTCACAAGGTTGCTTGCCACCTGATATGCGCCCAGGCCTTGCGCTCCAATGGCACGTGACAAAATGATGGTATATACAAAACCGCCAATCTGATCTATTGTAGAAAACAACGTTATACCAAAAACAGTGCGATATACGCTTGAATTGTCCTTTCTTTTCACCCTTTAATATATTCTTTTTAAAAAAAGTTTAGTATGCAAATGAGGTTTCAAAAAATGAAAAGTCAACAAATATTTTTCATTATTTGTTGCAATCGTGATATTTTTTTAGTATAATGTGGCTAACAATGGGAGGATAAAAATGATTACTATCAGACAAATCGATCCACACAACAAAAAAATGATGAAAATCTGGGCGGACTTTCCAAACAGACTTTATAAAGATTGTCCATATTACGTGCCATATCTTCTGGGTGACGAAATAGGGCTTGCAAATCCAAAAAAGAACGTTGCTTTTGACGAGTGTGACGCAAGATATTTTCTTGCATACAAGGGTGACGAAGTTGTCGGTCGTGTTGCCGGCATCATCCAGCACCGTTCAAACGACAAAGAGGGAGTAAAAAGAGTTCGTCTCAGCCGACTTGACTTTGTAAACGACGTAGAGGTTGTAAAAGCACTCACAAAGGCGGTAGAAGACTTTGGTGCAGAAATGGGTATGGACACGGTACACGGCCCGTTTGGCTTTAACGATCTTGACAGAGAGGGTATGCGAAGCGAAGGTTTTGACAAACCTGCAACTTTTGCAACAAACTACAACTACGACTACTATCTGCCACTTGTAGAGCAATGTGGCTATCAGATAGAAAACGTATGGCACGAATATCGCATTCACGTGCCGGATGTGTTGCCTGACAAAGTAAACCGTGTTGCAGAAATTGCAAAAAAACGTTATGGCCTTTACGTACCGCAGGAAAAGAGCCTCAAAATATTTATCAAAAAATATCTCAAACAACTTTTTGACGTATACGACGAGGCATACAGCGTGTTGCCAGGCACAATGCCAATCACGCCTGCCATGAGAGAACAACTCAAAAATCAGTTCCAGCAGGTTATCAACAAAGATTACGTTGCAGTCGTGCTCAATCCGGATGGAGACGTTGTTGCGCTTGGTCTTGCTTTTCCTTGTTTGCGCAAAGTGTTTACGGGCAGCAAAGGCAGACTCACAATCAAAACAATTTTGAGATTGTTTAAAGAAAAAGCACACCCAACCGAACTGGAGTTTGCAATCATCGGCGCATTGCCGGGCTGGGACAAAAAGGGTGCTGCGGCACTTTTGTTGCAGGCTATGCACGCAAATATGGTGCGTGACGGCATCACTGTTGCAGAGTCAAACCCAGAGCTTGTAACAAACATCAAAATGCAGTCTTTGTGGAATATGTTCGAGCGTGAACAACACAAAAAAGACGTTACAGTCATCAAATATCTTACAGACAAACCTTACAGACGTGAACAATCTGTTGAGTCAAACCAACAATAAAAAAACAAAAGCCTTCTCAGATGAGAGGGCTTTTTTAATATGTTTTAACGTGCGACAAAATTAAAAAAACACAAAACAAAAGGCAGGTTTTCACCTGCCTTTAATCGTTTGTTTATTTTTTATAATCAGGATCTTCTACAACTTCAACCTGTTGTTTTTCAACCCTTTTAAATTTTCTGTAAATCATCGCAATGAGGAAGATGATTACTGCAACAGAAAGGATGAGTGAAGAGAAGAGCAACCAGTCGATAGGGGCAACAACTTCTTCTTCAGGAGTTTCTGTTGTTTCGTCGTCGCTTTGGATAGCGCCTGTTTCATCAACGAAAGTAAAGTCTCTTACCCAAACGTTTTGTTTAGTTGTGCTGTATTCAACTTCAACAACTTCTTTGTCTTCAGTTGCATTGCCTTCTTCGTCTTTGATGAAATCTTCTGTTTCTGATTTTTCAAACACGTCAGCGTCGCCTTCTTTGCTTGCAACGATTTCGTCAAACTGTTCTGCCGTGATAGTGTCTGCACATGCTTCGTCAAATGCTACCATTGAGCCTGCAGGTGAAAGACCAGTCCATGCATTGTTTGCATAAGTTGCGTTTTTGTCACCAACCCAAAGCTCGAGGGCAACTTGTTTTGCAACGTCACCAGTTTTGATCACAAAGTTATATTTTGTATAACCGCCGTTTTCAAACTCACGCAATACAAAGTATTTGTCAGCATCGATAGCGCCAACTTCAAAGCTTTGTTCTACGTCACCAGTGAGATATACGTTTGCTTTTGCACCGGCACTTGTTTTTACAAGCACGCTGATAACGTATTGATTGTTTGCAGCAAGAGTAAATTTGTTAGATGCAAAACCAATTGCAGTAGGAGTTACAACGTTTACTGCCAGAATGTTGTCGTCACCAGTGTGGCCAAAATAGTCAGGCATGCTTGTGCCGGCCATTTGTTTAGAAACAATGCCAAACTGTACGTCGCTCATTGCGTGTGGAACGTAAACGTAACCAGCATCTGTGCTTGTGCGAGGAACAAGGATGTCCCAGCCGTTAGGATCGTGTGCTGTGATTGAGCCAGAACCAAGGGCATTTGCAACAGGGCTGTTAAAACTGCCGTTTGTGATAAGACCAGTAGAAGTTGATGATGCCAAAGCTACTTTTACAAGGTTGCTTGAAGAAGCACTGTTGTATTCGCTTGGATAAATTTCTTTAAGTTCAAACTCTGTTACGTAAAGGTTGCCTGTGCATTCTGTTTCAGAAATTGCAGGTTTGTATCCGTCTGCACCATACACGAGAGCACCAAGTGAAAATACGATTTCTGCCTGATAACTTGTGTTGTTGTCAGGTTTGAACAAGAAAGAAAATTCTTCCCAACCGCTGTTGAGGTCGTCGTCTTCTTCTGAAGTAGAAACAAGCTCGATTGCTTTATATTCTGTAGAGCCGTCTTCTTTATAAAGGCGTGCATAGAAATAAGCACCTGATTCAAGCTGGATGTCACTTGTTTTTGCCCAGAAGCTGAGTCTGTAATAAGAAGATGCAGCAGATTGAGAAATTGCAAGTTTGTTTGTCAAAGTCATAAACTCGCTTGCGTTTCCGCCTGCTGGGTTTGCCACTTTATAAACTTCGAGGTTGTCTTTGTCATAGAAAGGCAATTCGTATTCGTCAGTGATTTCGCCAACGTGTGCTGTACCGCCAGTCATAACTGCAGAAGAACCAAATCTGCTTTCAAACAGGTTTTCGTCTTTTGCATTGCCAACGTAAGATTTTGTTTTGATAACAGTTTCGTCAACAGTGCCTTTTACAGTTTCGATATAGTCAACCTTTTTAGCTTGTTCTGCAACGGCATAGTCAAATTCTGCCCAGCCTTTTACAGCGTTTGAGCTTGTGCCAAGACCAACGAACAAATAGAGTGTTTTTGCAGAAGTTTTGCTGCCTTCTACGTAGAAAGTATATTCTTTCCATTCGTTGTGAGT
>JAFTHO010000058.1 GCA_017457385.1 Clostridia bacterium | reverse complement strand
CAATCATAAAATATAAACTCTTTAAAAGAAAAAGGAGGAAATAGAATGAGTAAAGTTATTAAACATACAAAAGTTGTGTTGATAGCAGTTCTTTGCTTGGCACTCTCTCTTTTGTTTGTAGCATGTGGTGGTGACCCGCCACATGAGCACGCTTTTACGCAACAGATAACGAACCAATCTTTTATTGTATCTGATGCTACTTGTACTACAAAAGCGAAATACTATTATTCTTGCGAGTGTGGACAAAAAGGTGTGGAGACTTTTGAATATGGTGAAATATTAGGACATAGTTTTACAAATTATGTTTCTGATAACAATGCAACGTGCAATGAAGATGGTACAGAAACTGCCACTTGTGCCCGTTCTGGTTGTAACGAAAAAAGTACAAGAAAGCAAAATAACACGGCATTAAATCATAATTATAACACGCCAACTTATGAGTGGAATGGTGACAAATGCACTGCAACAAGAGTGTGTGACAGAGACAGCGCTCACGTAGAAACAGAAACAGTTACTGCGGTTTACGTAAAAGACAGTGATGCAAATTGTCTTGTTGCCGAAAAAGGCCATTATAGGGCGGCTTTTAGCAACGTTGCATTTTCTGTTCAAGAAACGTCAGCCAACAGCATAACAGTAGGTGATCCAACAGGCCACAATTTTGGTGCGCCAACTTATTCGTGGAGTGGTGACAAGTGCACTGCAACAAGAGTGTGTGACAGAGATAGCACTCACGTAGAAACAGAAACAGTTACTGCAGTATACGTAAAAGACAGTGATGCTACTTGCCTTGTTGCAGAAAAAGGTCATTATAAGGCGACTTTTAATAATATTGCATTTTCTGTTCAGGAAACAGCAGCAAACGGTATAACAGTTGGTGATCCGGTGGACCACAATTTTAGTGCACCAACTTATTCATGGAATGGTGATAAATGCACTGCAACAAGAGTATGTGTTTGGGAAGCGTCACATGTAGAAACAGAAACAGTTACAGCGGTTTATGTTAAAGATAGTGATGTAACTTGTCTTGTTGCTGAAAAAGGACACTACAAGGCAACTTTTAGCAATGTCGCATTTTCTATTAAAGAAACAGCAACTAACAGCATAACAGTAGGTGATCCAATGGGTCACAGTTTTGGCATACCAACTTATTCATGGAGTGGTGACAAGTGCACTGCAACAAGAGTGTGTGACAGAGATAGCACTCACGTAGAAACAGAAACAGTTACGGCAGTTTATGTAAAAGACAGTGATGCTACTTGCGTAGATAATGAAAAAGGTCATTATGTTGCAACGTTTGCGGCAAATACTGAATTTGTTGAACAAAAAACAAATGACAACTCTGTAGAAATTGAAAACTCTGCACTTGGTCACGACTGGGGTGATGGAGAAACAACAAAAGAAGCCACTTGTATTGAAACAGGTGAAAAACTTTTTACATGTCATTGTGGAGAAACAAAAACAGAAATAATTGAAAAAACAGCTCACGACACGGTTAAAAAGGTAATAGAGGCTACATGTAGCGCTCCTGGTTATACTGTAGAAGCATGTAAAACGTGTAGTTTTTCTGATTTTACAAATTTCAAAAACTCGGTTGCTCATAGTGGAACAAGGATTTGTGATAATTGTAATAAAAGTTTTGTAGATATTGTTGGCAAACATATCCAAACTATAGGTACTCGCAGCACAGATTCAAGTGGTGTTAGATATGGCATAACTGTAACAAATGGAACATTTAAGTATATGGCATATTATCATCCATCACTTGGTAGAATTACTTGGTGGGTACAACAATACAATGGAAGTCAAATATCGGTAAGTTTTTATCTTATCACTACTGCTTCAAGTGATTCTTGTGAATGGCATATTAGTAGTCTTAGTAATGGCGTCGCAACAATGGATGGCGTTATTAATCCGGAAAATTTCTATTATAGTACAACATCATTATCTTATCAAAAAGCATTTCCAGCATCAGGAAATTGGATTTCTTCTGCAAGGACTGCAGCCGCTTCTGGGGTAAAGGGTGCACTGGATTTTATTGATGCAGTATTACTTGGTTGCCCTGATGTGGTTACAATTGATAACTTTGGTTTTATAAATTATTTTGATTCAAATATCTCTGAGCATAAGCATATTTGGGCGCAAGTTGGATCTTATACTGAGTCTACGTGCACAACAGCGGGCAGTGTAAAATATAGATGTTGTTTAAACAACTGTTCTGTATCAAAGACAGAAACTATTTCTGCACATGGACATATTTATGCTCCTAAAAACAAAACTCAAACAGAAACATGTACTCAAATTGGTATTATAGAAGAAAAATGTTATGTTTGCTCTCATGTTAAAACGACAGAGGTTGACAAACTCCCGCATGATTATAATGACGTTGTGACAGCACCTACTTGTGAAGAAAAGGGTTACACAACACATACATGTCTGGATTGCGGTGATGTTTTGGTTGATACTTATGTTGATGAACTTGGGCACAGCATGACAGAACATTTCACGTTCAAACAGCAATCTTGCACAGAAACAGGTGTTGAAAGATATACTTGCACAAATGGCGCTTGTGATTATTACGAAGATGAAACGATTCCTATGGATGATCATGATTACGAAGAAATTGCAGGTGAAGAAGGTTACATAACTAAAAAGTGCAAAAACTGTCCGGATGATTTTGTGTTGTTCATTGATAACGATATTGAATATATGATTGAGAACGATGAGGCAACAGTTGTTAGTTATTCTGGCAATGAAGAAATTGTAAAAATACCATCAATAGTAAATGGACATTCTGTCACAGCGATAGCACAAAAAGCATTTTATAATTGCACAGAAACAAGTATAGTAATTATCCCAAGCAATGTATCAAACATTTGTAGTAATGCTTTTGAGGGTTGTATTAATTTGAAAATTTATTGCGAAGCAACAAGCGAATCAAGTGGATGGGATAGTGGATGGAATGATGGTGTAAAAGCCGTATATTGGGGCGTCATTATGGACAATCAAGGTATTGAATATACAATTGCAAACAATGCCGCAGCAGTAAAACTTTGTCATAGCAATACAAAAATTATAGAAATTCCATCGAGTGTAAACGGATATCCTTTAACTACAATAGAACAAAATGCATTTTATAATTGTAGTAGTTTGACAAGCATAGTTATCCCAAACAGTGTAACAAGCATCGGTTCAAGTGCCTTCAGTGGTTGTAGTAGCTTGACAAGTATAATTATCTTAAGTAGTGTAACGAGCATTGGTTCAGGTGCCTTCAGTGGCTGTAGTAATTTGAGAATCTATTGTGAGGTCACAAGCAAGCCAAGTGGTTGGGATAGCTCTTGGAGTAATGGAAGTAAATGTGTATATTGGGGAAGCCTCATTGATGGCCAAGGTATTGAATATAAAATTATTAACAATTGTGCAAGTGTAAAAAAATATCATGGTAATGGTACGATAGTAGAAATACCGTCAATTTTCAATGGATATTCTGTTACTACAATAGAACGAGAGGCATTTTCTAATTGTAGTCATTTGGCAAGTATAATAATTCCATTTAGTGTAACAAGTATCGGCTCATATGCCTTCAGTGGTTGCAGCAGTCTTGAGATGATAGAATTGCCATTTGTCGGTCAAAATGCGGATGGAACAGGAGCGACAAACTTTGGTTATATCTTTGATATGAGAAATGCTGATGTTCCATCCTCACTCAAAAAAGTAGTTATAACAGGAGGCTCAATTATTAATTCATATGCCTTCGAGGATTGTAGTAGTTTGACAAGCATAGTTATCCCAAACAGTGTAACAAGCATTGATTCAAGTGCCTTCAGGGGTTGCAGTAGTTTGGAAAGTATAGAAATACCAGCAAGCATAACAAGTATTGGTTCAAGTGCCTTCAGTGGTTGCAGTAGTTTGGAAAGCATAGAAATACCAGCAGGTGTAACAAGTATAGAAGAAGCAGTCTTCGCTTATTGTAGCAGTTTGACAAGTGTGGAAATACCAGCAAGCATAACAAGTATTGGAGAGCGTGCTTTCCGCGATTGCAGTAGTTTGACAAGTATAGTTGTTCCAAACAATGTGACGAGTATTGGTACATACGCTTTTACGGATTGCACAAGTCTTGAGTCAATCACTTTACCGTTTATAGGAGACAATCCTAATGGTAGTGGTACTATTGATATTAAAAATATTTTTGATTATCGCACTTATGCTGAAACACTCAAAAAAGTAGTTATAACAGGAGGTTCAAGCATTCGTTCTCAGGCGCTTCAAGGTTGTGGTAGTTTGACGAGTGTAGTTATCCCAAACAGTGTAACAAGTATCGGCTCGTCAGCCTTCCTTGATTGCAGTAGTCTTGAAAGTGTGACGTTTGGTGAAAAGAGTCGACTCACAAGCATCGATGATGCTGCTTTCGGTCATTGCATCAGTTTGATAAGTATTGAAATTCCAAGCAGTGTAAAAATTATCGGTGAACAAGCTTTCTATAATTGCAGCAGTCTTAAAAACGTAACGTTTGGAGACAATAGTCAACTCACAAGCATCGATCAGGATACCTTCTATAATTGCAGCAATTTGATAAGCATTATTATGCCATCAAGTGTAACAAGCATTGGCTGGTCTGCCTTCGGTGGCTGCAGTAGTCTTGAAAGTGTAACGTTTGGTGAAAATAGTCAACTCACAACCATTAACAACTATGCCTTCCGTGATTGCAACAACTTGACAAGCATTGTTATGCCATCAAGTGTAACAAGCATTGGTGAATATGCTTTTGAAAATTGCATCAGTTTGACAATTTATTGTCTAGAAACAGGTGAACCATCTGCTTGGGGCAGCAATTGGAATGGAAATAGACCGGTTTACTGGTATAGCGAAACTCAACCAACAACAGAGGGTAACTATTGGCACTATGTTGACGGAGTTGTAACAAACTGGTGATATTTGGTGTTATAACAAAAAACTAAAACAAAAAAGACGGTTTTAAGCCGTCTTTTTTTGTTGCAAAAAAGGGCGGTTTTTTGTTAAAAAAATAAATAATTAATTTTTTAACAAAGTGGTCAAAAACAGTTGCATTATTTTTGGGTTAGTGCTACAATGCTTTCCGTGGGATATTTTTGTTAAAAAAATATCAAACAGTTCTGCGTGGCTAAGGCATCGGCTGTGCAGGACAAAAACCAAAGGTCTGCTTTGTATCAGCAAAGTGCATCAGACTGCGCCGACTTGAGCATTTGCCAAATCGTTCCTCCCAGATAGCAGTCTTTCCCCAACAATGCACGGCTATGCAAAGGCAGGGCTAAAGGTGACTAAAGGTTTGTTTCCCCACGAAAAAAACCTTTAAACCTGCTACTCAACAAAAACGGCTTTCTCTTGCTTGTCGTTTTTGAAAAAATAATCACTTATACAAAAAAGCACAGACAAAACCAAAGAGTTTGTCTGTGCTTTTTGCTTTGGTGTATTTTATAAAAAACAAAATGTTAAAAAAATGTCAATTTTTTGATATTTTTTTAACAACCCTATTGATTTTGCATTTTTTATGTGGTATATTATGCAGGAAATCAACACAAACTATATATCGCGAGGTATTTTTATATGAAACTCAGTGGAAAATCAGTAGTAGTAACAGGTGCATCATCAGGCATGGGCAAAGCAATTGTTGAGTTGTTTGCAAAAGAAGGCGCAAACGTTGTTGCAGTTGCCCGTCGTGCAGAAAGACTTGCTTCTTTGGCAGAAAGCCTCAAAGACGAGAAAGGCAAAGTTGTTGTTTTTGCAGGTGACGTATCTAAAAAAGAAGACAACGAAGCCATGATCGATCTTGCCGTTAAAGAATTTGGCAAACTCGACGTTTTGGTAAACAATGCCGGTGTTATGGACGATATGGCAACAATGGCAAACGTCAGTGACGAAAAATACGACTATGTATTTGGCATCAACGTATATGGTCCAATGTGTGCAATGCGCAAAGCGTGTCCGGTTTTTCTCGCACAAGGCAATGGTGGCAACATCATCAACGTATCATCAGTTGGCTCAATGCATCAGGCAGCCGGCGCAGTATACTGTGCATCTAAAGCATCACTCAATGCAATGAGCAAAAACACAGCGTGGGCATATATGAAAGAAGGCATCCGTTGCAACGTTATCGCTCCTGGTGGCATTGCAACAGAAATCAGTTCTGCAATGGGCATGCCAAACATGGATGGCTATATGCGTGTTAAACCTGTGCAATCACTTGCACCAGAAATGGGTCAGGCAAGCGACATTGCAAACGCAGCGCTCTATCTTGCAAGCGACGACTCAAAATACGTCAGCGGTATCGTTATGCCTGTTGACGGTGGCTGGATCTCTTTCTAACAGGCAAAGCCTGTCAGTATTGGTGATGTTTTCAAACCAAGCAAACGTAATTTGCAGGCGTTTTGCAATTAAAACCACTCTGGTTTGATACAGCCAAAAGCACAATGGCAAACCTTGTGCAAAATTCAATATGCAAAAAAGTTTTTCTCCAAAAAAACTTTTGATACAAACAAAAAGAGTTGTGATATTTCACAACTCTTTTTTTGCTTATTTTATTTTTTTGCTTATATCTTCGTATATCTGTCTGTCGTCAAAAAAGATATATGCGTTGCCAAACTTTTTGCTCGTTACAATCTCTCGTGCAAACTTGTCAAGGTCGTCGTATTGTATTGTTGCAGTCAGGTCGGCAAACATCATTGTAGACAGTTTGTTAAAGCCGATTGACTCGATGTCCACCTGATCAAAAACTGCCGTCCACGTGTCTTTTTTGTCGCCAAAAAGGTTTATCTCACGCACGCCTTCGTTGTGCAAAAAGGTTGCAAGTTGCTTTATCTCGCTGGTGTCTTCTTTGTGGTTGCACACGATATAGCAGGCGCTGTTAAGCAAAATCATATCTATGTTATACTTTGAATCAAGGTCGATTGCAAAAAGTCTGTCTTCAATTTGTTTCATCTTTTTCTCCTTTGTCAAAAACCTGTCCGCAATTGCCTACATCGGAGGAGGGAGGTGTCAACCTTGCGGTTGACGGAGGGAGTCTAGGTTTTAAAGCATTTGTTTATTTTGACGTTTTGTCAAAAAACCTGTCGCTGTGTTTTTTGATATATCTTTTCAACTGTTTTTTGTGCTGGCACGTTTTGTCTGTGCAACAGGCACACGTGAGGCTCTCGTTTGTGCTTTCGCTAAACCTTTCGGGGTGGGTGTGATAGGATACTTCCCACCATATCAGCAAAATCAATGCAAGTGCCACAAGACTGTATGTATAAAGGTGGGGGATAAAAACAAAAGGAGTGAACATAAACATCATATCCCAGTTGTATATGCGACAGTTTGTGCAACATCTGTTTTGCATAAACCACACCTGAAAAGGACAAAAGAAAAGCACGCAAATCATATCGCCCATGGCATAAAACAACACCACCAAAAACAAAAATCCGCTGTCTACAACCCCTGTGAGATAAAGTATGCCAAAAGCAAGGTTTGGCAATATCCACACAATTGCAACAAGCAAAGTTTTTTTCCATGGCATCAGTTTTGGTTTGCTGTTGCCCGTTGGTTTAAAAAATTTTGCATATTGTTTGTGACACCCAACGCTTTCGGTATCGTTTGGCACAAGTTTTGCAATCACTTCAAAGGCAAACATCAGCCACAATGGCATGAGTATTGCACGGTTAAATTCAAGTCCGCCAAATGGGTGTGCCCAGCCTTTTATTTTGCCAACAATATATATTGTGCCGGCAGACACAAACAACAAAGTGCGCAAAACAAATCTGCACCAGTTTAAAATATGCAGTTTTTTGTTATTTTTCTTTTGCATAGTCAAATTGTATCACAAACAAATTGTCAGGTCAAATTTCAACAAAAAAAGAGCAGATGCAAAACGCATCTGCTTTTTGTTTGTTATTTTACGTCACGCAAAATTACACTGCGTGTAACGTCTGTCATTACGTGCACACCGTGCTGGTTGTATACGTCATAGGTTATTTCAATAAGGCCGTTGTATTTGTTTCGCTGTGTTTTTTCTGTAACGGTTGCAGTGCTTGTGAGTGTGTCACCTGCAAAAACAGGGTGGTGCCACTCTATGCTTGTAGAAAGTGCTCCGCCAAACTGTTCGCCAAAAATGTCCTGACGAATAAACTGTGCCCACACCAGCATAAAACACATTACGCCAGGTGCAATGATTTGACCGTATCTTGTCGTTTTGCCAAACTTTTCGTCCATATGCAGTTTGTTTGGGTCATAAACTTTTGCAAAACTCAACATAAGTTCTTTTGTGATATGCACAGGTTTGAGTTCAAAAACCTGGTTTTGTTCAAACTGGTCAAAATACATAACCGTTACCTTCTTTTGCAAAAAAATTTGTTGCCAAAAATTGTAGCACAAAGGGGTTGCAAGGTCAAACCATTAAAACAAAAAAAGTGCCTTTCGGGCACTTTTTTATTGTTGCACTTTGTTGTTTTCAAGGTGATTTTTTGCTGCGCGCACTGCCTGTGCAAGTTGATCTGCGCACGAAGTTGGTCTTGGGCCACAAGTAATGCCGGCAAGCAGTTCCTCAATTTCTTCTACGGTTTTGCCATCTACAAGTTTGCTTACAGCCTTGAGGTTGCCGTTGCAGCCACCATAAAACTCAATGTCGCTCACAACGTTGTTTTCAAGGTCAAAATAAATCATTTGTGAACAGGTGTTTTGGGTCTGAAACTGAAATCGCATAAATATCTCCTGCTATAATTTTGATATCTCCTGCTATAATTTTGTATAATCAATGCTGTGCATTATACGCTAAAAACAAAAAAGTGACAAGCAAAAAAAGGCGAGCATATTTGTCAAAAAAATATTAAAGTGCAAAAGACAAATTTATCCTTGAAAAATAATCACTTGTATGCTATAATATCGGCAGATGTGCAACTGGCGGATAAGTGGGTTGACCCACGGGGAGCACATTTTGTCAGACAAGTCGACCGCCTGGGCGTATATGCACGTTCCAGGCGGTTTTTTGTTTTTAAAAAACAGCCTGATGCGAGCAACAAGCTTTATTCATATTTTTGGAGGGTAGTAAAATGGGCTACAAAAGTGATATTCAAATTGCTCAAGAATGCAACAAAAAAAGAATCACAGAAATTGCAAAAATTGCCGGCGTAGATGAAAAATATCTCGAACAATATGGCAATTACAAAGCAAAAATCGACTACAGCATGCTCAAAGACATGGCTGACAAAAAAGATGGCAAACTTATTTTGGTTACTGCCATCAACCCAACTCCTGCAGGCGAAGGCAAAACAACAACTACGGTTGGTTTGGCAGACGGATTGCGCAAAATTGGCAAAAACTCTGTAGTAGCACTTCGCGAACCATCTCTTGGTCCTGTGTTTGGCGTTAAAGGTGGCGCAGCAGGTGGTGGCTATGCACAGGTTGTTCCTATGGAAGATATCAACCTTCACTTTACAGGTGACTTTCATGCAATTGGTGCGGCAAACAATTTGCTTGCAGCAATGCTTGACAACCACATTCAACAAGGCAACGAACTTGGCATTGATCCACGCAAAATCACTTGGAAACGTGCCGTTGACATGAACGACAGACAACTTCGCAACATTGTTGACGGTCTTGGTGGAAAAACAAACGGTGTTCCACGCGAAGACGGTTTTGAAATTACAGTAGCATCTGAAATTATGGCTGTGTTGTGCCTTGCAAGTGACATTATGGACCTTAAAGAAAGACTTGCACGCATTATCGTTGGTTATACTTATGACGACAAACCTGTTACTGCAGGTCAACTCAAAGCACAGGGCGCAATGGCGGCACTTTTGAAAGATGCTCTCAAACCAAACCTCGTACAGACTTTGGAGGGCACACCTGCATTTATTCACGGTGGACCTTTTGCAAACATTGCACACGGTTGCAACAGTGTTACTGCAACAAAAATGGCAATGAAACTTGGCGACTATGCCGTTACAGAAGCTGGCTTTGGTGCAGATCTTGGCGCAGAAAAATTCCTTGATATCAAATGCCGTATGGCAGGCCTCACACCAAGCGCAGTAGTAGTGGTGGCAACAGTAAGGGCACTCAAACATCACGGTGGCGTTGCAAAAGCAGACCTCAACAACGAAAACCTCGTTGCTTTGGAAGCAGGCTTGCCAAACTTGTTGCAACACGTTAAAAACGTTACAGACGTTTACAAATTGCCTTGCGTTGTTGCAATAAACGCTTTCCCAACAGACACAAAGGCAGAACTTGACCTTGTAGAGGCAAAATGCAAACAACTTGGTGTTAACGTTGCCTTGTCAGAAGTTTGGGCAAAAGGTGGCGAAGGTGGCAAAGCGTTGGCACAGGAAGTCGTTCGTTTGTGCGAAGAACAAAACGACTTTACTTTCAGTTACAGCGACGAAATGAGCATTAAAGAAAAGCTCGATGCAATCGCAACAAAAATTTATCATGCAGACGGTGTTCAACTCGTTGGCAATGCCGTTCAACAAATAAAACAACTCGAAGCACTTGGTGTTTCACACATGCCAATTTGCATGGCAAAAACACAATACAGTTTTTCTGACGATGCAACAAAACTTGGCGCACCAAAAGGCTTTACAGTGACTGTACGCAACCTCAAGATTTGTGCAGGTGCAGGCTTTATCGTTGCACTCACAGGCGACATTTTGACAATGCCTGGTTTGCCAAAAGTTCCTGCTGCAGAAAAAATCGACGTAGACGAAAACGGCGTTATTTCTGGTCTTTTTTAAGATAAAACAAAAGCAAAAAAAGGAGTGATATTTTTATGGAAATGTTGGATATCAAAAACGAATTGCAACAAAACTCTTATCCTGGCCGTGGCATTATCATTGGCAAATCTGCAGACGGCAAAAAAGCAGTGACAGCATATTTTATTATGGGTCGCAGTGAAAACAGCCGAAACCGTGTTTTTGTGGAAGAAGGAAAAGGCATCCGCACACAAGCGTTTGACCCATCTAAACTGGTTGACCCAAGCCTTATTATCTATGCGCCTGTTCGTGTGCTTGGCAACAAAACAATCGTTACAAACGGTGACCAGACAGACACGATTTATGACGGAATGGACAAGCAACTCACTTTTGAACAATCTTTGCGTTGTCGTGAATTTGAACCAGACTGTCCAAACTACACTCCACGCATTTCTGGCATACTCAAAGTGGCAGACGGCAGGTTTAACTATGCAATGTCTATCCTTAAAAGCAACAACGGCAACCCTGATTCTTGCAACAGATTTACTTTTGCATACGAAAACCCAATTGCAGGCGAAGGTCGCTTTATTCATACTTACAAATGTGACGGCAACCCATTGCCAAGCTTTGAGGGCGAACCAAAACTCATTTCAATTCCAAATGATATGGATGAGTTTGCCAACGATTTGTGGAACAGCCTCAATCAGGACAACAAAGTATCACTCTTTGTTAGATATATCGACATTGCAACTGGCGAATATACAACAAAAATCATCAACAAAAACAAATAATTGTTACGGAGAAATTTTATGAAAGAACTCGAACTTAAATATGGTTGCAATCCTAACCAAAAACCTTCTAAAATTTTTGTAAAAGACGGCAGAGATCTTCCAATTACAGTGCTCAACGGCAGACCTGGTTATATCAACTTTCTGGATGCTTTCAACGGCTGGCAATTGGTAAAAGAACTTAAAGCAGCAACAGGTCTTCCTGCTGCAACTTCTTTCAAACACGTTTCTCCTGCAGGTGCTGCAGTTGGTTTGCCACTCAGCGAAACACTTGCAAAAATTTATTGGGTAGACGACCTTGGCGAACTTTCTCCACTTGCTTGTGCATACGCAAGAGCAAGGGGTGCAGATCGTATGTCATCTTTCGGCGACTTTATCTCTTTGTCAGACGTTTGCGACAAAGATACTGCAACTCTCATCAGCCGTGAAGTAAGTGACGGTGTTATTGCTCCAGGTTATACAGACGAAGCACTTGAAATTCTCAAACAAAAAAAGAAAGGTGCTTACAACGTTATTCAAATTGACCCAGACTACGTTCCACAACCAATCGAACACAAAGACGTTTTTGGCATCACTTTTGAACAGGGCAGAAACGAACTCAAAATTGACGAAAACTTTTTTGCAAACGTAGTTACTAAAAACAAAGAACTTACAGAACAAGCAAAAATTGACCTTGCAATTGCAATGATTACACTCAAATACACACAGTCAAACTCTGTTTGCTTTGTAAAAGATGGTCAGGCAATTGGCATTGGTGCAGGTCAGCAATCACGCATACACTGCACAAGACTTGCAGGCAGCAAGGCAGACAACTGGTGGTTGAGACAATCTCCACAAGTGCTTGGTTTGCAGTTTGTAGATGGCATTGGTCGTCCTGACCGCGACAATGCAATCGATCTTTATATAGGCGAAGATTATATGGACGTTTTGGCAGAAGGCGAATGGCAACGCATCTTTAAGGTAAAGCCAGAGGTGTTCACTCGTGAGCAAAAACGTGCATGGCTCGACCAGATGAAAGACGTTGCTTTGGGCAGTGACGCTTTCTTCCCGTTTGGCGACAATATCGAAAGGGCATACAAATCAGGCGTAAAATATATCGCACAACCTGGTGGCTCAATTCGTGACCAGATTGTCATTGACGTATGTGACAAAAACGACATGGTCATGGCGTTTACCGGTCTTCGTCTTTTCCATCATTGATACAAAGGTTTTGCTTTCACTTTGTTGTGAACAAAATATTAGTTTTCTCAAAAACGTACACAAACAAAAAAGAGCCTCTCAAACGAGAGACTCTTTTTTGTTTCAAAATTATTTGCCAAAAGGCGTTAAAATATTTTGTCAAAATTATTTGTCGGCTTTTTGTGCCGCTTTTTCTTCCTTGCGGATTTTGTCAATTTCTGCAAGGCTGTTTTTTACCACTTTTGTCATTGCAAACAAAGCAATTACGTTTGGCAATACCATGAGATAGTTGAATGCGTCTGTCAGTTCCCATACCAGATCGTTAGATACAAGTGTGCCCACAAAGATAAATGCAAGGGCGATGATTGTAAACACGATTGTTGCTGTTTTTGCATGCTTTTTAAACAGATATTGCACGTTTATTTTTGCAAACAGATTCCAGCCCAAAATTGTAGAAAAGGCAAAGAAGAACAAACATGTTGCAACAAAAATTGCACCAAACTCTGCACCAAACACAGTGCCAAATGCAGTTTGAGCAAGGTTTGCTTTTGTGATGCCTGTGATGAGTGCCGCACCACTTTCTGCAAGAGCGCCACCCGGCACGTACATTGTAGACACGATTACAAGTGCAACAAGTGTCAATACGATAAAGGTATCAAGGAACACACCTGCCATTGCAACACAACCTTGTTCGTGTGGGTGTTTTACGTTTGCCTGTGCGTGAGCGTGTGGAGTAGAACCCATACCTGCTTCGTTGCTGAACAAACCACGTTTTGCACCCTGGCTGATAGCTTCTTTTATGGCATAACCAAAAGTACCGCCAATGATAGCCTGTGGCTGGAATGCATATTTAAAAATGAGACCGATTGTTGCAGGCAAAAATTCGATGCGAACGATGAGAACAACAATACCACCAAGGATAAAAATGCCCGCCATGATTGGCACGACTTTTTCTACGACAGATGCAAGGCGTTTTGTGCCGCCAAAAAAGATAAAGCCACAAAGAACAACAAGCACAATACCCATCACCCAAGTAGGGATGCCAAATGCCGTTTGTGCAGTTGAGCCGATAGAGTTAGACTGCACCATAGCACCCATAAAACCAAGTGCAAGCACAGTCGCTATTGAAAAGAACACAGCCAAAAATTTGCCAAATTTGCCAGTGAACACTGTGCGGATATAATAAACAGGACCACCGTGAACGTTGCCATCTTCGTCAACCTTGCGCGTTTTTTGTGCAAGAGTTGCCTCGGCATAGATTGTGGCCATACCCAAAAAGGCAATCACCCACATCCAGAATATTGCACCAGGGCCACCCACAAGGATAGCACCGCTGGCACCAACGATGTTGCCTGTGCCTACCTGTGCGGCAACTGCGGTTGCAAGAGCCTGAAAACTGCTCATACCGCTTTTTTGTTTTTTGCCTTTGAGTGACAAACTGCCAAACATGTTTTTCATGCCTTCGCCAAAATATCTCACCTGCACGGCACGTGTTTTAAAAGTGAACCACAAACCAACGCCAACAAGCAAAATGATGAGCACGTAGCTAGAGAGATATTCGTTAAAGGTTTGAACAATTGGCAACAATGCCTGTTCGATAGATTCGATCATAAAAACCTTCCCCCTAAAAAATAATAAAAAAAAGAACAGCCTTTCGACTGCTCCGGAGAAAAATCAAAAACAAAATGCAAAGCTTTTTTGTCAAAAGCAATGCACAAGTTTTCTCTGTCCTTTTACCTGAGAGATTCGGCATAGACAATGCCTTGCACCTTCGGTACTCATCAAAGAGATTCTCCAGAGTCACATCCATTTTTAGTCCCCACCTGCTAACAGGCACCTGAGAGTGTTACTCCTTCGGTAGGCAAACTGCCATTCCCCTAAAAACTTCGTCGTGATTAAATTACCCAACTAATTTAACACTATAATATTTGTTTGTCAAACAAAATTGCACACATAGTTTAAATATGTATGTTATATAATTAGATGCGAACTTTTCTTCTTCGCATTTAATAATATAAAAAACAAAATTGCAACAAAAAGCAAATATTCGTTGACAAGCACAAACTTTTTTGCTATCATATTTAGGCATCTATGGAGATTTACCCAAGAGGTCGAAGGGGCTCCCCTGCTAAGGGAGTAGTCCGGGAAACTGGAGCGAGGGTTCAAATCCCTCAATCTCCGCCAAGAGGAAATAAAACGAACTCAAACAAAATTGGGTTCGTTTTCTTCTTTTCTACAGACTATTTTGGAATAAAACTTAATTACAAATATAATAAATAAAAAGTAAAAAGCCGAGTAAAAAACTCGGCTTTTTCTTTTATGTAAAAAATTATTCAACATTAGTGAATATATAAATAAAGTAAGATTTTACCGAAAATATTGCGTAAAATCATTCATACTAATATACAAAAATTATACAAAATGTATAACAAAAAATCAAAAAATGAAAAATTTATTAAATATTTTTTTAATAAACCTATTGACAAATGAAAAAATAGTGCTAAAATTTCAACCAATAAAACTTTAATACGATAAAGCAATGAGCAAAAATAGTATACGCTTCGAAGCACTTTCAGAGAGTTGTCGGTTGGTGAAAGGCAACAGTCAGTAGAACGTAGAATACCTTTGTGAGCTGTGCGCTGAAGTCTTTGTGATGTGTAGGTTGCAACGGGTTCGACCGTTATATCGAACGGGACTTGATTGAGCCCCAACGAGGTCTTTTTCGCAAGGGAAAGATGAATCAGAGTGGTAACACGACTATATCGTCTCTGTGTCAGTTTTTTTGACACAGAGACTTTTTTATTTTGTACAAACAAATGGCCGTTTGAAATAAATAGTTTTTTAAGGAGAAAAATTATGAAAAAAAGATTTTTTGGCATCTTGCTCGCAGTGGTTATGATGCTTGGAGTATGCTCTTTCACGGCATGTGGCGGTGGCGACGTGTATAAAGTTGGTGTAATTCAACTTGTTACTCACGATGCTCTTGACGCTGCTACACAAGGTTTTGTCGATGCACTCAAAGACGAACTTGGCGAAGACAACGTAGAAATTGAAATTCAAAATGCAGCAAATTCAACTGACACTTGTGCAACGATTGCAGGCAGTTTTGTTACAAAAAACGTAGACCTCATCATGGCAAATGCAACACCTGCTCTTCAGGCTGCATACAACGCAACAACAACTATCCCAATTCTTGGCACGTCTGTTACAGAATATGGCGTTGCTCTTGGAATTGACAACTTTAGTGGTACTGTTGGTGGCAACGTATCAGGCACTTCTGACCTTGCAAATCTTGACAAACAGGCACAAATGATTATCGACTTGTTCCCTGATGCAGATACAGTTGGCTTGCTTTATTGCTCAGCAGAAGCAAACTCTGACTATCAGGTACAAAAGGTAGAAGAATATCTCGAAGCAAGAGACATCACTTGCGAAAGATATGAGTTTTCTGACTCAAACGACGTTGCAACAGTTGCTGGTCAGGCTGCTGCACAAAGCGACGTAATTTATATTCCTACTGACAATACAGCGGCATCTTGTGCTGAAACAATTTATGGTGCAACAGGAACAACTCCAATCATCGCTGGTGAAGCAGGCATTTGTTCTGGTTGTGGTGTTGCAACACTTTCTATCAGTTACTATGACCTTGGATATCAAACAGGTCTTATGGCGGCACAAATCCTTACTGGCGAAAAAGACATTTCAACAATGTCAATTGCTTATGCCCCACAAGAAACAAAAAAATATAATGCAGATATCTGTGACGATCTTGGCATCGACACATCTTGGCTCGAATCATTGGGTTATGTAGCCCTTGATTAATATCTCTCTAATGCGTTGCAGGCAGAAAAGCCATCTGCTTGCAACTACGCATTGGAAAGGAGTTTTTTATGGAACAATTTGTAAATTATCTGGCATCATTGCCAAGTGCCGTTGCACAAGGTGTCATATGGGGCATAATGGCGATAGGTGTTTTTATTACTTATAAAATACTTGATCTTGCCGATCTTACCGTAGACGGAACGATATGCACAGGTGCGGCAGTGTGTGCCACAATGATGACGTTGGGTTTTTCTATGCCGGTTGCAATGCTGTGTGCATTTGTTGCAGGCATGCTTGCAGGTTTTTTGACAGGTGTGTTTCATACATCAATGGGCATACCGGCAATTCTTGCAGGTATTTTGACACAACTTGTTTTGTGGTCTGTCAACCTTAAAGTGATGGGCATTGCGCTTGACAAAACAAGTGCTGCAAATTTGCCTTTGTCATCACGCAACTTTGATACACTCGTGTCTATGCTTGAACTTGAAAAAACACTAGTTGTTCTTTTGATCATCACAATCGTGCTCATCGGTGTGCTTTATTGGTTTTTTGGCACAGAATATGGATGTTCGCTCAGATCAACAGGTGCAAATCTCAACATGAGCAGAGCACAGGGCATAAACACAAACGTTGCAAAAGTGGTTGGACTTGTTCTTTCAAACGGCATAGTTGCTTTTGCCGGTGCTTTGTTGGCACAATATCAGGGCAATGCCGATATCAACATGGGCAAAGGTGCAATCGTAATTGGCCTTGCGGCAGTTATCATTGGCGAGGCACTTTTCGGTTGGCTTGCACGACACAATTTTTCACTAAAACTTTTGTCTGTAATATTTGGTGGAATAATTTATTTTATCGTATATTCTACGGTAATTTATCTTGGACTTGACTCCAACTATCTCAAAATGTTGTCAGCAATTGTGGTTGCAATTTTTCTTGCTGTGCCATACTGGAAAGGTAAATATTTTTCTGGTGCAGAACATATTGAAAAACGAAAACACAAAAAAGACAAATCCGGCAAGGAGGTATAAACAATGTTAAAACTAAACAACGTTAAAAAAACTTTCAACCCGGGCACGATAAACGAAAAAAAGGCACTTTGTGGCATAGACCTGCAACTCAACCCTGGTGATTTTGTTACAGTCATTGGTGGCAACGGTGCAGGCAAATCAACAATGCTCAATGCCATTGCAGGCGTGTGGCCAATTGACAAAGGCGAAATTATAATTGACGGTATAAACGTTGTAAAACTGCCTGAGCACAAGCGAGCAAAATACGTTGGGCGAGTGTTTCAGGACCCAATGATGGGCACTTCGGCTCCAATGGAAATACAGGAAAATCTTGCAATAGCCGCAAGAAGAGGACAAAGACGCACGTTAAGGTGGAGTATTACCAAAAAAGAAAAACAGGAGTTTCACGAATTGCTCAAAATTCTTGGTCTGGGATTAGAGGACAGAATGACGGCAAAGGTGGGTTTGCTTTCTGGTGGTCAGCGTCAGGCGCTCACTCTTTTGATGGCGACACTCAAAAAACCAAAACTTTTGTTGCTTGACGAGCATACAGCTGCACTTGATCCAAAAACTGCGGCAAAAGTGCTGTCAATTACAGACAAACTCATTGCAGAAAACAATCTTACTGCACTTATGGTTACGCACAATATGAAAGACGCTATTGCTCATGGCAATCGTCTCATTATGATGAACGAAGGCAAAATTATACTTGACGTGCGTGGCGAAGAAAAGCAAAAACTCACGGTAGAAAGTCTCATTCAAAAGTTTTCAGAGACAAGTGGAAAAGAGTTTTCAAACGACAGAGCATTGCTTAACTGATTTTGCTTTTTTTGCAAAATCGGCAAAAACAACCGTTCACGTATTCGCATAAAATTTATATTTATAAATAAAAAGCGGATGTGTTTGTTGGTTTTATGCATAATTTTTATATTTATTTGTATAAAAAATTTTTTTAAAAAAGTTATTGACAAGTGTTTTTTGCAGTGCTATAATCTGCAACAATAAAACTTAATACAAAAAGCTGTGACGAAGAATTGTCAAAAACAAGACGCATTGCAGAGAGCCGATGGTTGGTGAAAATCGGTATGGTCGTTTGAGACATCTCCCTTCTGAGCCGGACAGCCCGAACGTCATTTTGTGATTAATAAGGGGTCCCGTGAATGCTACGTCAGTGCATAGAGGTTGTCAGACTTCGAAAAAGCTAAAAGCTGTGATGAAGACGGAACCTGAACGTTGTTTTTACAGAGAGTCGGTATTTGGTGCGAGCCGGCAAAACAAGTCAGTGATTCTTATCCCTTCTGAGCTGAAACACCCAAAGATTTTTTTCAAGTAGGTTGTTTTCGTGAATGCTACGTTAACGCATAGAAGTTGATTGACTTCGAAGAGGTGGCGACTGTTATTGTCGCAATTTGAGTGG
Source organism: Clostridia bacterium (assembly GCA_017457385.1). Lineage (GTDB taxonomy): Bacteria > Bacillota > Clostridia > Christensenellales > CAG-314 > Heteroclostridium. The sequence continues at coordinate 9,472 of JAFTHO010000058.1, read as the reverse complement.
TACCGCGAGTGTACGTATTTTTGATATACACACCCGTCTCAAAGCAAAAGCTTTTGAGATGGGTGTTTTTTTATACTTGTTCTCAAAGCAAAACAACAAAAGGAGGGCAAGTTTATGGATGCAACAAAATACAGCGTTGGATATTTTCCTGTGTCGGCAAAATACAACGAATGGGTGACAAAAGATCATATCCAAAAACCACCGGTATGGTGCAGTGTGGATATGCGTGACGGAAACCAAAGTCTGGTTATACCAATGAGCCTTGACGAAAAGCTGACTTTTTATAAATTGTTGCTTGACGTGGGCTTTAAAGAAATTGAAGTGGGCTTTCCTGCGGCGAGCGAAACGGAATATGAGTTTTTGCGTACACTTATTGACAAAAATATGATACCAGATGACGTGACCGTGCAGGTGTTGACTCAATGCCGTGAGCATATCATTCGCAAAACCTTTGAGGCTTGCAAGGGTGCACCAAGTGCAATCATTCACTTTTACAATTCTGTCAGCGTTGCTCAAAGAGAGCAGGTCTTTAACAAGAACAAAGACGAAATCAAAAAAATTGCAGTTGACGGTGCAAAACTTATAAAACAACTTGCAAGCGAATATGAGGGCAACTTCAGGTTTGAATATTCGCCGGAGAGTTTTACAGGCACCGAACCAGAATATGCTTTGGAAGTGTGCAATGCAGTGCTTGACGTGCTTGAACCTTCAAAAGACAACAACGTTATCATCAATTTGCCTGTCACGGTAGAAATGAGTTTGCCTCACGTATATGCCAGTCAGGTCGAATATATGCACAAAAATCTCAAGTATCGTGAGCACGTGACAATATCACTCCACCCTCACAACGACAGGGGCACGGGTGTTGCCGATACCGAACTTGCATTGCTTGCAGGTGCAGACAGGGTGGAGGGCACTTTGTTTGGCAATGGTGAGCGAACAGGCAACGTAGATATTATTACTCTGGCAATGAATATGTACAGCCATGGTGTTGACCCAAAACTCAACTTTGACGATATACCTAACATAGTTGCCACTTATGAAGAATGTACAAGAATGCACGTATACGAACGTGCGCCATATGCAGGGGCATTGGTGTTTGCTGCTTTTTCTGGCAGTCATCAGGATGCAATTGCAAAGGGTATGAAATATCGCAACAAAAATAAAATGCATCGCTGGAACGTGCCATATATTCCTGTTGACCCAACGGATATTGGTCGCACCTATGATGCAGACGTCATCAGAGTAAACTCACAAAGTGGCAAGGGTGGCATTGGTTTTATACTCGAACAAACTTTTGGCTACAACCTGCCTAAAAAGATGCGTGAGCAGTTGAGTTATATCTGCAAAGACATTTCTGACAGACAACACAAAGAATTGCTTGCAGAAGAAATTTTGCAAATTTTTGAAGACAACTATCTCAACCTGCAAAGTGGCATACAAGTGACGTCATTTGACTTTATGCGTGAAAATGACGTTGTAAAAATAAACATAACCTTTAAAAAAGATGACGAAGAAACAGAAATGGAGACCGAAGGAAATGGTGCTCTCAACGCAATCAACAATGCATTGAGGCAATTTACCGGTGAAGAATATACTCTCGAGGCTTTTACACAACACAGCATGCAGGGACAAGGCTCTCGCAGTGTTGCTGCATCATACATTGGCTTGCAAAAGCAGGACGGAAAAATGTATTGGGGTGCAGGCACAGATACAGACGTTATATCTGCAAGCACAAAAGCATTGCTCAGTGCATTTTGCAATATGACAAAAGGAGGCAACTGACTTATGGCTATGACAATGACGCAAAAAATACTTGCAGCACACACAGGTCTTGACAACGTGGTTGCAGGTCAATTGATAAACGCAAAACTGGATATCGTTTTGGGAAACGATATCACAACACCAGTGGCAGTAAACGAATTTAACAAAGCAGGCTTTAACAAAGTTTTTGACAAAGATAAAATCGCAATTGTGCTTGATCACTTTGTGCCAAACAAGGACATCAAAGCGGCAGAACAATCAAAAACGTGTCGCAACTTTGCAGGTTGCCATGGTGTCAGTCATTTTTATGACGTAGGCAAAATGGGCATCGAACACGCATTGTTGCCAGAGCAGGGTGTTGTAAAGGCAGGCGACTGCATCATAGGTGCAGACAGCCACACGTGCACGTACGGTGCACTTGGTGCTTTTTCTACAGGTGTGGGCAGCACGGATATGGCTGCAGGTATGGCAACTGGCATGGCTTGGTTCAAAGTGCCGTCTGCAATCAGATTCAACCTCACAGGCAAACTTGCATCAAACTGCAGTGGCAAAGACGTTATTCTTACAATCATCGGTATGATTGGCGTTGACGGTGCTTTGTATAAAAGTATGGAGTTTGTTGGTGATGGTGTAAAAAATTTGTCAATGGACGACAGACTTTGCATTTGCAACATGGCAATTGAGGCAGGTGCAAAAAACGGCATATTCCCTGTGGATGAAGTAACATTTGAATATATGAAAGACAGATGTGAAAGGCAACCCGTTGTATATAGCGCAGATGACGATGCAGAGTACGAAAAAACAATTGATATCGACTTGTCACAAATCACACCTACAGTAAGTTGCCCTCACTTGCCGGAAAATACAAAACCTGCAAGTGTACTCAACGAAATCAAAATTGATCAGGTTGTAATTGGCAGTTGCACAAATGGCCGTATGGAAGATATGACAGCCGCATACAAAGTGCTCAATGGCAAAAAGGTTGCAGATGGCGTGAGATGCATTATCATCCCTGCCACAATGCAGATTTTGCGTGAGTGCGTAGAAAAGGGATATTACACAGCCTTTATCGATGCGGGTGCAGTGGTGTCAACACCAACCTGTGGCCCTTGCCTTGGTGGTTATATGGGCATTCTGGCAGAGGGCGAAAGATGTGTTGCAACAACAAACCGAAACTTTGTAGGCCGTATGGGGCACGTTAAAAGCGAAGTTTATCTTGCATCACCATACACTGCGGCGGCAAGTGCATTGACAGGATATATCACAGAGTACAAGGAGGTATAAAGGTATGTACACACAAGGCAAAGTTTTTAAATATCCAGACAACGTAGATACAGACGTTATCATACCGGCAAGATATCTCAACACTCCAGATGCAAACGAACTTGCTTTGCATTGCATGGAAGATATTGATGCTCAGTTTGTAAAACAAGTCAACAAAGGCGACGTAATGGTTGCAGGGTGGAACTTTGGTTGTGGTTCATCACGTGAGCACGCCCCACTCGTTATCAAAACGTGTGGCACGGGTTGTGTCATTGCAAAAAGCTTTGCGCGCATTTTTTATCGCAACGCAATAAACATTGGTTTGCCTATTTTAGAGTGTGAACAGGCAGCAGAAGAAATTTGTTCTGGTGACCAAGTGAGTGTAGATTTTGATACAGGCAAAATCACAAATCATACTTCAGGCAAGACTTATATGGCGCAACCATTTCCTGCTTTTATTCAGGATATCATAAAAAAAGGTGGTTTGCTTGCTTCTCTCAAAGGAGGTAGTGACAAATGAAAAAAAATATAGCCGTTATCCGTGGCGATGGCATTGGTCCGGAAATTGTAAATCAGGCGATAAAAGTGCTGGACAAGGTTGGCGAGATTTTTGGTCACACTTTCAATTATACAGACGTTGATATGGGTGGCTGTGCAATAGACAAATACGGTGACCCTTTGCCACAGGATATGTTGGACAAATGCGTGGCAAGTGACAGTGTTTTGCTTGGTGCCGTTGGTGGCGATAAATGGAACAACGTGCCTGGTCATATGAGACCAGAAAAAGGTTTGCTTCGTCTTCGTGCAGGTATGGGTGTATACAGCAACAACCGTCCTGCAAAAATATGGCCACAACTTGCAAGTGCATCACCACTTAAAAAATCAATTGTAGATGCCGGCATAGACTTTATCATCGTGCGTGAACTTATTGGTGGCATATATTTTGGCGAACACAAAACAGACGACGTTGACGGTCAAAAACAAGCGACAGACATTTTGACTTACAGCGAAAGTGAAATCGAACGTATTGGTCGCATTGGTTTTGAAACAGCACAAAAACGTGGCAAAAAACTCTGCTCTGTCGAAAAAAGCAACGTGCTTGACAGCAGCAGATTGTGGAAAAAAGTTATGCACCATCTGGCGCAGGAATATCCTGATGTAACACTCACAGATATGCTTGTTGACAATTGTGCAATGCAAATTGTAAAAAATCCGTCTCAGTTTGACGTTATCGTTACCGAAAATATGTTTGGCGATATTTTGTCAGACGAGGCGTCTATGATAACAGGTTCTATCGGAATGATACCGTCATCAAGTCTTGGCAAAACTTCTTGTGGACTTTATGAACCTATCCACGGCTCTGCACCTGACATTGCAGGTCAGGACGTTGCAAATCCGATAGGAACAATACTTTCTGTGGCAATGATGCTGAGATACAGTTTTGATATGCCTGCCGAGGCAGACAGTATCGAAAGAGCTGTGTCAAAACTGCTGGACGATGGTTATCGCACGGCAGACATCATGCCATCTGACGAACAAGAGGTAAAAAAATGTGTGAAAATCGGTTGCAGTCAATGTGGTCAGCTGATTTTGCAAAGATTGACAAAGGGGTGATTTTATGTTGCTTACAGGAGCAGATATCCTCGTACAAACTTTGATAGAACAAGGTTGTGACGTTGTTTTTGGTTATCCGGGTGGGCAAATCCTCAACGTATACGATGCGTTATATAAAAACAGTGACAAAATAACTCACGTGCTCACTGCACACGAACAGGGTGCCGCACATGCGGCAGACGGCTATGCAAGGGCAACGGGCAAAGTTGGCGTTGTTATTTCAACTTCTGGTCCGGGTGCAACAAACCTTGTCACAGGCATTGCAACTGCTTTTCTGGACTCTGTCCCATTGGTTGCAATCACGGGCAACGTACCAACCACACAAATTGGCTCAGACAGTTTTCAGGAGATTGATATCACAGGCATCACTTTGCCAATAACAAAACATAACTATTTTGTTACTGACGTAAACGAACTTGCCGATACAGTGCGCGAGGCCTTTTGCCTTGCATCATCAGGCAGACCCGGTCCTGTGCTTATCGATCTTCCAAAAGACGTTCAGCTTGCAAAATGTCAATATACAAGCAAACCACACGTGCTTGCAACAAAAAAATGTGACGTGGATGACGATTTGCTTGCACAGGCGGCAGAGTGCATCAACAATTCAAGTCAGCCTTATATCTATTTTGGTGGAGGTTTGGTTTCAAGTCAGGCACAAGATGAGGTTTTGGCTCTTGCAGACAAAATTGATGCACCAATAGGTTGCTCTATGATGGGTTTGTCTGCAATCAGCAGTACTCATCCGCGCTTTTTGGGCATGCAGGGTATGCATGGTCACTATGCATCTTCTATCGCAATGGATCATGCAGATTGTATCATTTCGCTTGGTTGCAGGTTTAACGACCGTGTAACAGGCAACAAAAGCAAATTTGCACCACACGCAAAAATAGTTCATATCGACATTGACAAGGCAGAACTTTCTAAAACTATCAACGCTGTATATGGAATACAGGCAGACGTAAAAAGTACTTTACAAAAATTGTTGCCGTTGGTTGAGCAAAAACAACGCCCCGAATGGCAAAGCATGATAGATGACTTCAAACAAAAAGAAATCAGCTATCAGGACAAACGTCAGGGGCTTACGCCACGCAACGCAATTTTGACGCTCAACAAATATCTTGGCGAAAACACTCCTGTCGCCACAGACGTTGGTCAGCATCAGATGTGGTCGGCACAAAACCTCTGCTTCAAACACAGCAGACGTTTTATTTCAAGCGGTGGCCTTGGAACAATGGGTTTTGGGCTCAGCGCAGCAATCGGCAGTGCAATCGGGTTGAAAGAACGCAGTGTTCTCATTACGGGCGACGGCAGTTTTGATATGAGTCTGCACGAACTTGCAACTGCGGTTTCTTACAACGTGCCACTTGTAGTGCTCATTATGAACAATGGTGTATTGGGTATGGTACGTCAATGGCAGACTTTGTTTTTTGACAAAAGATATTCAAACACAGTTATAGATAGAAAAACAAATTTTTCAGCTTTGGCAAAAGCCTTTGGTGGCGATGGCGAAAGGGTAGAAAATATCAATCAGCTTGACAAGGCATTGCAAAAAGCATTTGCATACGACGGTGTATATATCATCGACTGTGCAATTGACAAAGATGAGTTTGTTTTGCCAATGTTGCCACCAGGTGGCTCGGTGGCTGATATGATTGTAAAAACAGGAAGGTGATTTTTTTATGAAGAGATATACCGTTGCCGTTTTGGTAAACAATCAATATGGCGTGTTAAACCGAGTGACGAGCATGTTTCGTCGCAGACAGTTTAACATCAGCGCTCTGACCGTGAGCGAAACAGAAACAAGCAAACTGTCTCGCATCACAGTTGTTTTCGAGGGAGAAGAAAGTGTAAAGCAACAAATCATCAACCAGCTTTATAAACTTCCTGACGTATATTCGATAAAAGAACTTGATGACAAAACGTCAGTCAGTTGCGAGCTGTTGCTTATCAAAATGAAAAACGAACAAAACTCACGCGAAGATATAAAAACTGCTGCAGATGCTTTTGATGCAACTATCATGAACTATTCAAAAGACTCTGTGGTGTATCAGCTTGCGGGCGATACTCAAAAGATTGACGACTTTATCAACCTTATGCGTGATTATACAATTTTAGAAATCTGCCGTACCGGCATCGTATCGCTGGAAAAAGGCGGTTCTACAATAAGAAAAGTGACAAATTTTTAAAACAAAAAAGGAGAAATATTATGGCAAGGATTTTTTATCAACAAGATTGCAATCTTCAAAAACTCAATGGCAAAAAAGTTGCCATTATCGGATATGGCTCACAAGGTCACGCACACGCACTCAACCTTAAAGACAGTGGTGTTGACGTAATCGTCGGTCTTTACAACGGAAGCAAAAGCTGGGCAAAAGCAGAAGCACAGGGTTTGACTGTTATGACAGTTGCAGAAGCAACAAAAGCTGCAGATATCATTATGATTCTCATCAATGACGAAAAACAGGAAAAACTTTATAAAGAAAGCATCGAACCAAACCTTTGCGAAGGCAAAACACTTGCTTTTGCACACGGCTTTAACATTCATTTTGGTTGCATCAAACCACCAAAAGACGTAAACGTAATTATGATTGCACCAAAAGGCCCTGGTCACACAGTGCGCAGTGAATATCAGGCCGGCAAAGGTGTACCTTGCCTCATCGCAGTAGAACAGGATGCAACGGGTGATGCGTGGGATCTTGGTCTTGCATATGCTCTTGGCATTGGCGGTGCTCGTGCAGGCGTGTTGGAAACAAACTTCCGTACAGAAACAGAAACAGACTTGTTTGGCGAACAAGCAGTGCTTTGCGGTGGCGTATGCGCTTTGATGCAGGCTGGTTTTGAAACTTTGGTAGAAGCAGGTTATGATCCGCGCAATGCATATTTCGAGTGTATCCACGAAATGAAACTTATCGTGGACCTTATTTATCAAAGTGGTTTTGCAGGTATGAGATATTCTATCTCTAACACGGCAGAATATGGTGACTATGTGACTGGCCCAAAAATCATCACACAACAAACAAAAGATAATATGAAAAAAATTCTCAAAGACATTCAGGACGGCACTTTTGCAAAAGAGTTTTTACTTGATATGTCAGATGCAGGTGCACAGGTGCACTTTAATGCTATGCGCAAACTTGCATCAGAGCATCCATCAGAAAAAGTTGGCGAAGATATCCGCAAACTTTATAGCTGGAGTGACGAAGATAAACTCATCAACAACTAATGGAGGAAAATTGTTATGTCAAAAACAGACGTAGTACGTGGCGTTCAAAATGCACCACATCGCAGTTTGTTTCATGCACTTGGACTTACAGAAGAAGAACAATCAAGACCACTCATTGGCATTGTCAGTTCATACAACGAAATAGTGCCAGGTCATATGAATATTGACAAAATTGTAGATGCTGTAAAACTTGGCGTTGCAATGGCTGGTGGTACACCTATCGTATTTCCTGCAATTGCTGTTTGTGATGGTATTGCCATGGGACACGTAGGCATGAAATATTCACTCGTCACACGTGACCTCATTGCGGACTCAACTGAGGCAATGGCATTGGCTCATGGTTTTGATGGGCTTGTTATGGTGCCAAACTGTGACAAAAACGTGCCTGGTCTTCTTATGGCGGCGGCAAGGGTAAACGTGCCAACTGTTTTTGTAAGTGGTGGACCAATGCTGGCAGGCAGAGTTGACGGCAAAAAAACAAGTCTTTCCAGTATGTTCGAGGCAGTCGGTGCATATTCTGCAGGCAAAATTTCACAGGAAAAACTTAATGAGTACGAAAAGAAAACTTGTCCTACATGTGGTTCTTGCTCAGGTATGTATACTGCAAATTCTATGAACTGCCTTACAGAAGCATTGGGCATGGGTCTTAAAGGCAATGGTACTATACCTGCTGTTTATTCTGTCCGTATCGAACTTGCAAAACATGCCGGCATGGCAGTTATGGATATGATCAAAAAGGATATAAAGCCAAGAGATATCATGACACAAAAAGCATTTGTCAATGCACTCACTGTTGATATGGCTCTTGGTTGCTCAACAAACAGCATGTTGCACCTTCCTGCTATTGCGCATGAATGTGGCATTGACCTCAATCTTGATATTGCAAACGAAATCAGTGCAAAAACACCAAATTTGTGTCACCTTGCACCTGCAGGACGCACGTATATCGAAGATCTTGACGAGGCAGGTGGCGTATATGCCGTGATGAACGAACTTGCCAAAAAAGGACTCATCAACACAGACTGCATCACTGTCACAGGCAAAACTGTCGGTGAAAACATTAAAGACTGCATCAACCTTGACACAGAGGTTATCAGACCGATAGAAAACCCATACAGTCAAACCGGTGGCATTGCAGTGCTTAAAGGCAATCTTGCGCCACAAGGTAGTGTGGTCAAGCGTTCTGCCGTGTTGCCCGAGATGTTGGTTCACCAAGGACCTGCACGTGTTTTTGATTGCGAAGAAGATGCTCAATCTGCAATAAATGCAGGCAAAATCAAATCGGGTGACGTGGTTGTCATCAGATACGAAGGACCAAAAGGTGGCCCTGGTATGAGAGAAATGCTCAACCCGACTTCTGCAATAATGGGTATGGGTCTTGGCAATAGTGTTGCGCTCATCACAGACGGCAGATTCAGTGGCGCAACACGTGGTGCTTGCATTGGTCACGTTACACCAGAGGCTGCATCAGGCGGACTCATTGGTGTGGTAGAAGAAGGTGATGTCATCAGCATAGATATCCCTGCGAACAAAATAGAACTCAAAGTTGATCAAAAAATTCTTGACGAAAGACTCAAAAACTTTGTGCCAAAACAAAAACAACTTTCT
>JAFTHO010000057.1 GCA_017457385.1 Clostridia bacterium | reverse complement strand
CATAAATCAACTTATTTTACTTTACGCAACAAATCGTGTCAACATCAAAAAAAAGACAGGAACAGTTCCTGTCTTTTAATTTGTTTTTTCTGAATATGATTGTGGAGCAGTTTGTCTTGTTTGTCTTTCGAGTGGCTTTTGAATCAATTTGTTATGCTATGGCAGTAAGCAAAACGGCAACGACAAAAATGTCAACCAAAAATGCCAGGCCGACCGTAAGTGCAAACACAAACAACCCTACGATAACTTTGAAGGCAGACCCTTTGTTTGAATACATAACCTCCATATTGATTGTCATTGCGATTGTTGCAAACACACCAAAAATGAGTGCACCGATGAGACCGCCAAAAACACCGCCGATGATGATAGAAATGAGTGGCAGCCAGATGAGCATTTTTTCGTACCATTCGTGATCGGTAGAAACCGCATAGCCGTTTGCAATGACAGAAATGTCACTGTAGATAGAACCTTTTATTTCGTATCTGATGACACCCTCTTCTGCAGGCAGTTCGAAAACTTTTTTGCTCACTTTTTTTGCAGGTATGCCATTGACAGTCAAACCGCGCTTGCCAGTCCACAGACTTTCGCTGTATACGTAATTTATATTGTTTTGTTCGTCTTTGATATGAAGTTGCATATATGCCCTCCTTGTATTTGTGACTTTTTATTTATTATACACTATATGCAACGTCTTTTCAATATCCATTGCAAAAAAAACATCATTGGGCTGTGCATTAAAAAAAGCCACTTTCAGCAAGTGGCTTTTTGTTATATTTTTTTGTTATTTTTCAAGCATAATCTGCAAAATTTCTTTGTCTGTCTGTGCCATACCAGGGTTTGCAACACGCCCCATATTTTTGATGCAGTCTTCGGCAGAAACTGCGCATACGCCGTCGCTTGGACGAACGCCAACGTTGTTTGTTGCAAGCATTGCACTGACAAATGCAGATGCACTTGCAGTTGCAAGTTTGAGTGCACAACCAACTTTGCCACCGTCACAAATCATACCTGTGATTGTGCCTGTCATATTGCGTATTGCATAGGCAATCTGCTCGTCGTTGCCACCCATGAGATAAGTGATGCCAACTGATGCCGCAGTTGATGCCGCCATGCCACAAGCACACATTGCAGAAAGTTTGCCAATGTGAAGGTTGATATAACTGTTTACAAGGTGAGCAAAAGCAAGTGCTTTTGCTGTTGTATAGTCGTCTGCACCAACCTGTTTTGCAGTTTCGCTCACTGGCAAAATAACTGCAAGACCTTTGCTGCCTGCTGATGCACTGCACATGATTGTATAAAGTCCGCCGTCAAGACGACCCTCGATAGAAGAGGCAACCTTCATCATAATGCGTGTCATAAGGTCGTTTTGCAACAAATCTGTGCCAATGTTGTTTTTAAATGTTTTTGCAATGCCAATGCCCTCTGCAACTTCTATTGCTTTGTCGGCAACGGCCTCGTTCATTTTTATGCCGTCAAGCATAAACGCAAGTTCTTCAAAAGATGCACTTTCTACAAGCTGTCTTATCTGAGCAATGGTCATTTGTTTGAGTTTGTCCAAAAGCGGATTGCCACCACCGCTGACTGCAGTTTGCTCCTGTTTAAAAATATCTTTGCCGTCAACCTGTGTAAGCACAATGTTTGTATGGCTGTTTTCGATAACAGTCACACCCACACCTTTGTCCGTTGACACCTGACATTTTACGTACAGGCTTGTTTTTGACGGATCGATTGTAACTTTGATGATTTTTGAGTCGACAAGATCTTTTACCTGCTGACTGATTTGTGGTGTGAGATCTTCGAGCAGTTGCATTTTTTTGTGTGGATTTGCAAGCAAAGCACCAATTGCAGCCGCAT
>JAFTHO010000006.1 GCA_017457385.1 Clostridia bacterium | reverse complement strand
GGGCAAGCTTCTGGCGCCTGGTCACCCTCGTGCACGTATCCGCATACTTTGCATACCCATGTCATAAATTTGTCCTCCTTTTTTTAGTTTGCACATTGTGGGCAGGTGCCAAAAAACGTTGTATCACAATTTTCTACCACAAAACCCTTTTGTGCTATTTTTGTGTGACCTTGTGTAGTCACGTCCATCACGCAACCACAACTTTTGCAAATAAAGTGTGGGTGCTGTGTCATATCCGCATCGAAATGCTCCTTGTTGTCTGGTGTCAAAACAACTTTTGCCATGCCGTGTTTTACAAGTTCACGCAAATTGCGATATACCGTTGCTATGCCAATCTCGGGCAAAACTTTTTTTGCCTCCTCATACACCCAGTCAACTGTTGGATGTGTTTTGGTCTGACAAAGCACGTTGTATACAACTTCGCGTTGTTTTGAATATCTCTGGAACATTTTACTCTCCTTTGCTGGACAAGTGATATTGATTATCATTATAATAATGCATGTTTGCGATTTTGTAAAGTACTTTTTTAAAAAAAGTTGAATTTTTTTTTATTTGCCTTTACAATGTGTGTTATGAAGACACAAACCTTGCTGGCACCTTTTCGTCGTGCCATAGAAGACTATAAAATGATAGAAGAAGGTGACAGAATTGCCGTTGGTGTATCGGGTGGCAAAGACAGCCTCACTCTGCTTGCACTTTTGAAGGCGTTGCAACGCTTTTATCCAAAAAAGTTTGACCTTGTGGCAATCACTATTGACCTTGGCTTTTGCAAAGATCACGACCCCTTTGAACCCGTGCAAAAATGGTGTGACGAACTTGGCATCGAATATCACGTAGAGCGCACTGACATTGGCGAAATTTTGTTTGAAGCACGCAAAGAGGCAAGCCCTTGCAGTCTTTGCTCTAAAATGCGTCGTGGTGCACTCAACACACAACTGCTAAAGATGGGTTGCAACAAACTTGCCCTTGGTCATCACGCAGAAGATGCCATCGAAACCTTTTTGCTCAGTTTGTTTTTTGAAGGCAGACTTTCTACATTTGCACCAATATCATATATGGACAGATCTAAAGTATCTATGATTCGCCCTATGATATATATCAGCGAAAACGACGTTGCGTGTTATGCCCGCAATTTGCCGGTGGTGCACAACCCCTGCCCTGCAGACAAAAATACAAAACGTGAGTATATGAAAAACCTCATCAAAAGTCTGCAAAAAGACATACCTTTTGTAAAAGACCGCATGCTTGGTGCAATTGCCAACCCGGACAGATATAATCTGTGGGACAACGTGATTGAAAAATACAACAGCGAACGAAACAAAACGTCTAACAACGCTGACGCACAAAATAACGAATAACAAAAACGCAGGCTAATTTGCCTGCGTTTTAAATTTGTTTTTGGTTGCAATGCCCCCTCTTATGTGTCTTTCGGCCATATTTTTGTTCAACACGGTTTTTACTTTGTCAAAAAGTTGTCTGTCAATTTGCAACAACCGTTCGCTCACGTCTTTGTGCACGGTAGATTTTGACACACAAAACTGTTTTGCCGTTGAGCGTATTGTGCCGTTGTTTTGCAAAATATATTCTGCACAATCCACAACACGCTGATAGATATAGTCTTTCATTTTGACCTCCCGACAGGTATTAATTTATATTGTCGAAAGTTGTCAAAAATGACAGAAGATAAAATTTTGCAAAAAAACAGACTGCATTTTGCAGTCTGTTTTGATTTTTACCAGTCTTCTTTTATAGAAATTTTAATGTCGGTATAAAACTCTTTATACCTTCTTTTAAAATCTTCGGCAGAGTCGCCCTCCTGCTGAGGAAAAGCGTCTTCTATCTCGTCAAATTTTATGGCATCTTCTTCCATAGATTCTGCCATGCGCATAAGTTTGTATTTATCCATCTTTTTTGTCCTTTTTTTGTTTTGCACAAAAATTATACAATTTGCAAAAGATATTGTCAACGCAAATGCCCACCGAGTTTTTGCCAAGCCAAAAACCAAGCAAAATGCCAGCCACGCAAAACCATCTGATTTGTCCGCAGTTTGCAAACAACAATCCTCGCCACGTGACGAAAAAACAAAGTACGCAAAAAACAATATCCTGCAGGGCAAGCAACACAAGGTTTTTTGCCTGTGGCAGATGCGTGAGTTTGTATGCAAAAAACACAACTCCACCCAAAAACACACAGGTCAAAAAAACGTACGGCTGAAACAAAGTATCAAAAATCATTTAAACAGTTTTGCCAGTCCGTTTTTCGTTTTGCCTTTGTTTGTGTATACAAGAGACGTTATCACGTCACCCGTCACAAAAAGATTGCCTTGTTCTACGTCAAGTTTGCTCACCGACAGACCGTCCCCTTTTATCACAAGTTTGCCGTTTTCCAGCTGTACGTCCACTTGTTTTTCTGTCATACCGTCCACACCGCACACACCCGTGAGGTGCAATGATTTTTGTTCTTTCAAAACAACTTCGTGATTTTTCATATCACATTATATGGTTGTTTTTTTGTTTTTATGATACAAAAAACGGACTCGTCTGAGTCCGTTTTGTCATTAAAGTTTTTCAAGTTCGAAACCGTTTGCAGTATCTTTGATTTTAAAGCCTGCTTTTGCAATTTCGTCACGGAGTCTGTCTGACTCTGCCCAGTTTTTGTCTTTGCGTGCTTGTTGTCTTGCAGTTGCCATATCCAAAACTTCCTGCGGAGCCTCTACCATTGGTTGAGCAGGTGGAGTGATTTTGTCAAAATCCAAAGCAAAAACTTTGTCCATTTGCAAAACCGCATTGTATACGTCTTTGCTGAGAGGAAGTTTTACTATTTTGTGCAAAACACCCATTGCCATTGGCACGTTGAGGTCGTCGTTGATTGCCTGATGGAATTCGTCAAGATATTTGTCGATAACCGCTTTGTCGGTGGCAACGTCGCTGACTTTGTGCTCATAAAGATGTTTGCAAAGTCTTTGATAAGAAGTGCGTGCACCATCCATTGACGCCCACGTAAAGTTGAGTTTTTGTCTGTATTGAGTGTTGAGACAGAGATAACGGAACTCCATTGGAGTGTATCCGCGTTCTACAAGATTTTCTACCGTCCAGGTATTGCCGAGCGATTTGCTCATTTTGCCACCGTCTACAAGCATAAACTCGCTGTGCATCCAGTAGTTGACTGCTTTTTGACCAAGCCATGCCTCTGCCTGAGCAATTTCGTTTTCGTGGTGGATTGGAACGTGGTCGATACCACCCGTGTGAATGTCAAACAAATTGCCAAGATATTTGTTGCTCATTGCAGTGCACTCAATGTGCCAGCCAGGATAACCCATGCCCCATGGACTTTGCCATTGCATAATGTGGTTTGGCTCTGCCTTTTTCCAGATTGCAAAGTCGGCAGGGTGGCGTTTGCCCGTGTTTACGTTTACCCTTGCGCCTGCAAGCTGATCTTCAAGATTCATATGCGACAATTTGCCGTAGTTTTCAAATTTAGAAATATCAAAATAAATGCCGTCGTCCGTTTCGTAACCATATCCCTTTTCGATAAGGTCAACAACGATGTTTATCATTTCCTGAATGTGGTCGGTTGCTTTTGGTGTGATTGTCGGACGTTTGATATTGAGTCTTGCAATATCTTTGAAAAATACAGAAGAATAATATTCTGCAATTTCTTCCGGAGTTTTGTTTTGCTCTTTTGCAGCCTTTGCCATTTTGTCGTCGCCGTCATCTGCGTCAGAAAGCAAATGGCCAACGTCAGTAATGTTCATGACACTTTTTACTTTATAGCCGTTATACTCAAAAATACGGCGCAAAATGTCCATAAACACATAGGTACGCAGGTTGCCGATGTGAGCATAGTTGTATACGGTTGGTCCGCATGAATATACGCCAACCTTGCCTTGTTTTATAGGTACAAAAACTTCCTTGCTGCGAGAAAGTGTGTTGTAAAGCCTGATGTCCATACGTTAAAAAATCTCCTATACCAAACATTTTAGCATATAGTTGACATTTGTCAAAGAAAAACAGGTTTTTTGCTTGCTTTAATTTTTTTTTGTGTTAAACTATATATATTATATTTTTTAATATGGATATATTTGTTATATCCACGTTGAAATAAAATTAAAAAAGGAGAGATGAAACATGTTAGACATCAGATTTGTTGTAGACAACAAAGAATTTGTCAAAGAACAATTGAGTCATCGTGGTGGCAACTTCCCTGTGGATCAGGCAGTTGAACTCGAACTCAAAAGACGCGCAATTCTTGGCGAAGTAGAAGTGCTCAAAGCCAAGAGAAACAAAGAAAGTGAACAAGTTGCTCAACTCAAGAGAGCAAAACAAGACGCGTCGTCCATCATCTCAGAAATGCAAAAAGTTGGCGAACAAATCAAAGCTTTGGACGCTCAGCTCAGTGAAATAGAAGCCGAACTCAAAATGACAATGCTTTCTATCCCAAACATCCCTCACAAAACTTTGCCAGTTGGCAAAGACGATGGTGACAACCAGGTTATGAGAGTTGTTGGCGAACCTAGAAACTTTGGCTTTGAACCAAAACCACACTGGGAACTTGGTGAAAAACTTGGTCTTTTTGACTGGCCACGTGCCGGCAAAATCACTGGTACTCGCTTTACTGTATACCAGGGTTTGGGTGCTCGACTCGAAAGAGCTGTCATTTCTTTCATGTTGGACACACACATTTTTGACAACAGCTATTTTGAAATTTATCCACCATATATGGTAAACCGTGCAAGTATGACAGGCACAGGTCAATTGCCAAAGTTTGAAGAAGACGCATTTGCAGTTAAAAACACAGATTACTTCCTTGTGCCAACTGCAGAAGTGCCAGTAACAAACCTTCACCGTGACGAAGTTATGGACGGCGCAAAATTGCCTATCAAATACTGCTCATACACAGCATGCTTCCGTGCAGAAGCGGGCAGTGCAGGTCGTGACACACGTGGTCTCATCCGTCAACACCAGTTCAACAAGGTAGAGCTCGTTAAATTTGCTCACCCTGACAACAGCTATGACGAACTTGAATCACTCACAAACGATGCAGAAAAGATTTTGCAAAAACTCGGTTTGCCTTACAGAGTATCTATGCTCTGCACAGGTGACGTAGGTTTCAGCTCAGCAAAAACTTATGATATCGAAGTTTGGATGCCAAGCTACGGCAGATACGTAGAAATTTCTTCTTGCTCAAACTTTGAAGATTATCAGGCACGTCGTGCAAACATCCGCTTTAAAGATGACAAAGCAAGCAAACCACGCTTTGTACACACACTCAACGGCAGCGGTCTTGCTGTTGGTCGTACAGTTGCTGCAATTTTGGAAAACTTCCAGAACGAAGACGGCTCTGTTACTATCCCAGAAGTGTTGAGAAAATATATGTACGTTGACGAAATTAAATAATGGGTTGCCTTTTTTCTGTTTTGACTGCAATTTTTAAAGTTGCAAAAATCATATTCAAAACGACAGCAAAAATTTTTGTTGCCATAGTTTTGTTTTTGATAAACGTAGGCATGCTCATCCCGCTGTTGTACCTTTGCGTTGGTTTTGGTCTGTGGGTTGGTGGCACCGAATGGATGACACCCGGCACAACGGGATTTGTTTTGTATCTGGTTGGTCTTGCCCTGCTGATTGTAATTTGTCTGTGGCGATCACTAAAAAAAGCAATGGAAAAACACAATGCAAAATATGACGCAAACGGAAAGCGTATAAAAAAATAACAATTAAAGCACCTGCAAACGCAGGTGCTTTTTTGTATCCCCTTTTTATTTTTACTAAAACAAAAGAGAGTCGTTATCAACTCTCTTTTTGTCTAGATATTTTATTTTTTCACTTTATAGTTTCTATATTCTTTGTCTTTGTCCAAAAGCAACAATGCAGAGTTGCCAATTACCAATACAGACGTGCAGTTGTGGAGCAACGCACCCATAACTGGACCAAGAATGCCAAATGCGCTGAGCACTACGGCTGCAAGGTTGATTGACATTGCAAGTATAATGTTAAACTTGATTGTACGCAAAACCTTTTTTGCAAATCTGAGCAAGCCAGGGAGTCTTGCAACGTCGTTTGTCATAAGGGCAACGTCTGCAGTTTCGATAGCAAGGTCACTGCCAAATGCACCCATTGCAATTGAGCAGTCAGCAAGTGCAAGTGATGGTGCGTCGTTTACGCCGTCGCCAATCATACAAACTTTGCCACCGGCCTGTTGTTTGTTTTTGATATATTCCAACTTTTGGTCAGGAAGGAGTTGATATTTAACTTCTTTAACACCTGCAAGTTGTGCCATACGTTTTGCTGCACTTTCGTTGTCGCCTGTGAGCATAACTGTGTTGCAGTTTTTGTTTATTTCGCCAACGGCATATGGGCTGTCTTCGCGGATAGTATCACTCACGGCAATTACGCCAACAAGTTTGTCGTCTATCTTTACACCCATTACAGTAAGGCCTTTTGCAAGCATTTCGCTTGCTTTGTCACATACGATGCCTGTTTCGTTTTCAAACTGCTTCCATTGTGCAATGAGCAGTTTGTTTTTTTCAAACTCTGCCTCAAGACCAACACCCACCAACGCATTTATTGTTTGTGGTGTTGCAAGTTCAACTTTGTCTTGTGCATATTTTACGATAGCCTGTGCAATTGGGTGTTCTGAATTGTTTTCGGCACCACCCAAAAGTGCCAAAAACTGGTTTTGGTCTATGCCATCGCACCAGCAGTCTTCTACAGCAAGGTTGCCTGTTGTGAGAGTGCCCGTTTTGTCGAAACATACCGTATCAATTTTTGCAAGTTCTTCAATAGCTTTGCCACTTTTTGCCATTATGCCACGGTTTGCCAAAGCACCGAGTGCGGCAGCAATTGCCGTTGGTGTTGCCAAAGCAAGCGCACAAGGACAAAATACAACAAAGATAGTCACGCCACGCACAGCGGCATCTACCCAGCCAATGCCCGCAAAAAGTTTTGTGAGCAAACATACGCCAAAGCCAAGAGTGATTGCCATTGGCACGATATAAGACGCCCATCTGTCTGCAAGACGGGAGATTGGTGCTTTTGTGCCCTCTGCCTCTTCTACAAGGCTGACAAGTTTTGCAACTGTTGTTTCGTTGCTCTTTTTAGTAACCCTCACCTCAAGCGCACCCGATTTGTTCCAAGTGCCGGCATATACAACGTCGCCAACCTTTTTGTCAACAGGCACAGATTCGCCCGTGATAGAAGACTGGTCAACTGCAGTTTCGCCAAGGATGATTTCGCCGTCCACAGGGATCATATCGTTTGGTTTAACCACAACGATATCACCAGGCTGAATTTCTGATACTTCCATAACCAACAACTGACCAAACAATTTTACAGTTGCAGTACGAGGAGAAAGGTTGACGAGTTTTTCGATGCCAACACGAGTGCGTTTTACCGTTACATCTTCCAGAAACTCACCCAGTGCCATCAAAAATGCAATTTCGCCTGCCGCAAACAAATAGCCGTGAGAGTGATCGCCGTCAATTGTGACGCCACACCATACGACAACTTCCAATGCGATAGATGCCACTATTGCAATAGTGATGAGCAAACTTGTTTTTATCTTTTTTTCGTGTGCAAGACCATGCCATGCACCCTCTACAATTGACCAGCCACATGCAACGATTGCAAACCATGATGGATTGAGATACATGCCCCAGGTGTGACCAACGATATCTTCCCAAAAAAATGCAACAACCAAAAGCACGAAAGAAACTATCAGTTTGATATACTCCCACTTTTGACTGCCAAAAAATCCGTGACCTTTGTGAGTGCCACAGCAACCACAATCACATGCCATATTTTAACCCTCCAAAAACGTTTTTTCGTTTTTATTTTCTTTTGTCAAAACCCCCTACCCCAGGGGGTATATTTATATTATACTAACTATATGGCAGGTGTCAACACAATATAATAAAAAAATCCTATCAAAACGATAGGATTTGTATACTTAAATATATTTTTCCAAAATGTCGGCAAACGACTTGAGAGTTTCTGTTTCGCCCTGCTCGATGCTTTCTTTTACACAGTTGTTGAGGTGGTCGTTGAGTATTTTTTTTGACACCTTTTTGAGAGACCCGCTGATTGCATGGAGCTGAAGCAAAATTTCTTCGCAACTTTTGCCCTCTGCTATCATTTGTCTGATGCCCTTGATGTGCCCCTCGATAGTTGCAAGACGATTGTCTATATCCTTTATCTGTGTGTGATTGTGGTTATGTTTTTCGCTCATATCATTCTCCAAAAAGTTGTTTTATATCGTCTGGCAAAGGCGAACTGAAAACCATATTTTCGTTTGTGACGGGATGCACAAACTGCAAACGTACTGCGTGCAGTGCATGACGTGAAATCAACTCACTTTTTTCGCCATAAATTTCGTCACCCACCAGAGGAAAGCCGATATGACTGAAATGCACCCTTATCTGATGAGTTCGTCCTGTAAGCAAGT
Organism: Clostridia bacterium; assembly: GCA_017457385.1. Classification (GTDB taxonomy): domain Bacteria; phylum Bacillota; class Clostridia; order Christensenellales; family CAG-314; genus Heteroclostridium. Next base: position 15,163 of record JAFTHO010000006.1, on the reverse strand, counting down.
TTATATCCACAAGTGTTTTTTTGTCAAAGACTTTTTTTATTTTATATTGTGTGAAAGCGGTTTTTCCTTTGTCGTCAACAACTCTCTTTATCTGCCCCGCAACGTCAAGTATGGGTGCATCAATTGTGCCGTCATTTTGCAAAATGCCATCCACCACCGCAACGTAACTTTTTTTGATGTTGTTTTGAGCAAGCATTTTGTCAAACAGATTGTGCACGTATGAGTTTTTTGCAACTATCATAAGACCAGACGTATCTTTGTCCAGCCTGTTTACAGGATGAAACACAAATTTGTCACCCCACTCGTTTGCAAGCACGTTTTGCAGACTTGCCCCATAATATCTTTTTGTTGCAATGACAGCCATGCCAGCAGGTTTGTCAATCACGCAAAAATGCTCGTCCTGATAGACAATATCCACCTTTTTGTCACAAACAGGCACAGACACATCTGCTTTTTCGTGCACGTCAATTTCAATCACGTCACCGTCTTTTACTTTTGCATTGCTGAATACAGTTTTCCCGTTGCATCTGATAAGACCAGGCTCCTTGCGAAGTCGTGTGATTTGTCTTGACGAAATGCCAGACTGCAACAAAAAGACGGCAAGCTCGCCGTCAAAATTTTTTACATCAAAGATATATTTCATAATACGTACAAAAGCAACAATACAACTGCCACTACGTTGAGGACAATGCAGATTGGCACACCCACAAAAAATCTTGCTTTGTGTGTTTTGTGACGAAACAACTTCATACCACAATATGCACCGATACCACCGCCAATGAGTGCAACAAGCAACAAAGTGGCCTCTTTAACACGCCATTTGTCTTTTATTGCCCTGCGTTTGTCTATGCCATAAAGCAAAAATGCAAACAAATTTATAACAACAAGCCATGCCAAAAGCACAAGCCTCAAATCCATAATATATCTCCTTTTTACAACACGAAAATGAGCAAAGTCATTGTAAGAAACACGTTATACCAGCAAAGCATAGGTATGCCCATATAAAAAAAGAATTTTTTGGTTTTGTGGCGCATTGCCTGCATGCCGGCATAGATGCCAAGTGCACCACCCAAAAAAGCCACCCAAAACAAGTGTGACTCTTTAACCCTCCATTCTCTTTTGATGGCATTTAGTTTGTCTTTGGTTGTGAGATACGCTCCAAGTGCGTTCATTGCTATCAACCAGGTAAACCACAAAATATGCCCTATGCGCAAAGTTATCATACAAACTAATTATTGCACAAGTATATTGTAAAGTCAATAAACAAAACAATTTTTTAACGATTGTTTTTGATTTTGTTCAATTTAAACAACGCAAAAAAACGGCAACCATTGGTTGCCGTAAAATTTTGTTTATTTTTTGTGATAAATGATGCCAAGTGTGCCAGGGCCACAGTGACTGCCAATGACAGGACCAACCATAAGCACGTGCACGTTTGTATTTGGAAACTCTTCCAGCACAGCTTTTTTGAGTGCCTCGCCCTTTTCTTCTACGTCGGCCTGCATAATGAACACGTCGTAACTGTCAAGGTCGCCTGCTTCTTCTTTGAGTTTGTCCATAAAAAAGCTGATAACTTTTTTGCTGCCTTTTACAGTACCGCATTTGTCAAGTTTTGCCTCTGGCGTCATTGTAAGAATTGGTTTGATGCCAAGCACAGAACCAACCACTGCCGCAACACCAGAAACCCTGCCACCACGTTTGAGGTGACCAAGATCGTCAACTGCAAAATAAACTGCAACGTGTTTTGAAAAGTCTTCCAGAAAGGCAATGATTTCGTCAAAAGATTTGCCTTCTTTAAACATTTTGCCAGCATAGTAGCACTGGATGCCCGTGCCAAGCGAAATACTGCGTGAGTCAAAGTCACGAAAAGATGCATTTGGATATTTTTCTCTCAACTCTTTGAGGGCTGTGTCCATATAGTTGAAAGTGCCACTCATTGTGCGAGAAAAAGTGAGATAAAACATTTCGTCGCCGTTTTTAAAGTGTGGCTCAAAAATGTCGATATAGTCCTGCATGTTGAGTGCAGCTGTTTTGCTTGTTTTTCCTTCTCTCAAAGTGTTGAAAAAGGCTTTTTGATCGCTGCTTTCGCCAGCATCGTCATAATATTCAACGCCATCGAGAATATATGGCATTTTTATCAGTTTAAGTCCAAACTCGTTTGCATAGTTGAAAGGCAATTCAGAATCTGTGTCGATAAAAAATACTCTCATAATTCCTCCGTATTGTCAAAAACACACACATTTTTATAAGGGTGATTATATTATACACCAATAATTAACAAAATGCAATATTTTTTATTTTTAAAGTTTTGCAAGTTCTTCAATACGTTCGTTGAGTTTGCCAAGCATTTCTTTGTATTTTGCAAGTTTTTCTTTTTCCTGCTCGATAAGGCTTGCTGGTGCTTTTGCAACAAAGCCCTGATTGTTGAGTTTGCCTTCGGCACGTTTGATTTCGCTGTTGACCTGATTTACCTCTTTAGTAAGACGCTCAATCTCTTTTTGTTTGTCAACAAGTTCGCCAAGTGGAATAAACACTTCGCCACCGGCAGACACCAAAGAAACAACCTGTTCGAAAGTTGCGCTTGCATCAACAAACTCTACCTTTTCAGCACCGGCAAGTTTTTCGATGTATACCACAGATTTTTTCATCTGTTCTGCCTTTTGGCTTGGGCGGATAAACATGCTGATGCGTTTTGATGGAGCAACGTTCATTTCTGCCTTTGCATTGCGGATTGACTTGATGATTTCTTTAATGAGATCAAGTGTTTCGGCATCGTCTGCAAATTCAAGTTCTTTTGAATATACAGGATATTGAGCAAGCATGATTGTTTTTTCGTGACCTGGCAGATTTTGATAAATTGATTCTGTCAAGAATGGTACGAATGGGTGCAACAATTTGAGGATTTTGTCAAGGCAATAGTTGAGCACGCTGATTGTAACGTTGCGCGCACTTTCGTCTGTGCCATACAAAACCGGTTTAGAAAACTCGATATACCAGTCGCAGAATTCGCTCCATACAAAGTCATAAAGTTTTTGTGCCGCAACACCCAGCTCATAACTTTCGAGGTTTGCAGTGACTTCTTTAGTGACCATATTGAGTTTGTTGAGTATCCATTTGTCGGCAACAGACAACTCTGCCTTAAAGATGTCTACAAGATTTTTTTCGTCTGTATTCATCAAAACAAAGCGAGATGCGTTCCAGATTTTGTTCATAAAGTTGCGGTTGCCCTCTACTTTGTCTGCACTAAAGCGGATGTCACCACCAGATGAAACACCGTTGAGCAAAGAAAAGCGCAAAGTATCCGCACCATATTTGTCGATAAATTCAAGTGGGTCGATGCCGTTGCCAAGTGATTTTGACATTTTTCTGCCTTGTGCATCACGAACGATACCGTGGATCAAAACCTCTTTAAATGGGATTTTGTCTGTGTGATGCAAAGAAGAAAAGATCATACGTGCAACCCAGAAGAAGATGATGTCATAACCTGTAACAAGCACGTTTGTAGGGAAGAAGTATTTGTAGTCTTCTGTTTCTTCCGGATAGCCAAGTGTAGAAAATGGCCAAAGTGCAGAAGAAAACCAAGTGTCAAGCACGTCTTCGTCCTGACGGAGTTTTGTGCTGTTGCATTTTGGACAGCTGTGTGGTGCGTCTTCCTGACAGATAACTTCGCCACATTCGTCACAATACCATACAGGTATGCGGTGACCCCACCACAACTGACGAGAAATACACCAGTCTTTGATGTTTTCCATCCAGTTGAAATAAATTTTGTCAAAACGTTTTGGCACAAAGTTGATTTCGCCGTCTTTTACAACCTGAATTGCTCTTTCTGCCAAAGGTTTCATTTTTACAAACCACTGTTTGCTGACGATTGGCTCAACAGTAGTGTGGCAACGATAGCATGCGCCAACGTTGTGCGTATAGTCTTCTATTTTTACGAGTTGACCGATTTTTTCCATTTCGGCAACGATTTTCTTTCTTGCTTCGTATCTGTCAAGACCTTCGTACTCTTTGCCTGCAAGGCTGTTCATTGTGCCGTCGTCGTTCATAACGCGGATAACAGGCAGGTTGTGTCTGAGACCAACCTCAAAGTCGTTAGGGTCGTGTGCAGGTGTGATTTTTACCACGCCTGTACCAAAGTCTTTTTCTACATAGCTGTCTGCAATTACAGGGATTTCTCTGTTAACAAAGGGTACGAGCACTGTTTTGCCAACGAGGTCTTTGTATCTTTCGTCTTCTGGGTTTACTGCAATGGCAGTATCGCCAAGCATTGTCTCCGGACGAGTTGTTGCAAAGATAACTTCTGTTTTGCCGTCTGGCGTGAAATAACGGAAGTGCCAGAAATGTGATGCCTGTTCTTCGTAGTCAACTTCTGCATCAGAAAGCGCAGTCTGACATACAGGACACCAGTTGATGATGCGGTCACCCTGATAAATGAGACCTTCGTTGTAAAGTTTTACAAACACGTGTTTTACCGCACGAGAGCATCTTTCGTCCATAGTGAATGCTTCTCTTGTCCAGTCACAAGAAGAACCAAGGCAACGGAGTTGCTCTACAATGCGACCACCGTATTGTCTTTTCCAGTCCCATGCACGTTCCAAAAACTTTTCGCGACCGAGGTCATATTTGTCGATGCCTTCTTTTGCAAGTTGCTCAACGATTTTAACTTCTGTTGCGATTGATGCGTGGTCTGTGCCTGGCAACCAGAGTGTGCTGTAGCCCTGCATACGTTTAAAACGGATTATGCAGTCCTGAATAGACTCGTCCAAAGCATGGCCCATGTGCAACTGACCAGTGATGTTTGGAGGAGGTATAACTATTGTGAAAGGCTCTTTTTTGCTGTCAACTGACGGAGTAAAAAAGCCTTCTTTTTCCCACCAATGATACAAATCTTTTTCGAAACTTTGTGGTTCGTAAGTTTTTGCCATTTCCATAAAACTAAATTCTCCCAATAAAAAAAATAACCGTGAACATCGCCTGCTTAGGGCGAAACGTTCACAGTTCCGTGGTACCACCTAAATTCGAGTATAATACTCGCACTTTAACGACCGATAACGGGGTCAACCGCCAAAAATGGACTCCGCAAACAACCTTCACATCTGCCCCACGTTGCTCTTTCACCAACGGCAACTCTCTTTGATGGCCAGCCACAATGCTACTCCTTTTGCATCAACGTTTTGATTTAACTGTGCAAATTATACCAAAAGTTGTTTTTTTTGACAACTGTTTTGCACAAAAGCAAAAAGACGGTCAAAAAAACCGTCTTTTTTGTTATTCTATTTCACTCAAAAATTTTTCATATTCAATTATATACGGACTTTTGACTTGCTTGTATCCCATATTTGCAAGTTTTGCTATCTGCTCGTCAAATTCTTTTTCGCCCTGCAATTGCAAGTCTACAACGTCATCTTCAAAAAGGTCTGTATGGATAATCGCGTAAATTTTTTCTTTTTCGTTTATCATCAGACCCTTGACGTATTCCTCACAATCATCGTCACCTTCAAAGCAATATGCAAAATTTTGACAAACATTTTGATTTTTATAAAGTTTGTCCAAAAACAAAAATTCTTGCCTGTACACATCCAGATTGAAATAGTCAGAGTCTTCTTCATCTGCGTCAAAAAAAGAAAGACTGTCAATGGTATCTGTGATTTTGTAATGAATAATCTGACTAAAGCCATCATCTGCGATTTTTTCGTAACAATAGCCGGCATCCAGTATCCAAAGATAAACACACATCCAACTGGCAAGATAACAACCGTCAATTTTTTTGTTTTGATATGCATCAATGGCATTGATGATATAATTTACGTCATAATATTTTTCAAACGCATTGTCTGTGTCAAACTGCCTTTTTTCATGCATTTCACTGCAAAAATCAGAAAGTCTTTTGTAATCAACCGAAAGGTCAAAAACCTGCTGATAAAAATTTTTGTCAAACATATCATCCACCTCCTTTGTCCTGTGTTTTGATTGTATCATTTTTTACACACTGTATACAAGAGCAAACACGTCAAAAGGTGGGTTGTTTTTTACACACCAACACACACCTTTTGTATTGCGTGAATAAAATACACAAGAACAAGGAGGTTTTTTGATGAAAAAGTTTTTTGTTGCTTTTATGGCAATGGTTATGCTGTGCTTTCCTTTGACGGGGTGTGGCAAAGATGACAGCGTGATAAAAATAAACGAAGTGACGCACTCCATTTTTTATGCCCCACTTTACGTTGCGATGGAACTTGGCTATTTTGAACAGGAAGGCATAACCATTGAACTTACAAACGGTGGTGGCAGTGACAAAAGCATGACAGCCGTTTTGAGTGGTGATGCAGACGTTGGTCTTATGGGTCCGGAAACTGCAATTTACGTGCATCAGGGCAAAAAAGACGACTACGTGCAGGTATTTGGTCAACTGACAAAACGTGACGGCAGTTTTTTGGTTGCAAGACAAAACATACCTGATTTTGACTACAGCAACATGCAAAACAGCGAAGTTATAATGGGCAGACGAGGTGGCATGCCTGCAATGACATTGCAATATATCCTAAACCAAAAAGGATATATTGACGGACAAAACATAACGATGAACTACGACATACAGTTCAACCTGATTGCCCCAACCTTTGCAAACGGAACGGGTGACTACGTGACTTTGTTTGAGCCGACGGCAAGTCAGCTTGTGCAGGAAGGCAAAGGATATATCGTGTCATCCATAGGTCAGGCAAGTGGCGAAATACCATACACAGCCTTTATGGCAAAAAAGAGTTATATACAAAACAACAATGACAAACTGCAAAAGTTTTTGACCTGTATTTACAAGGCAACTCAATACGTGATGACAACGGACAACGACGTGGTGGCACAGGTGCTTGCACCTCAGTTTGCCGGCACAGACGTATCGCTGATATCCGCATCGCTAAAAAACTATAAAGACAACGACACGTGGATGACAACCCCATCTATGACAAAGGCAAGTTTTGACAGGTTGCAGGACGTTATGCAAAATGCAGGCGAACTTGACACAAGAGCAAATTTTGACGACATTGTCAACAACAGCATTGCAGACAAAATCGGCAAATAATATAATTTTTATATACACATTTACACCACACTTTTCGTGTGGTGTTTTTGTTTTGTCAACACACAAACAAAGGTGAAAAAATATAATAAAATATACATCTTTTGCAAACAGGCAGGAACAAAATGAAACAGGTTTTGACCTTTGACAACGTGTCAATGACTTATTATACAAAAACACAGGAAACACAGGCTTTGTCAGGGTTGTCTTTTGGCATAAATCAGGGCGAATTTGTATCTGTGCTGGGACCAAGCGGTTGCGGAAAGACAACCTTGCTTTCGCTTGCATCAGGTACGCTCAAACCAACTGACGGCCGGATTTTGCTTGACGGCAGACAAATAGAAAAAACAAACACAGACGTTGGATATATGTTGCAACGTGATCATTTGTTTGAGTGGCGCACCATATACAAAAACATCACCCTTGGGCTTGAAATACAAAAAAAGCTCACCAGAGAAAACATAGAACATTGCGAAAGACTGATGAAAGAATATGGCCTTGCTGAGTTTAAAAATCACTATCCAATGCAACTGTCGGGTGGCATGCGACAACGTGTTGCCCTGATACGCACCCTTGCACTAAAACCAAAGGTGTTGTTGCTTGACGAGCCATTTAGTGCGCTTGACTTTCAGACACGGTTGCACGTGTGCAACGACGTATACTCCATAATAAAAAAAGAAGGCATAACTGCCCTGCTTGTCACTCACGATATATCCGAGGCAATATCCATGTCTGACCGCATTGCAATACTCACCGCACGCCCTGCAAAACTGCACCGCATGCACCAAGTAAACCTTGGTCACGTGCCAACACCACTTGAAAGACGCGAAGACCCGTCCTTTGCCAGACAGTTTGAAACTTTGTGGAAGGAGATAAGTCAAAATGAAAAATGAATTTTTGTCACCACAACACAAAAAATATATATCAAAACTAAAAAGGCACAAAATTTTGGTGTTTTCTGCACAGACTGGTGTGCTGGTTGGCTTTTTGCTCTTGTGGCAACTGCTTGCAACCGTTGGCGTGATAGACTCTTTTTTGATGAGCAGTCCATCCCGCATATGGCACACGCTTGCAGACCTTTATGCAAACGGACAGTTGTTTTATCACGTGTGGATATCGCTGTATGAAACTTTGCTTGGTTTTGCAATAGGCACGCTTGGTGGCACGGCAATTGCAGTTGCACTGTGGTGGTCAAAAACCCTGCGTGACGTTTTGCAACCATATATAGTGGTGTTAAACAGTCTGCCAAAAATTGCACTTGGCCCTATCATCATTGTGTGGGCAGGCACAGGACAAAAAGCAATAATTGCAATGGCGGTTTTGATAAGCATAATTGTGACCACCATAACGATGCTTGGCGGTTTTTTAGAGACAAATGCAGAAAAAATTTTGCTTTTGCAAAGTATGGACGCAAACAAAATGCAGATTTTTTGCAAACTTGTATTTCCCTCAAACCTTTCTACTCTGGCATCATGCCTCAAAATAAACGTGGGTATGTCGTGGATTGGCTCTATCATGGGCGAATATCTCGTGTCTAAAGCTGGGCTGGGATATCTTATCGTATATGGCGGTCAGGTTTTTGAAATGGACCTTGTAATGACTTGCACCATTGTACTTTGTCTGCTTGCAGGTGGCATGTATTTTGGTGTTGCCATGCTGGAAAAATTTTTTGTGCGGTGGAAAAGCTGACGTCAAAACGCACTAAAAAGACAACGGACTATACGTTGTCTTTTTTTAACACTTTTGATATTGCACAAAACACAAACACAAGCGCAAAGGTGGACGAAACGGGCAACACAAAGCCAAGCATTTTGCCAAAACCAAACAAACTCGTCACGTATGCACACATGCACACAACTGCAACAGACAGTTTTTTGTCGCACGTTTTTTTGTCAAGCCACTCCACCACCGTATATGAGCAACAACACAAGGCAGTTGCCACACCACCCGTGAGCGCCAGCACAAAGAGCAGATATACCCCACTGTTTTTTGCAACGTCAAGCACAGGCATATCTCCACCACCAGTTGACAAAACCAAAAATATCATTGCCGACAAAACCAAAGACGAGCACAACGCCACGACCAAAGCATGACCTTTGCAAAGAGTTTTGCCACACGACAAAAACACGCTTGCACCAAGCATACAGTTAAAACACACGTATTTTGCAACACGCACAAAGTCGGCAAAACAAAACCCCTTGTTTGCAAAACCATCAAAAGCCGGCAAAAGCACCACAAAAAACAAAACCACAACGAGTGGCACGAGTGCAAAACCAACCTTTTTGACCGCCCCAACCCCAAAAGAAAGGCTCAACACGCAAAACAATGCCAGCAACAAAGAAAAACAAAAGTTTTTGCCTGTAACACCACTCCACAAACTCTGCACCCCTGCCATCATAACGGCACATACAAGAAAACAAGTGAGCACAAAAACAAAACTGAACGCTTTTGCACCCTTGTCAAACAGTCTGTCGTTTAAAGAGGTTACGTCGTCACACAGATATTTTTTGCCAAGCCTTAAAAACAAAAAGCATATAGCAAAAAACAAAAAGAAAAAGCACACGGACACAGCCAATGCATTTGCATTGCCAAAAAACAAGGTCAGTTCCTTTCCCGTCAAAAAGCCTATGCCAAGCACACACCCCACCACGCTCACACAACAAAACAATATATTCATACTATATGTTATTGCCACAAAAAACAAAAAAGACGAAACAAAAGTTTCGTCTTAGATATCTGATACAAGTTCGGTTATTTTTGCAAGTCTGTTGTAAGTCACACGAAACATTGCACAAATCTGAGCATCGTCAAAATCCACAAATTTTGATATTCGCACAATGAGTGCAGCCTTTTCGTCAAGAGTAAAATCGCTTTGTGACAAAAGTTCGTTTTTTTCGTCCACAAGATTTGCAGAGTATTGCAGTTTGTCAAGCCAGTCTTCTTCCTGCACAAACAGACAAGACAACACCGCAAAAGCCTTCCAGAAAGGCATTTCGTCATTTTTTGGCAACTTTTTGGTTGGCATATCCAGTGGGATAAAATATCCCTCTTTGTTGGCATAAATTTTGCGTTTTGGATACCATTGCAGATACTTCCACAACACTATTGACTTGAACTGCCAGCCATATTCCTGCGCCAAAAGGTTTTTGAGTATCTTTTGCGTTTTTTTGGCGTCTGACTCAAAAAGTTTGTCGAGTATAAAGTTTGTGAGAGCAAGATTTTCGCAAGTGAACGCCCAGCTGATATACCTTTCGTACTCCTCGCAGTCCCACACCTTTGCAAAATCCATATTTTCAATTTCTATGGTGATGCGTGTTTCTTCTTCGGGTGGCAGACTCAGGTCAAATGGCATAATCTGTGGTGCACTTTCGTCCGTCAAAGCCCTTTCTACCACACCGAGATGATATCTCAGCAGTTGGGTATCAGGAAAGATTGTGTTGAGTTGCAAAAAATAGTCTTTTGCTTTTTCGAAATCACCGCAGTTGAAAGATGCCACCGCCGCAAAGGTGAGATAGTCTACGTCGTACGGATTATTTTTGAGTATCTTTTGTGCATACGTCACGGCAGAACGATATTTTTGCGTAAAGCACAAAACTTTTACAAGACGTCTTATTTCATCCTCGTCATCTGTGTCCACAAGCAAAGCACGGTGTATTGCATCGTCACTTTGTTGCACGTTGCCAACCGTATACAAAGCCATTGCAAGGTTGCACCAGCCAAAAACGTTTTTGCCGTCTTTTAACACAACTTGTTTTGCAAGGTCGATGACCTGTGCGTTTTTGCCCTGCACGGCATATGCCACACAGAGATTGTTTTTTGCAAATGCATCGTCCGGAAAAGACTCCAAAACTTCGTTAAAACACTCTATCGCCTTGCTGACGTGACCCGTTTGTATAAGTTTTATACCACGATTGTTCATTGCGTCACGCATTTCTTTTGTCATAGGATAAACCTGCTCGTACCTTGGCAAAAAGTTTGGTGCGTTTTCGAACAAATCCATGAGTGCCTGGTCTTCGGTCATTTCTGAAAAATTTTTGAGATAAAACAACTCACGCAGATGGTCCCCCATAAGCGAGTGATTTTGACCAAGCAAAGCAAACGCACCTTCGTTGTCCGGGTGCGATGCCAAAATTTTGTATAGTGCAGAGTTTGACGCATCAAACAGTTCCATCTTTTGATAGGCAATTGCAAGGTGTATAAGTGCAGGCACGCCTGACGGTTTTTTTCTCAACGCACAAAACAAGTGTTTGAGTGCCCTTGGATAGTTGCCTTCTTTGATGAAATATGCGCCCTGATCCACGTAATAATCAAAAGACCTTTCGAAACAAGTGACGTTGTTTTTTTTCACAAACAAAACCCCTGATTATTTGTCAAAACCACAGACCTCGTATGCCTGTTGTTTGTCATAACGATATTTTTTGTTGCAGAACTGACAAACGACTTCTATCTGTCCGTCAAGTTGGATAAGTTCGTCCACGTCTGATTTTTGCAAAGAAATGATGACTTTGTCGATTTTTTCTCTGCTGCAGTCACAAACGTAGCCACACTCTGTTTTGTCGATAGCTTTAAAACCAAGCTCATCAAAATATTTGTGAGCAAACTCTTCTGCACAAATATCTGCCATGAGAGTGCTTACGTTTGACAAAGGTGAAAAAACCTTTTCAAACTTGTCTATGCTTTCGTCTGATGCAAAAGGCAAAACAGAAGCAAAAATGCCACCTGCACTTATGCAAGTGCCGTCCGGTGCAATTTTTACACCAAGTGACACACCGCAAGGTGTTTGCTCACTGCGGGCAAAATAGTTTGCAAAATCTTCTGCAATTTCGCCACTGACAATTTCGCTTGTGCCAACGTATGGATCTTTGAGGCCCATGTTTTTGATGATTGTCATTTTGCCGTTTGTGCCAACTGCACGCTTTACGTCAAGTTTGCCCTTTTCGTTTACAAAACTTTCTACCAGAGGGTTTGTAACATAACCTTTTACGTTGCCGTTTGATGATGCAGTGGCAGTCATAACGCCAATGTCACCACCACCGTTGAGCACAACTGTGAGATAGTCGTCGTCATGTTTGAGCTCGTATCCCATAATTGAAGTGATAGAAAGCATACGGCCAAGCGCAGCCGCAGCCACAGGTGTGAGATTGAAATATTCTATTGCTTTATTGACAATGTCTGTGCTTTTGATAACAGTAACTGCAATCTGGTCATCACACACAAGACCTTTGTAAATCTGTGCCATAATACTCCTGTATTTAGTGGCGCAAAAAACAACCCTTTGGGTATCTTTTGCAACCGGTTTGTTAAGATAGTCGGCAAAAGTCTGCACGTCTTTAAAACCTGCTTTTTCCAGCATATCCACAAGCATCTGTTCGCTATAGATATACTGCACGTGTCTTTCGTCAAATCGCTGATAAACCTCGCCGTCTTTTACAAAAAAGGCAAGTTCCATAACGACGCTGTCTTTTTTGAGCTGGTTTGTCCAGAAATAGGTGAGATCGTCGTCGTCTTCATAAAAAAAGTTGTTGCCCAAAACTTTTGTAAGTTTGTATTGTGACGAAACGTCAAACACAAAACGACCGCCATCCTTTAAGGCGTTGTATACGTTGGCAAAAACTTTTGCAACGTTGTTTGCCCCTTTGACGTAGTTGATGCCGTCACACACACAAGTCACAAAATCCACCTGTTTTGTGACAGAAAAAGTCGTGATATCCTGACAACGAAACATTGGGTTTTTTACGTTTTTCTTTTTGCCCTCTGCAACCATGAGCATTTGTGGAGACAAGTCGATGCCCACCATCTGACATCCTGCCTCTGCAAGGCGAAAAGTGACGTTGCCAGTGCCACAGGCAAGGTCAACCCCACTGCCCGTGCAACCTTTTTTAATTAAGAATTGCGACCATTTGTCATAGTCGCAATCAATAAGTCTGTTATAAAAATTTGCAAATTTGTTATAGCAATCCATAATTATTTTTTAGCAAAAGGCATTGTAGAACGAATGATGTGAATCATCCATACAAAAGAAATCCAGATCATACCAAACATGATGAAAAGGATGATGACCATTGAGCTGATGAGTGAACCCATTGAACCACTGAATACCAACAAAAGAAGTGGCAACAAAGTGAAGAACAAAGTCACTGCATGAGACAAAAACTTTTTGAAAGTAAATGCAAATGCGTTTTTGAAACCATCAACAAAAGATTGTTTATACAAAGTGCTTGTGCCAAGATATACAAAGCCAACCAAAAGGATGAGTGCAAGTACAATCATAGTGACAATGCTGAGAACAACTCTCACAAAGTGTGATGCACCGGCTGTTGCAACACCGAGATAATAACTGCCCATGATGCCCAATGCAAACAAAACCATAAAAGGCAAAAATTTGAGACCAGTTTGTCCAACGCCTTTAAAGAAAGATTTGCAAACGCGAAGTTTGCCTGTCCAGTATGCATCGCGAACAACTGCAAAACCACCGCAAAAACCAATTGTCATTACAGGGATTGCAACGAGCAACAACAAATACATTGTCTGAGAGATTTTTGCCGTGTTGCTTGTGAGATATGCGTCAAGACCAAACCAAGGCGCAATGCCAAGACCAAAAGTGTTGTCAACAGGCAACTGGCTTGTAAGACCCATGAGCTGACTGCTTTGCCACAAAACAACAAACACCGCAGGGATAAAGAACAAAAGCATCAAAAACTGCAAGCCCAAAACCCTGAACATTGATTTGTTGTAAAGATAACTAAAAAATTTCCAGCCACCAGTGTTGTTTTCTATCTTTGTGATGAGCTGACTTCTTTCACCGGTAAATCAAATGTTGCCGGTGCTTTTTCTGTTTTTATTATTAGCCATTATAATTCCACCTTAATAAAGATAATGATATATTACCAAAAAACAAAGATTTTTTCAAACAAATTGATACATTTACTTGATAAATTGTTGTGCAAAATTGACAAAAACACCTTGTTGTGCTAATATTTGCAAAATAAAGGATTTATTTAATTGATATGGAGGCCTAATAATGAAAAAATTTGACATCGCAGTAGTTGGCTGCACAGGCAAAGTAGGCAGACAAATGATCACTGTATTGGAAGAAAGAAAACTCCCATACAACAACGTTGTTATGTTTGCATCTGCAAAAAGCGCAGGCAGCACAATCAAATTTGACGGAAAAGACTATACAATCGTAGAACTCAACGAACAAAATATCAAAGCAAACAAAGTTGACATCGTTTTGATGTCTGCAGGTGGCGGCACAAGCAAAACTTTTGCTCCAATTTTTGCAGAAACTGGTGCTGTCGTAATTGACAACAGCAGTCAATGGCGTATGGACGAAAACGTTCCACTCGTTGTGCCAGAAGCAAATGCAAAAGATGCCCTCAACACACCAAAAGGCATCATTGCAAACCCAAACTGCTCAACAATACAGGCAATCGTTGTTCTCAAACCACTCAACGACAAATATGGCATCGAACGTATCGTATACTCAACTTATCAGGCGGTATCTGGTGCAGGTGTTGCAGGCAGCCAAGACCTCATCAACGGCGAACAAGGCATTGCTCCTAAAAAGTTCAATCAGCCAATTTACCACAACCTCATCCCACAAATTGACGTGTTTGATCCAAACGGTTACACTAAAGAAGAACTCAAAATGGTAAACGAAACACGCAAAATTTTCCACAATCCGGATATGAGAGTTACTGCAACAACTGTTCGTGTGCCAGTGCCAAACTGTCACAGCGAAAGCATCAACGTAGAACTCAAAAAACCATTTGACATTGAAGAACTCAAACAAGACCTTGCCAATGCAGAAGGTTTGGTTTTGGTTGACGACATTGCAAACTGCGTATACCCAATGCCATGCAACTGCGACAACAAAGACGAAGTTTTTGTTGGCAGAGTGCGTCGTGACTTTTCTGTAGAAAACGGCATCAACATGTGGTGTGTTGCAGACAACATCCGCAAAGGTGCAGCAACAAACGCAGTGCAAATTGCGCAATATCTCATTGCAAACTGGAACAAATAACAAACAAAAAATTAAAGACTCGCAAACGCGAGTCTTTTTTTATTTTGTGATTTAGTTGT
>JAFTHO010000056.1 GCA_017457385.1 Clostridia bacterium | reverse complement strand
GATTATGAAATTGATTTATTCTGGCAAAACAAAAGACGTTTATTCTTTGGAAAACGGCAACGTAATGTTGAAGTTTAAAGATGATTGCACAGGCAAAGACGGTGTGTTTGACCCGGGTGAAAACTCTGTTGGCCTCACTATCGATGGCATTGGCAAAGCAAACTTGCAAACTTCTGTATACTATTTCGACTTGCTCAAAAAAGCCGGCATCAAAACTCACTACGTGAGCGCAGACATCGACAACGCCACTATGGAAGTGTTGCCTGGCAAAGTTTTTGGTCACGGTCTTGAAGTTATCTGCCGTCTGGTTGCAACAGGCAGTTTTGTGCGCAGATATGGTGAATATATTGCAAACGGCACACCTATCGAAGGTGGCTACGTAGAATGCACTTTCAAAAACGATGCTTTGGGCGACCCACTTGTTACAAGCGAAGGTCTTGCAGCTTTGGGCGTTATGTCACCTGCAATGTTTGAAAGCATGAAAGAACAAACACTCAAAATCACAAAAATCGTTGCAGACGACCTCAAAACAATCGGTCTTGATTTGTGGGATATCAAATTTGAATTTGGCTACAACAACGACGAAGTTATCCTTATTGACGAAATTGCATCTGGCAATATGCGTGTATATCAAGGTGACAAAATCGTTGACCCTGTTGAACTGACAAAACTCATCCTCAACAGATAACAATTTTTACAAACACAAAACGGAGTGCAAATGCACTCCGTTTTTTTATTTGTCAAAAAAAGATTTCGTTATTTTATACCAATGATTTATATACTTATCCTTTTTAAGTTGATTATCTTTTTCAACAAGTTTAATCAACATTGTTGACAATCCATCCCACTCTTTTATTTCACCTGCCTTGTGAATTTGCCATGACAAGTCCTCTAACGTCCAATTTGATTTTATAGAGTTATGCAACATAGAGGTTGTTGCCCAATTATCTTTTGAATCCGCACCACCACGTGCAATTGGATATATATGGTCTATTGTAGGCAAAAATTCCCAATATGCAACATGACACTCCGTCATCTTCCAATGTGGATGATAAGGAAAACTCTCAGGAAAATAATATGACAAAACTCTTAAAATTGCAGGATTGACAAGTTTTTTTCCACTGTACAAATCGATAAACCCATCTCTGCAAAAGATTTCCATTTTTTGAACATCGCTATATGATCGATGAAAAATTTTTTGTTCTTCAAATGGATAATTTTCTTGCATGATTTTTTCTGCTGTTACAAAATCATTTTTTGTCAAATTTTCAACAGCCGATATCAACACTTCAATATGTTCCATATTTTACCTCTTTTTTACATTATCACTAATCAAAATAAAAATCAATATCCAGCTTTTATATAACAAAAAAAGGAGTGCTGTTGCACCCCTTTTTAATTTTATTTTGCAATTATACTCTGTCTTTGTTTTCTTTTGAAATTTTTGCAACAAAATCTTCGAGTGACATTGTTTCTGTTGCGCCTGTGTCACGGCTGCGAACAGATACAAGACCGTTGTCTGCCTCGTTTTGACCGATGATGAGCATATATGGCACACGGTCAACAACTTGTGCTTCACGGATTTTGTAACCGATTTTTTCACTGCGGTCGTCAAGTTCTACCCTGATTTTTGCATTGCGCAATGCATCGAAAACCTTGTTTGCATATTCGCTGTGTTTTTCGCTCACGAGCAAAACTTTTGCCTGTGTTGGAGCAAGCCATACAGGGAATTTGCCTGCAAAATGTTCTGTGATGATGCCGATAAATCTTTCGATAGAGCCAAAGCATACGCGGTGAATCATGATTGGGCGTTGTTTTTCGCCGTTTTCGTCAACGTATTCGAGCTGGAAGTTGAGTGGCATCTGGAAGTCGAGCTGAATTGTGCCACATTGCCATGTACGGCCAAGGCAGTCTTCCAAGTGGAAGTCGATTTTTGGACCATAGAACGCACCGTCACCCTCGTTGATAACGTATGGCAAACCGAGTTTGTCCAAAGCGCCTTTGAGGCCTTCTGTTGCTGCATCCCAGTCTTCGTCACTGCCCATGCTGTTTTCTGGACGAGTAGAAAGTTCTACGTGATATTTAAAGCCGAATTTTGTATAAACTTCGTTGATAAGATTTACTACGTTGATGATTTCGTCTGTGATTTGTTCACGTCTCATAAAGATGTGAGCATCGTCCTGTGTAAAGCAACGAACACGGAACAAGCCGTGCAATGCACCTTTGAGTTCGTGGCGGTGTACAAGACCAAGTTCGCCAACACGCAAAGGAAGTTCGCGATAGCTGTGTGGTTTTGAGTCGTATACCATAACGCCACCAGGGCAGTTCATTGGTTTTACGCAGAAAGTGTTGTCGTCGATTGTTGTAGAATACATATTGTCTTTGTAGTGATCCCAGTGACCGCTAGTTTCCCACAGGTGACGATTCATGATGAGTGGTGTCTGCACTTCTACGTAGTTTTCGCGAGTGTGAATTTCTCTCCAATAGTCGATGAGCGCGTTTTTAACGAGCATGCCTTTTGGAAGGAAGAAAGGAAAACCAGGTGCTTCGTCGTGGAACATAAACAAGTTCATTTCTTTGCCCACTTTGCGGTGATCGCGTTTTTCTGCCTCTTCGAGCATAACGAGATAGTCGTCAAGATCTTTTTGGCTTGCAAACGCAATGCCGTTGATGCGTGTGAGCATTGTGTTGTCTTTGTTGTTTTTCCAGTATGCACCAGATTGTGTTGTGATTTTGAATGCTTTGAGACCTTTTGTATAGCAAAGGTGTGGGCCAGTACACATATCTACGTAGTCGCCCTGTGTATAAAAGCTGATTTCGGCATCTTGTGGCAAATCGCCAATGTGCTCAACTTTGTATTTTTCTCCTCTGCTTTGCATAAATGCAATTGCTTCGTCACGTGGCAGAATTGATGGACGGATTGGCAAATTTTGTTTTACGATAGCTTTCATTTCTGCTTCGATTTTTTGCAAATCTTCGTCTGAAAGTTTTGTATCGCCAAGGTCTACGTCATAATGAAAACCCTTGTCACTTGGTGGGCCATATGCAAATTTTGCATGTGGATACAAATGACTGATAGCCTGTGCCATAACGTGAGCCGCAGTATGTCTGATAACGTGAAGTTCTTCTTCTTTTGGGCACTCTGCTACAGTGCCGTTGCTGTAAATAACTTTCATTACAAACCTCTTGTAAATTATATTTTGAAAATAAGAAAAGCACCCAGACAGTATAATCCACCTATACTGTAAAGGGTGCGATTTTGTGCACGGTTCCACCTTTGTTTTTTGCTCAGATTCTTTCAAATCTTATCCTTTAACGCAGAAATACGGCAACACTTACTGTTATTTGGGCATTGCAGTTCGGGAGTGGTCTTCGCTGAGGCTCTGCGTAAAAAACTTTCACCAAACGTTTTTCTCTCTGGACGTTTTGCAACAGTTACTCTCTCCGTCAAAACTTTTCTTAATTCAATTAACAATAGTTAATCATATTTGTTGCATTTTTGTCAACAAATTTGAAGTCTTTTATGCAAAGTAGGCTTCGCAAAGCACTTTTGCAAACCCGCCGATTTCGTCTGAAATCACTCTGCACGTTTTTGCCATGCCAGACTCTATCCACTCTATCAAAAGACCCATTGAGCCGTTGACTATATAAGTAAACACCATTTTTATTTTTTGTGAGTCGATATCAGGGCATTTTGCAATATATTCGTTGATATACTTTTCTCTTGCAAACTCGTATACCTTTTCAAACAGCATTGTGTCTTTAAAGTCGCCAACCAAAACAGCAATGAGATCGCTGTTGTCATAAATGAGCTGGATGATTTCAAAAATAAATTTGTTGTCAAGGTGTGTTACGTCTGTGTTGTCAACCCTTTCTTTGAGCTGATCGATAAACTCCTGCTCAATGCTGTCATATACGTCAAACACGTCATAAAAATGATTGTAAAAAGTGCCCCTCGTGATTTGTGCAGTTTTGCACAACTCTGACACGGTGATTTCTTTTAACGTTTTTTTTGCAAGCAATGACAACAAGCTTTTGCGTATTGTAAACTGAGTATATCGTGAACGCTGGTCCGTTTTTTTCACTTTCATAAAAACCTCTCGTCAAATGAACGGCTTTTCGCTATAATATAAAAAAGCAGCGAAATTATATTTGACACTTGTAAAAATATAGTACAAGTGTAGCAACAAAAAGATATTTAGTCAAGGTAGTTTTATGAAAAGTTTTGTAGTTGCAAAAAATTTAAAAAAGATATACAACACGGGCAAAATGTCTGTTGCCGCCCTCAACGGAATTGACTTTGAAATTTGCGAGGGCGAGTTTGCCGTTATACTTGGACAAAGTGGCGCAGGCAAAACGACTTTGCTAAACGTGATTGGTGGTATGGACAGCATTAGCGAAGGTGATTTGTTTGTTGACGGCACAAACCTGAATGGCATGAGCAACAAACAACTGACAACCTATCGCAGGCACGACGTTGGCTTTATCTTTCAGTTTTACAACCTTATGCCAAACCTTACTGCACTTGAAAACATAGAGCTTGCAACCGAGCTTTGCAAAGATGCACTCGACCCTAAAGAAGTTTTGCAAAAAGTTGGTCTTGGCCAAAGGATGAACAACTTTCCGGCACAGTTGTCCGGTGGCGAACAGCAACGTGTATCCATTGCCAGAGCAATAGCAAAAAATCCAAAAATTTTGCTTTGCGACGAGCCAACTGGCGCACTTGACTACGAAACGGGCAAAAACGTGTTGCATATTTTGCACGATATGTGCAAGCACGAAAAAAAGACTGTAATAGTAGTCACTCACAATGCCTCACTCAAAGATATGGCGGACAGAGTGATTTATATCAAAAACGGACAGATTTTCAAGACAGAAACAAACCCAAACCCTAAAGATATTGAGGAGATTGAGTGGTAATGAAAACATATCTCAAAACGGTTTTTCGCACCATAAAACTTAATATCGGACGTTTTGTTGCAATGACGGCAATTGTTTTGCTGGGCATATGCTTTGTCACGGGGCTTGGCACACTGTCGTATAAAATAGAAGTTGCAATGACGGACAAAATGGCGTCAAACAACGTTGCCGACGTGGTTTTAAAAAGCAAGTCTCCTTTTGGTTTTTTGCAACAGGATATTGACAAAATAAAAAATCACGACGACGTATATCAGGTGCAGTCACTCACCGTGATGGACATTGATGACGACGGCAGAAACACACGCATTATAATTGCCCCTCTCGACGATATGAAAGTTAACACCTACGAGGTGGTAACAGGCAGTTTGCCAACTGACGAAAACCACGTTGTCGTGCTTGGAGAGTCTTCTGTTTTGCCTGCTTTTGCAGTTGGTGACAAAGTGACGGTAATGGGTGAAGAAAAGACAATATCAGGCATAATTTTTGACCCTCTTTATATCTCAAAAATTGCAGAGCCCGATATGATAAACGAACAGGATCTTGAACTTATCGTTTATATCGACAGTCAATACAACAATATGCCATTGCCTGCAACAGATTTGTACGTAAAGACAACCACAAAAACAGACAACCTTTTTGACGCAAAATATATTGACAAGATGGAAACGCTTGCAGATGAGTTTGAAGTTTTGCTTGGAAGTGACAAAGCCGTTGCCCTCACTCTTGACCAAAACGCAGGATACGCCGTTTGCAAATCTTACAACGAAAAAGTTGACGTAATAACACTCATCTTTCCTGTGTTTTTTATTGCCGTGACTGCCCTTGTTGTTTTGACAACCATGACCCGTCTGGTAGAAGAAGAAAGACCGCAGATTGGTTGTTATACTACGCTTGGTGTGAGCAAAACGAAAATTGCAATGAAATATATCATATTCAGCACCATTGCATGTGTTGCTGGCAGTATACTTGGCGTTGCATCCGGCATTTTTGTGTTGCCACTTGCAATTTTGCCTGCCTTTGAATCTTTGTTGTATATGCCGGCAATACCTATGGACGTAGACCTGACGATGGGTATAATTGCCGTTGCGTCTATGTTTGTTGCTGTGCTTGGCGTTACAATTTATCTCGTGGCAAAAGAAACAAAAGACAAGCCTGCAAACATTTTGCGACCAAAAGCACCAAAAGCCGGCAAAAAGATATTTTTGGAATATATCCCTTTTATCTGGAAAAAACTTTCCTTCAAATACAAATCAACATGCAGAAACATCTTTCGTTACGTAAAGCATCTGCTCATGACGGTGATTTCTGTCGCAGGGTCAACAGCTCTGATTTTTGCAGGTTTTGGTTTGCACGACATATCAAAAACAAGCGGACATACCGTTGACATAAGTATGATTGGCGACTCGCTGGCAATGATATCGGTAGTTGTCATTTTGTTTGCAATTTGCCTTTGTGTGCTTGTTATTTTCAACCTGACGATAATGAACATTGGCGAACGAAAACGCGAACTTGCAACACTAAAAGTTTTGGGATATCACGATTTGGAAGTATCTGGATATATCTTTCGCGAGATATTCATTATGGCAGTTTTAGGCATAATTGTTGGTTTGCCACTTGGATATGGTCTTGTTGCATTTGTGTTTGAATATCTTGAGTTTGGCTCAATCAACGACGTAAAATGGCTTTCTTATCTTTATACAATCATTCTGGTTGTTGTGGTGATTGGCATTGTTGACATTTTGCTCCACTTTCAAAACAAAAAGATAGATATGACAACCTCACTCAAAACAGTTGAATAAAACAAAGTCCACTCGTTTGAGTGGACTTTTTGCATATTGACATTGCATTTGCTATTAAGTAAAATATAAAAAAGGGAAAAAGGTCTGCATATTGACAATAAACTATCAATCACAGAACCGTCCCCCTGATTGGCAAATTGGGATTAAAATATGAAAGGATAATCTATCATATGAAAAGAAAAATTGAAAATTATTTAAATTCTAAAGATAAAATTGAATATAGCAATTTAGACAGAATCTTTGATTTATACTTGAGTGGAGATATTAAAAAGTTGTTGTCTAAATATGCGGGAGTAAGCGTTGATCCTACTATCAATAAATCAGGTAAAACAATTCAATTCAATTATAATTATCATAATATTTATGTCATTATAGATTTTTTTGAAGATAAATATAATGTTGTAATATATCACACTGATATAAAGGCAACTGATTTAGAAAAACTTTTTATTGATTATGAATATCAAAATGACTTTAACTTAGAAAAATTAATTAAAGAAATTGATAAAAAAATCAAAAATCATCCAAAATTAAAGGATACAACTTTAATAGAAAAAAAGAAAAAGACATATTCCTTAATTGCATGGATAAGTTTATGTTTACCTATCCTAATTTGTGGTAGCATAGGGTTGTATTGTGCCATTACTGAAAATAGTGTCAAATTGAATATGTGGTGGGGAATATTCTTTATTGCAATTCCTTTAATTATTTGGTTCATATTTGATGTAAAATCAAAAAGATTAAAATAAAAACGCACGAAGGAAGATGCTGAAAACAGCATTTTTCTAAGTGTTCCGATTAAAAAATTATCTATAATCAATCATAACAAATCACAATCCAACCAATGCAACAATCAATGCAATCAATGGGACGGTTCAATATTTTTTAGCGATTCAGCGTAGCTAATGTTATTATAAAAATATGGAGCGAAAAATTAATGCAAAATATAGAAAATCTTATTAATGAAATAATTGATTCGTGTGAAACTATAATAAAAAACAAAAATTATTTTACTCCTAATATTAAAATTATTAACGTTATTTTTAATGAATTTAAAGAAATAAAAGAATTTTATGAATTTAATAAAAAAATATTATTATTAAGTAAACCAGTGTGGAAATTGACATCCATTAGAGTTATTATTGATTCTGCGGATTATAATTATGATTCAAAACTGTTCGATAATGTTAGAAAATTTAAAAGATATACAGATACACTGGACGAAAAATTAATCGAATATAGATATAAATAGTTACCAATCACGG
The DNA here is from genome assembly GCA_017457385.1 of Clostridia bacterium. GTDB lineage: Bacteria > Bacillota > Clostridia > Christensenellales > CAG-314 > Heteroclostridium. Next base: position 2,418 of record JAFTHO010000056.1, on the reverse strand, counting down.
GAACGGTTCTCTGATTGACAACTGAATTATAAACTTTAAATTCTACTCAAACGAGTAGCCTTTTTATTCTATTCCATACGGCCAAACTTCATTTCCTGACCATTTTTGTCGTATTTTTTGCGTTTGCCTGTGACTTGGTCCATAGAAATTTTCCATATAGCAGTGCGTGACAAACTCATTTTTATTGCGTTGTCAAACCCTGCCATATTTGACAAAGCATATCTTTCGCAAATATATCTCAAAACTGATATTTTTTCGTTGTCGTCGACAACCTCTGTCGCTTTGCCTTTTACAATTGCGCACTCATATTCGGTAGTAAACTCGCTTGGCACAAGGTTTGTGTCGCCCACGCAAGAAAGACAAACGTCTGGATTTTGTCTGAGTGCATTTGTTTTTTGCCCCTCCATTGCAGAGTGAAAATACACGTGATCATCAATGCGAACTATTGAAAGTGGCACGCAATATGGTTTGCCGTCACTTATCATAGACAATGTTGCATACTGACATTTGTCCACCACCTGCAAAGCAAATTCTTTTGGCATTTCGCGATCTTTTCTTCTCATAAAACACCTCTTTTGAAATATTTTATAATTTTATTAACCTTAATGCAAGGGTTTTTTGCTTTACTTTATTTAAAAAAGGTCTATAATTATAGTTAAGGAGAGGTGATAATATGAAAATTGCTGTAACACACGAAAACGGAAACATTTTTCAACACTTTGGTCATTGTGAAGAATTTAAACTTTACACTGTTGAAAACAACGTTGTAACTGACGTTCAGATTATTTATCCTGTAGAAGGTGGTCACGGTGCTTTGTCTGGCTTTTTGAAACGCCACGACGTTGTTGCACTCATTTGCGGTGGCATTGGTGCAGGCGCAAGAACTGCTCTTGCAGAAGAAGGCATTAAACTTTTCCCTGGGGCTGAAGGCGACTGTGACGAAGCTGTAATTGCTCTTTTGTATGGCAGTCTTAAATATGACCCGGACGTTCAATGCAACCATCATCACGACCACGAAGAAGGTCACTCACACTCTTGCGGTGGCTGTGGTCAAAACAAACACGGTTGCGGTGGCAATCACTGATTTAAAAATCGAGGGGCAACGCCCCTCCTTTTTTACGCACTGAATTATACTATCAAGTGCAACATAACTAATTGATAATCGAAACAAAGTTTTAATTACATTGATGACAAAACAAAAGTCACGTTATCTCTCCCTCAGTCACCCTATTCGGGTGACAGCTCTCCCGTCAGGTGGAGCTTTTGCCTTAACAAACTTTGCCTGTCAATAAACATAGCTTTAAAACTATTTGTTTGAGTTTTTTGCAAAAATGATTTTATTAAAACAAAAAAATAACAAAAACTGCTATTTTATTTCATAAAATTGATATATTTTGTTTAAAGGCTGTCATTTTGGTTGTTTTTTTTGACAATAAAGTGATAAAATATTTTATATTTTATTTGCAATGCATTTTGCTTTTGGAGGATACTATGAACGAAAAAATGAAACAAGTGGCTCATCGTGTTCGTGAGTTGAGAGAAGTGTTGGATATGACTACTTTGGAAGTGGCTCACCTTGCCGGCATAAGAGAAGACTTGTATTGCGACTATGAAAACGCTAATATTGAAATCACGGTGTCTGACCTTTACAGCATTGCCGCTGCTTTTCAGATTGACCCTACTGCCCTTTTGACTGGTGAAACACCAAAGATGAACAGCTATACAATTGTGCGCAATGGTCAAGGCGAAGACCTTGAAAGACACCAGGGATACATGTTCTCTTCGCTTGCCGCAAACTATACGGGCAGAGATATGGAACCAATGCTCGTTTATCTTAAAAATGACGTTAAAGACGTGGAAATCGTTCAACACAACGGTCAGGAATTTAACTACGTTTTGCAGGGCACAATAAGAGTTAACATCGGTGCAAAAACTTTTGAACTCAATCAAGGTGACAGCATCTATTTTAACAGCAGTATAAAACACAGCCAGCAGGCAGTAACACCAACTGCAGTATTTTTGGCTGTAATAAACGAAATTTCGGCTAAAAACAGAGGATAACAAATGGTAGGAAAATATATAAACCGCTTCAGCTACAAAGACTATGACGATTTTAAACAAAATTATCGCATAAAAGTGCCAGACAATTTCAACTTTGGCTATGACATCGTTGACGGCTGGGCAAACAAAGAGCCAAACAAAAAAGCACTTTTGTGGTGCAACGACGACGGTCAGGAAAAACTTTTTACTTTTGGCGAAATCAAAAGATTGTCTGACAAAGCAGCAAACGCATTTTTAAAACACGGCATCAAACGTGGTGACGTTGTTTTGCAAATGCTTATGCAAAGACCAGAAGCATGGATAAACATGGTTGCCTTGCACAAAATTGGTGCAGTTGTCATCCCTGCAACTTATCAG
>JAFTHO010000055.1 GCA_017457385.1 Clostridia bacterium | reverse complement strand
CTATGCCAAGTGTGAGTGACACACCCTGCTCCACAGACTGATTGCCAAGCATTGTGTCCAGTTCGTCCGCGCCACCGTCAAACAACCATTGCAACTCCAGATCAAACTGTTCATAACTGCTTGCACCAAGCACAGATACGTGGTTTGAAATGACTGCTTTGTCAACAGGCACCCACGTGCTTTCGTCACCAATGAGATACCCTTGTGACTTTGTTTTTAACCTCACCTGCAAAGGAAAGTTAAAATCAGTTTGTTTTTTGTCACCAATTTTGAGGTCAAAGTCTATATCCGCCTGATAAACAACCGCCATATTGCCGTTGTTGTACATATTAAAGCGATACATCGTTGTTGTGCCAGGTGCAATGAGTTTTGAGCCATCCTGCGACAAAACTGTGACAACGTCCTCGCCATTGGCATATTGTGCTTTAAAGATGTTGACCTTTTTGCCAGACTCCCAAACCTGACCTTCTTGGTCGCCAACCTCTACCGATGGGTTTTTGCCAACCACAAAAATTGTGTCTGTGCCCTCTGGCAGATAGTTGCCAACACGCAGTGCAATGATGCCCAGCGTCATGAGCAACAACACAAAAACTATGTCAACCATGAGCATTATCCACACCCATGCGCGTCTTGTTTGTTGTTTGGTTTCTTTTTTAAATGCAGACACCCTTGCACCTCCTTTTGATATTTTGTGGTTTTGCAAAATGCAGATGCACACCCACAAAAGTATGCATTTGTGTTTTTCAAATTGATGATACAAAATTTGCCCCTTGCCCTGACACGTTGGGCAAGGGACTTGTTTTGTGTTTTGTTTTGGTTGGGTTTTGCAACCCACTTGGTTTGTTAAACCAGTTAAAGTTGGATATTAGTCAACTTGTGTTACATCAATTTGAAGAGCAAAATTAATTGTTGCTGGTGTTCCAGTTGCTGCCGCATCGCCAAGAGCTGTGTCTTTTACATCGTCAACATTAGAAGCCCAAGTCCAATCGATCAAAAAGTTTGTGTTGTCATCCGCATAATCTGGCACTTTTGTATTTGGAGCATATGATGTTGTATAAATGCTAGGCGCACCAGCAGTATATCCATCAATACTTCCTGTTCCTGATGAAGCTGTTGTAGCACCCAAAATTTTAGCGGCAATAGCGTTTTCAATCGCCAATTCCAATTTTGCAACAGTATCATTAGTAGCATCTATCTTATATTCTGTTCCATCAACAGTAAATACCAATGGACAATAATCATCACCACCAACTGACCAGTTTGCCAATGTCAAATCTACAGTAACATCAATTTTATATGCAACTTCTGGAGTACCAGTCAATGCAACTGTAGCCAGTTTTGAATATGTACCAGGTACAGCCAATGCATTAGAATAAACCTTTGACGTTGCCACATCATCGGTTGTTTTATTATCGTCATACAATTTGCTGTCAGCACCATCATCAGCACCGCCAACAACAGCCACTGTAAGACCCCATTTTGCTACTGTAGCAGAATCAATT
>JAFTHO010000054.1 GCA_017457385.1 Clostridia bacterium | reverse complement strand
GTTGGACAAGCGACGGAAGTTTACAGAAAGGCAATTGACGGCAAAACAATCACTCAAAATGACTATTCTAATCTCAAAAAAATGTTCAATCGTGGTGATTATACAAAAGGATATATGTATGAGGCTGATTTTGGCAAAATCATGTATCCACACTCACAAGGACACAAAGGACTTGAAGTCGGCAAAATTGACGTTGTAAAAGACAAATTTTGCATTGCATCTGTAAATCAAAAATTCAAAAGTGGAGATGCTTTCAAAATTTTCCGCAACAATATCGAAGTTGGCAACGCAGTTTTTGCAGAAGATCAAAACGGAAAAATCAAGTTGTCATACAGTGGAAAAATCAAACCTGGCGACAAACTTAACGTAACCACACAAAGTGCTTTGCTTGAGCAATATGCTGACCTTACAAAAAAGATAGGGGCAAACGTGCAGGTTGATGCAAAAGTTGGTCAACCAATAAAATGCATTGTCACCTGCAAAAACCAAACCTTCCTTTTTGAAAGTAACTTTGTTTGTGACAAAGCACAAAACAATCCAACGTCTTCGCAAGAAATTGCAAAACAAATGGCAAAATTGGGTGATACTCAATTTACTATTTTAGACATAGTAGTTAAAAATGATGATATTTTTGTCCCAAAATCAAAAATAAACGAGTTCAGACGTCAGATTTTTGAACAATTGGCACAAAAACTCACTTGTTTTGAAAGAGAAAAACCAAACTACAATTTGCCACAAACAGAGAGCAAAACTCATCAAAACCTTGTTGCAGTTTGCATTTCTCACCCAGAGCAAGTTGCTTTTGTGACAGATTGTGACTATATTATCGTCAAACCACAAGAGTATGCAAAAGCATTTTTAGACAAATTTGATTGCAGATTTTATCTTGATTTGCCAAACTTTGCACTCAAAGATGATGTGGATTTGCTCAAAAAACTCGTGGCAGAAAATGATAATATAATCGGTATTTCTGCAAACAGTCTTTATGGAACAGAAATTGCAAAACAATTTGACAAAAAGTTGTTTTTAAACGTCGGTATGAATATCTTCAACGACTATTCTGCAAATTTGTGGAAAGATGCTCCATTTGTATATTCAAACGAACTTACAATAAACGAAATTTCAACTTTCAAAAATCAAAACGGTTTTGTATATGCGGAGGGATACAACGTTTGTATGACACTTGCTCATTGTCCCGTGCAGGTCAACTTTAAATGCACTTGCAAAAACTGCAAATACAAAGGTGATCTTGTATACAAAGACAAACTTGGCAACGAATTTTTAATCAAACGAAAAAGGTTGTCAAAATGCTATTTCGAACTGCTCAATGGACACAGACTGTCCGGTTTTGAAAAATTGTCTCAAAATCACAATTTTTATCTCAATTTGTGCGGTCTTGATAGTGAAAAAACACAAACAATAACAAATGCATACACAACTTTTGCAAAAACAGGTGTTAAAAACAGTTTTGATTTTGCAGAAAAAACAACAAACGGACATTTGTTCAAAAACGTAAAATGAAAAAAGCTTATCAAAAACTGCAACTTGATTCTATTTTGCAAAGTGTTGCAAAACATGCAATCAGTGACGTTGCAAAACAAAAAATCATCAATACAATTCCATCAAACAACGTAGAAGAAATCCGTCATTTGCTTTGTGAAACAGAAGAAGCATGCAGAAATCTTTCGGTTTATAACGTTAATCCAGAGTTTTCTTTTGACAGCGTAAAAGACGTTGTTGACAAAGCACGCATTTTTTCAACTTTGTCTATGTCAGAATGCCTCAAAGTGATGCGCATTTTGCGAATTTCCCGCATAGTAATGTCTGTTTTGACTTCTGTCGTTGACGAAAAAATCACAATTTTGCCTGCGATGGCAAAAGGCATCTATACAGACAAAAAGCTGGAGGATGACATTGATTTTGCTATTTTGAACGAAGATATGATGAATGACAGAGCTTCTTCTGAACTTTATCGCATCAGACAATCTATCAAAAGAGCAAACGAAGACGTTAAAAACAAACTTCAGCATTATATAAAATCAGCACAATATCAAAAATATCTGCAGGATGCAATCATTACAGTAAGAGATGACAGATATGTTATCCCGGTAAAGATGGAATACAAAGGCAACATCCATGGTCTTGTGCACGACGTTTCAAGCAGTGGTGCAACAGTTTTTGTAGAGCCTATTGAAATTGTAAATCTCAACAACCAGATAAAAATTCTCATCAAAGAAGAATCTGCCGAAGTTGATCGCATTTTGCGTGAATTTACTGGCAGAGTGGCAGAAATTTGCAATCAAATCACTCTCACCGAAAAAATCGTGTCTGATCTTGATGCAATTTATGCAAGGGCGTTGTATGCAAACGAAACAAAATCAACTTTGCCAAAAATCAACAACAAAGGTTTTGTCAATATCAAAAAGGGCAGACATCCGCTCATTGACAAAAACAAGGTTGTGCCTGTTAGCATAAGTCTTGGCAAAGATTTTGATATTCTTGTTGTGACAGGCCCAAACACGGGTGGCAAAACAGTATCTCTCAAAAGCGTAGGTCTTTTTGTGCTTATGGCTGGTTGCGGTTTGTTTTTGCCATGTGAAGACGGCAGCGAAGTTTCTGTCTTTGACAAAATTTATTGCGATATTGGTGACGAACAAAGCATAGAGCAAAGCCTCAGCACTTTTTCGAGCCATATGACAAATATTGCGGATATTTTAAAAAATATCACACCAGACAGCCTTGTTTTGTTTGACGAACTTGGTGCAGGCACAGAACCAAACGAAGGTGCGGCACTTGCACTTGCAATTTCAGAATATATCTTGTCTGTAGGCTCAAAAGCAATCATAACAACTCACTATACACAACTCAAAGAGTTTTCTTTGGTGACAGACAACGTAGAAAATGCGTCTATGGAATTTGATCTTTCTACTTTTGCACCAACCTACAAACTTGTTGTGGGTGTGCCAGGCAGCAGCAATGCTATCGAAATTGCAAAAAGACTTGGCATTGAGGAGCATATTATTCAAGGCGCAAGAAGCAAACTTTCTGCAGAAAAGGTTTCTTTCGAAAACGTTTTGCAAAGTGCCGAAAGACTTCGTCAAAGATACGAAAACACAAACGAAGAAATTGCAGAAATCAAGGCTCAACTTCAAAAAGAACTTGATCTGGTAAAAAATCAAAACAAAATACTTGCAAACGAAAGAGAACAATTGCTCAAAAACTCAAAGGCAGAGGCAAAACGCATCATTCAGGAAACTACCGACGAGTCAAAGGCATTGATAAACGAACTCAAATCGTTGATTCACAAATACAATGCGGACGAAAGCATTTTGTTCGAACTGAGAAGCAAAGTTAAACAACTCAACAACAAAAAGTACGAAACTGACGAAAAACGAGTTGATTTTTCTAAACCACTCGAATTTGACAAAGTAAAGGTTGGCGACAGCGTATACGTCAAAAAACTCGATGCCGTTGGCAAAGTTTTGACTATAAATGCCAACAAAAAGCAATTTATCGTGTCAGTTGGTGCAATGAAAATAACTGCAGGTTGCAAAGAACTTGCAGAAGCAATCAATTATACACCAGAAAAACCAACAAAAACCGTCAGCATAAAAACAGAAATAAAAAACAAATCATTGACAAACGAAATCAATCTTATTGGTCAAACTGTCGATGAAGCAATTGCAAATCTTGATATGTTTATCGATTCTTGCGTGGTTGCAAGCATTGGAGAAATCAGGATTATACACGGCCGCGGCACAGGCGCATTGAGAAAAGGTCTGCACGATCATCTCAAAAAGCACAAAAACATTGGAGAATTCCGTTTTGGTGCTTATGGCGAAGGCGATCGCGGTGTTACAATTGCAAAACTAAAATAGGTGAATATGAAATATTTTGACAACTGTGCAACTTCTCCAATTGACCAGCAGGTTTTGGATTTGATGTATCAGACACAACAAAACGATTTTTACAATCCGTCATCATTATACAAAGTTTCAAATGCAATCCACGCAAAACTCAACAATGCACGAAGCATCATTGCAGATATAATTGGTGCAGACAGCAACGAAATTTATTTTACAAGTGGCGGAACAGAATCAAACAACCTTGCTTTGTTTGGCAGTTTGCGAAACAAAAAAGGCACAATCATCACAAGCAAAGTTGAACATGCATCTGTATACAACAGCATAAACGAACTCAAAAACAGAGGTTTTGACGTGGTTTATGCTCCAATCAACAAAGATGGCAGTGTGAAAACAGAGGGTTTTGAAGATTTAATTGATGAAAATACAGTTATGGTATCATTGATGCACGTAAACAACGAAACAGGTGCAATCAACGATATCAAAACTTTGTGCGCAAAAGCAAAAAGCAAAAACAATAAATGTCTTTTCTTTTGTGACGGTGTGCAATCATTTTGCAAAATACCTGCAAACGTAAAAAATCTGGGCGTAGATTTTTATTCTATGAGCGCCCACAAAATTCATGGACCAAAAGGGGTTGGTGCTTTGTACGTTGCAAAAAACGTAAATCTCAACCCAATCATTTTTGGTGGCGGACAAGAAAACAAACTTCGCTCTGGCACAGAAAACGTAGCGGGAATAATTGGTTTTGGCAAAGCGGCAGAAATTGCAAACAGCCTTTTGAATGAAAATTCTGCCAGATATTTAGAGTTTAAGGGCATTTTGCGTGATACTATTTCAAACATAGTACAAAATTTTGTGGAAATTTCTACCGAAAATGGTGCACCAAACGTTTTTACACTTGCATTTAAAAACATCAAGTCAGAGGTTGTTTTGCATATGCTCGAGCCAAAAGGCTTTTTTGTTGGCAATGGTTCGGCATGCAGTTCAAAACAACTTTACAGCCGACTTGCGATGGAACTTAATTTGTCAAAAGATTTTGCAGAGGGAATCATTCGCATTTGCTTCAGCAAATTTAACACATACGAAGAGGTAAAACAACTTGGCGAAACACTTGGAAACACGGTCAATACTTTAAGAAAAATAATGGGAGTTAAATAATGGAAAAAGCCATAATTTTGAGATATTCAGAAATTCACCTAAAAGGTAACAACAGAAACTTTTTTGAAAATTTGCTTATTGAAAACGTAAAAAATGCTCTTGGCAAATATACTTTTGATTTTAAAAAGACGTATGGAAGATACGTTATTTCAAATTATGACGAAAATCAAGAGGCAAGCATAATAGACAAACTTCAAAAGGTGTTTGGCGTGCATTCTATTAGTCCTGCCTTTGTTGTAGACAACGATCTTGACAAAATCACACAAGCCGCATTGCAACTTGACGTAACAAACGGCACTTTTAAAGTAGAGTGCAACAGAGCTGACAAAACGTTCCCAATGAAATCGTTTGAAGTTGCAGCAGAAATTGGTGGCAGACTGTTGTCAAAACACCACAAACTTGTGGTTGACATCCACAATCCACAGCAAATTGTGCACATTGATATGAGAGAAAATAAAAAATCTTTTGTTTTTCTCAAAAACATACCTGGTGCAGGTGGTTTGCCTGTTGGTTGCAGTGGAAAAGGTCTTTTGCTTTTGTCAGGTGGCATCGACAGCCCGGTTGCAGGCTATATGATGGCAAAACGTGGCATGAAAATTTCTTCAATACACTTCCACAGTTATCCGTTCACAAGTGATCAGGCAAGAGAAAAGGTGATGACTCTTGCAAAAGAACTCACAGACTATACAGGCAAAATGGACGTTTATGTTGTTCCTTTTACCGACATTCAAATAAAAATTCACGAAGAATGTCCAGAAGAGTTTATGATCACAATTATGCGCCGTTTTATGATGCGTATTTCTCAAAAAATTGCTCAAAAAATTGGTGCAGGTGCACTCATCACTGGTGAAAGCCTCGGTCAGGTTGCAAGTCAAACACTCGAAAGCATCAACACAACAAACAGTGTTGCAACAATGCCTGTGTTCAGACCACTCATTGGTTTTGACAAAATGGACATCATCGACATTTCTCACAAAATTGGCACGTACGAAACTTCTATTTTGCCATACGAAGATTGTTGCACAGTGTTCTTGCCAAAGCACCCGGTCACAAAACCAAAACTT
>JAFTHO010000053.1 GCA_017457385.1 Clostridia bacterium | reverse complement strand
TTTTATCAACCGCATTGTAGAAAAACCACCTGTGACCGAAGCCCCAAGCCTTTATGCGGCACTTGGCAGATATATCATTTCGCCAGACTTTTTCACATATCTCAAAAATACGCCTGTGTCAAAAAACGGCGAATTGCAGTTTACCGATGCGCTCAATCTGCAGGCAATGCAAAAGGGCATTTGTGCATACAATTTTGACGGCACACGCTATGACCTTGGCGACAAACTGGGTTATCTCAAAGCCACGGTAGAATATGGTCTTCGCGACAAAAACCTCGGTGCAGATTTTGCACAATATTTAAAAAATCTGGATATCTGATTACATATACAAAAATTCAAGACGGACTTTGTCCGTCTTTTTTTTGTCCTTTTTCCTTTTTGCAAAAAAAGTGGCACAAACAAGGCAAAAAAGCCTTTTTGTGCTTTACAATATGCCTGCGAAACAAAAATTTCAAAACTGCCGCAACAAAAAACGAAACTTCAAAAAAATATCTAAAAAGGAGCAAAAAATGTCTTTAAAAAACATCATAGCCCACCTTGACAAAAATGGCTTTTTGGTTGTGAGCAAATTGCCTTGCGTGAGCCACGGCGAAAACGAGGCGGTGGGCATAAACGTTTCGACACCAGATGACTTTTTGTCGCAAATGCCAGATGACACAAACTGGTATTTTGAGTTTGAAAGTGCCGACGGACAAAAACAGGTGTGTGGCCCTGTCACTCCACAAAACGGGCTTTTGACATGCAACGTGACAAACTCTGTGTTGTGTTGTCCCGGCGAGGCTCGGGTGCAAATTGTTGCAACGGACCAAAACTCAGATTATATCTTTAAATCATCCATAGCAACTTTTTTTGTATCTCAAAGTATAAACGCAACGGACAAAAGCTTTGTACGTGACGATTTGCTTGCCAAAATTGACAAACTCATTGCCGGCATGGATGGGACAAGTCAAAACGGCAATGGCGGTCAGGCGGGCAGTATAAACTATCTTGTCAACAGCAACTTTGCAATCAATCAAAGGGGACAAAGTGTATACGATACCCAGGGGCAGGGTCGCACGTATACGGTTGACAGATGGGCAAAAAACTCAGACACGGGCAATCTGGCAGTCACACCTTTGCAAAACGGCGTGCAGGTGCATGGCTTGCCGTCAGGCACGGGCGAACTTTTTGTTCAGCCAGTAGAGCCTTCTGTTGTGGATGGCAAAAAAGTAACTCTTTCGGCAAAAGCAAAAACTGTCAGCGGTGCATGCTGTCTTGGCATAGTTGCACATAGTGGGACATCAGCAGGCAAACCTGTGCCAAACGACGGCAGTTTTGTTGATATGGTATATTTCAACACCGCTATCAAAGAAGAGGAGTTTGCCGTTATTGCAAGCCAGCTTGACTTTGTCGAAGGATTTTCAACTTTTCCGATATATCCGATTTTGATCACACAAACGGGGGATGCTCTCTGTGTGCTCAACAATACAACGCTTGGCAGATATTTTATCGGTATTCAAAATACGATAACAGGTGCAGAAACAAACATTTTTGTGCCAACAGATATTGCCAATCCGGCCATATGGCACATTGACAGTTGTTCATTAGGGGCAAACAGCGTTTCTGTTGTGCAGGGTCTTGCTGTCGGCACTCAAAACGACCTGCTTGCCAGCGTTGTATCTGTCGAAGATTTTGACAGTGGCCGTGTCGAGACAAAGGCGTTTGTCTCTTTAAAAGAGGGAACAAACAGCGTCACGGCAGATATTCCGGTGGAAACAAAGTCGGTGGTATGTGGCATTTTTGGCGATGAATCAGGTGCAAAGGGCACACCATTGCCAACGGACGGCACTGTTGTGCAAAAAATTTGTTTCAACACAGATGCCACTGTTGACGAGGTGGTGGCAGTCGCATCGCAAATCGTGCCACAATCAAACACTATAAACTATCTTTTTGTGGACACAAGCGATACCATCAGGCTTTGTCTGGAAAATCAAAACGGAACGATATTGATCAAAGACGAAAAGAGTGGTTCAATATACTTCAGCTCTGACAGCGGTTGGCAAAGCGGTACACAAAACGGCATAACTGTTGGCAAAGGAGGACTTTCTTTTGTTGACGTGGACGGATTGTCTGTGCCGGTGGGTCAGTTTAACGACCTGCTTGCAGACGTCGTTTATGGCATGGGCAAAACAGATTTGTCGTTTGAACTTGAATGGGCAAAGCTTGAGGTTGGCAAAAGGGCAACGGAATATCTTGCACCGCAACCGGCACTTGAAATGGTTGCATGCCAGAGGTATTATCAAAAATTCAGTTGCAACAATCTTGTTGGTTATGCAAAAAACTCTTCTGCCATAAACCTGGCCTTGCCGTTGACAAACAGCATGAGGAAAAATCCAACGCTTGAGGGTGACAACGTGGCAGGCTTTTTTGGCACGGTGGGCAACACAACGCCATCTCTTGTATGCATTGACGACAACGTGGCACAACTTTCTTTTGCAACGCAAAATGCAACGGAGGGCAACGTATACGTAGTGCAAAACTATCACGGCGCTTTGGATGACGAAATTTATTGACGACTTTTGCTCGTGAGCAAACTTTTTAAAACTTTTTTGGTGTTTAAAGGGACGGTTTTTCGTCCCTTTTTTGCGTTGACTAAAATTTGTTGTGGATATATAATCTTGTCGTTATGGAAAAATCTAAAAAATACAGTCTGCTTGCAAAAATTGCATTGCTCACGGCAACTCTCATATGGGGCAGTACTTTTGTTATACTCAAAAACGCACTCGACTCTGTGCCAACCTATTTTATTTTGTCATTCAGATTTTTGACGGCAACCTTGTTGCTTTCTGCCATATTTTACAAAAAGTGGCGTCTGGTCAACAAAACCTACCTGTGGCAGGGTGGTCTCATTGGTGTGTGTCTTGCACTTGCATATATCTTTCAGACGGTGGGGCTTGCAAACACAACGCCTGGCAAAAATGCCTTTCTTACGGCGACCTACTGTGTGCTCGTGCCTTTTATGATGTGGATGATATATGGCAAAAAGCCAGACAAATTCAACGTTATTGCCGCATTTACATGCATTGTGGGCATTGGTCTTGTGTCCCTTGACGGACAGTTTGTCATTGAGTTTGGCGACTGGATGACGTTAATCTGTGGTATCTTTTTTGGTTTGCAAATTGTGTTTATATCTGCTTTCAACAAAGACAAAGATGCAATTTTGCTCACTATCATACAGTTTTTAACGGCAGGCATAATCACAGGCATTTTGTCACTTTGCTTTGAAACAATGCCACAAAGCATACCAGCAGGCGCGTGGATAGAGGTGGTTTATCTCACTTTGTTTGGCACAACGGTTGCAATGCTGTTGCAAAACCTAAGCCAAAAACATATGTCACCATCTGCAGCGGCAATCATACTCACGCTCGAGGCGGTATTTGGCATTGTGTTCAGCGTGGTGTTCTATGGCGAGGTGCTCACGCTAAAACTGGTTGCAGGTTTTGCGGTCATCTTTTTTGCAGTGCTCACGTCAGAAACCAAACTGGAGTTTTTGCGCAAAAAGCGTCCTTCAAAAGACAAATAGTCAATCATTTTTTAAAGCCAGGCTTTTGCCTGGCTTTTTTGTACACAAAAACACAAAAAGGCATTATCAATTTGACAAGTCAAAAAAAATTTTAAAATTTTTTTAAAAAAGTGTTGACAAATCAAACTAAACCTTGTATTATTTTAGCAATCTATCAACAAGAGTGCTAACACTACTTTAAATAGATTGCAAAAAGCATTGTTATATTGTGCTTTTTGCAATACAACGGATAATTGCTCATATACAAGTTTCCCCAAAAAACAATCCACACACATATTGAAGTCCAAAAACGCAAACATACTGCATTTCCGTTGTAAAAAAGCCAAATCTCCCACCAAAGGGAGATTTTTTTTGTTTCAATTGCAAAATAAAAGGGACTGGTGTTGAAAACTTTGTTGTTTTATTGTAAAATAATGACGAGGTGTGACAAAATGAAAATCCTTTTTTTATCAACAAGATGCGGTGACGGCCACAATGCAATGGCGCGTGCATACGAAAACGAGTGCAAAAGCCGTGGCATAGATACAAAAATTTATGACATTTTTGGCGAGTTGCCAAAAGAATATGCCTTATTCAACAAAGGGTACATCTGGGCGGTAAAACACATCCCAAAAATATACAACAAAATATGGCTCGCCAACAGAAAAAGGATACACGGCGATTTTACAAAAAGTTTTTGTCGCACTATGCGCAACGTCTTTGTTAAAATCAAAGAGCAGATAGACGAGTTCAGGCCGGACATCGTTGTGACTATGTTTGTAAACGCAGGCGGTGCGGTAGAATAT
>JAFTHO010000052.1 GCA_017457385.1 Clostridia bacterium | reverse complement strand
CTGTTAGCGAAATTTTTGCTTGCCAATATCGCATTTCTGTGGCAAAATGTTTGTCCAAAGCAAACAAAGACAATTTTGCCGGAGTGCACGCTTTTACCTGGGCATTGCAAAGCAAATATCCGGAATATAGTGTTGGCGAGTTGTCCTGCGTGGTTGCGGACGTGCTTGAAAAAATATACAGTCAAATTGTGGACGAAAACTGTCTGCTCACGATAGACAAAGACAGATATCTGCATGCAAACCTTGTCAAAAAGCATTTTGGTTTTGACGTCGAGCCGTCATATGGCTGGAATAGTGACGACAAGGCTTTTGAGCAAAACAGAGATTTGTTAAGGCAAAATCTGCAAATGGCAAAAAAAATAAACAATTTGTGCAAAGCAATGGCAAAACAAACTCCGTTGTGGGACGAAAATATCGCAATCCTTTGTCTTGCACTTTGCACCGACGTATATTGCTTTGACGGACTTTTGTCTTTTGCAAACGACAAAGGTTTGTTCGATGCACTTATTAATTGATTTTTTACAGAGGAAAATATGTATCTTATTGTTGGTCTGGGCAATCCGGACAAGGTATACGAAAACACTTTTCACAACATTGGCTTTATGGCAATTGACCGTCTTGCACAAAAACTTGGCGTTACTTTCAGCAAAAACGAGTGCAAGGCAAAAACTGCACATACCTTTATCGGTGGCAACAAAGTCATACTTGCAAAACCACAGACGTATAAGAATTTGTCTGGCGAAAGCGTGATTTCGCTCACATCCAAATACAAAATACAGCAGGACGAATTTTTTGTTATATACGACGACATCGACCTTCGTCTTGGTGCGGTGCGCATAAGAGAAAACGGCAGTGCCGGCACTCACAACGGCATGCGCAACATTGTGCAACAAATTGGCACGCAACAATTCAACAGATTGCGCATTGGCATTGGCAGAGGCTCAAACGCACAGATGGAGCTAAAAGATTTTGTCCTTTCCCGTGTTTCAAAAGAGGATATGCAAATTCTTGACCAGACTTTTGACAACGTTGCAGATGCAATGCAAGAGTTTTGCAAAGGTCAGGACGTGCAAAAAATTATGCAAAAATACAACGTAAAATAGTTGTTTTTAATATGATTTTAAAGGTGCAAAAGTGATTTTACAAAAACTACAAAACTTTGCAACTTACAACAAAATAGTCCAAAACACCCGGGGTAAAAAAAATACCTCGGCTTTTGGCGTGTGCAAAAAACAAAAGCCTTTTATTGCAGGGCTTTTGCCACAATTTGTTTTGTACGTTGCAAGCGACTACGTCAGCGCACAGGAAGTTTTAAATCAGCTCAATTCGTTAGGCAAAAAATATGCCTATCTTTCGCCCAAAGAAGAAGTTCTCGTCAGCAACAAGGGCGCATCTGTGTCTTCACGCGCAATGCGCAGTCAGGTGCTTTTTCAAATGCAGGGCGAACTTGATGGTGTTGTCACCACGATAGAGGCATTGTGCCAGAAATATCCGCACAAAAACAGTTTTGTCAAAAACGTCATCAGCATTGCAAAAAACGACAGTGCCGATATTTTTGACGTCGCAAAAAGACTTGTGTCGGCAGGTTATTGTCAGGTGGACGAAATCACGGTTATGGGTGATTTTACCCGCAGGGGTGACATTCTGGACGTATACTGTCCGGGATATGACAACCCTGTGCGTATCGAGTTTTTTGGCGACGACGTAGAGGATATTCGTGTTTTTGACAAACAAACCAAAAAATCAATACAAAAAATCGACAGGGCAGACGTTGTGCCACTCAATCAGTTTTTTGAAGATGACTTTGATTTTAACCTGCTTTGCGAACAGGTGTGGGCAAGCAGTTCACGACAAAAACTCGACCCGGATGCAAAAACACGCCTTGACAGTGTGGTAGAAAACGTTTTTGTCGGTGTTGAAAACAAAAACTTTTCCAATGCATGGCTGTTGCCTTTTGTCAAAAACTCTGTGCTTGCAGATTATCTGCCACAAGATGCAGTAGTTGTGTGGGACGAACCAAAACAAACTGCCGACCGTGTTGCCGGCGTATATGACGAACATTATCAGCGTATTGCATATTTGCTTTCAAAGGGCGAAATTTTGCCCGAGAGCAAAGATCAGCTGGTGGACAGAAGCGTGCTTTTTGGTTTGTTTGACAGTTTTGCGCAGACAGCCTTTCAGGGGATGTCTTCAACCAACGTGTTTTTCAAATCACACGAGGTGCAAAAGTTCAGGTCAAGTCCGCTTGTTGCATATCAAAACAAAATGCAGATGTTGTGCGACGACCTCAAAAACTGGGTTGTAGGCGACTATCGTGTGGTGCTTTATGCAAAAGACAACAACGATGCAAAACTTTTGCAGGACGAACTCAGATACAACGGACTGCTTGTTGGCATTGTGGATGAAGAAGACTTTTTGCAAAAAGGCATTTGCATCTGCATACGCAACGTGCCGTATGGTTTTGTGGATCACGACAACAAAACTGTGCTCATTGGCGTATACGACGTGTTGTCAAAGGGTGCAAAAAAACAAAAATTAAAAAAGAGCAACGACAAAATCTTTACCACTCCTGACATTGGCGACTACGTCGTCCACGAACTGCACGGCATTGGTTTGTGTCAGGGCATAGAGTCGATAGAAACAAGTTATGGCACAAAAGATTATATCGTTGTAAAATACAAAAATCAGGATACTTTGTACGTACCGGTTGACTCTACAAACATGTTGTCAAAATATTCCGGTGGAGACAAAGCACCAAAACTGAGCAAACTTGGTGGCGAAGAGTTTAAAAAGATAAAGGCAAGGGTAAAAGAAAGAGTAAAAGAAATGGCTTTTGACTTGCTCAAACTTTATGCCGAGCGTGAAAAAGCACGTGGCTTTTGCTATCAGTCAGACAGTTTTTTGGAGGGCGAGTTTGCAAAATCGTTTGCTCACGAAGAAACCGTCGATCAACTAAAATGCATACAGGACATCACAAACGATCTTGAGAGCAACAAAATCATGGATCGTCTTGTGTGTGGTGACGTTGGTTTTGGCAAAACAGAGGTTGCGTTGCGTGCCGCCTTCAAGGTGCTTGCAAGTGGCAGACAGGTTGCCTTTCTTGCTCCAACCACAATTTTGTCAGAACAGCACTTTAAAAATGCAAAAAAACGTCTGCAGGATTTTGGTTTTGAGGTGAAGTCACTCAACAGATTCAGGTCTAAACAAGAGCAAAGTGCCATTGTGGACGGTCTTGCAACTGGCAGGGTAGAAATGGTTTGTGGCACTCACAGACTGCTCAGCAAGGACGTGCACTTTAAAAACCTTGGTCTGCTCATTCTGGACGAAGAACAACGCTTTGGTGTAGAGGCCAAAGAAACGATAAAAAACATCAAAAAAAACGTAGACGTACTCACCTTGTCTGCAACGCCAATTCCACGCACGTTGCACATGTCACTAACAGGCATGAGGGATATCAGCATTATACAAACGCCACCGCAGGAAAGATTGCCTGTCGAAACGTATGTTGTAGAAAGTGTGGATTATCTCATCTGCGATGCCATCATGAGAGAAGTCAACCGTGGTGGTCAGGCATTTTTTGTATACAACAGGGTAGAAACTATCGAGGAGTTTGCATTTAAACTTTCGCAGATGATGCCTGGTGTGAAATTTTGCGTTGCACACGGTCAAATGAACGAAGGCATGCTTGAAAAAAAGATATACGAGTTTACCAACGGCGAATATGACGTGCTTGTAAGCTCTACTATCATAGAAAACGGCATTGACATCCCAAATGCAAACACAATTCTGGTATATGACGCAGACAAATTTGGTCTCAGTCAGCTTTATCAGCTTCGTGGTCGTGTTGGCAGGAGCAACCGCCGTGCCTTTGCATATTTTATGTATCGTGAAGACAAAATCCTGACTGCAGACGCAAACAAAAGACTCAATGCCGTGCTTGAATATACCGAGCTTGGCAGTGGTTTTAAAATTGCAATGCGTGACCTTGAAATCCGTGGTGCAGGCAACGTGCTTGGCAAAGAACAGCACGGTCATATGGAAAAAGTCGGCTACGATATGTATTGCAAACTGCTTGGCGAGGCAGTGGACGAACTCAAGGGTGTAAAAACCAAAGAGACAATCGAGTGCACTCTTGACGTGGCAATTGATGCCAATGCAAAAGACTATATCACAGATGGCGAAAGCAGAATGGCGTTTTATCAAAGACTTTCTGCAATTTCTTCAAAACAGGACGCAGACGAACTGCTTGACGAAATCACAGACGTATATGGCAACCCACCTGCACAGGTGCTCAATCTGCTTGATATGTGCTTGCTCAAGCAAAAGGCATCTCATCTTGGCATCAGCGAAGTCGTTGTAAAGCCGGGCAGGGTAGAATTGTGCTTTTTTGCCGTCAGCTATCTGCAAAATCAGGGTGTGTTTGATGCGCTTGAAAAGTTTAAAACAATCACCCATCTTGACGTTACTCACAAGCTGGCAGTGGTTTTTGACTGCAAAAAGAGCAATATGGCAAAAAGTTTTGAACAAGTGTGCCAGTTTGTTGATTGCGCATACGAAAAAAACATTTGATTTTATTGCCAAAGATCAAATTTTTTAGTATAATCATAGGCGACATATTTTATGGAGAAGGCAAATAATGGCTAAATTCAAAAAGTTTCTTAGTATAATAGCACTTGCAGTTTTCAGTCTTACTTTTCTTGTAGGCTGTGGCTTGTTTGTGCTCAACGAAGACAGATATCGTGACCAGGTGGCTCTTACAGTTGGTCAGGAAACAGTAACTCTTGGCGAGGTTATCGACTATTTCGATGCAAATGGTGCTGCTTACGTTCAACAAGGTTATACTTATCAGCAGGTATGGGATATGATGTTCCCTGTGTTTGTGCAACAAAAAGTTATGCTCAACGAGTATAAAACAACTTTCAGTGGCACAAAAAACACAAGCACACTTGCAACTGCAATGGGTGGCGATGCTCAATATCTTACAGACAGCGAGCTTGAATACATCCAAAAAAGCGTATACCTTTCTTTCTATGCAAGTCTTGATTCTCTCACAATGTCAGAGCTCAATGCAGACTTTACTTTTGAGGCAGAGTCAGCAGACAACGAATATCCAGAAATGATCACTCACGAAAACGGCTATTCACCTGCAGATTCAGACAAAGAGCTTGACGTTAAAGAGTTTGACAAAGCACTTGAAGAATACGTTGCACAGGACTTTGTGTCAGTTAAATACGTGTTTGAAGAAAACAGCCCAATTCTTGCTGACATCGTTGCAGACCTTAACGAACGTCTTGTTAAAGAAAAGGACGACGATGAGGACGTGACTGCAGCAGACTATATCAAAGCACAAAACAAAGCAGTTTCTACAGTGACTAAAAACATCAAAAACAACAAAAAACTCACAGTAGAAGAATATATTGCTCAGACAATCGAAAGTCAGATCGAAGCACAAATTGCTAAAAATTATCTCACAGATCTCTATCTTGCAAATCAGACAGAAATCACACAGGATATTTTCAACGCAAGACTCGATGCAAAAATTGCACAGGCAACTCATCAATATACACAAAACCCATCTTCTTTTGCAAGCTTTATCACAGGCCTCACAGAGGATGATTTTGTATATTACGTTCCACAGCAATATGCAGATCAATATTACTACGTACGCAGTATTTTGCTCCCATTCTCTGACGAACAGACAATGCTTTTAAACCTTGCAAAATCACGTTTTGGTGCAGAATCTGCTCAATACAAAGATTATCGTAAAGCAATGGCGGATGAAATCGAAGTAACAGACAACGATGGCAACGAAGGTATCACTCCTGCACAAGTCAGAGCAGAAATTGACACTTCAGACAGAAACAGCTTTATCCAGGCCACTTACAAATACAACACAGACCCTGGCATGCAAAACCCTGTTCGTGGTTACGTTGTGAGCAAAGATCCAACAGACCTTGGCTTTGGTGGCACAAGCTTTGTTAAAGAGTTTGTAGATGCATCAAGATTTGCAATCAATCATGGTCAGCAAATGACATATTGCGTTACTGATTATGGCATTCACCTCATCTGGGTTGACGGCAAAGTTGTTGCAGACAGCATCTCTTTTGCAGAACGTAACAACTATGGCAGCGAAGGTGGTTCTGCAAGCTGGAGATTCCATCAGGAAATCTATCAGGAACTTAAAACTTTGTTCTCTGACGAACAAGTTGCAACTTTGTACAACAAATACAAAGAAGAAGGCAAAATCGTTGTAAACAGCGACGTAATCACTGGTTATACAGATACTATCGACGTTGAATACAAAAACTAAAACAAAAAACCAAAAGCGGACGGTGCGTCCGCTTTTTTTGTTTGCAAAAAACTGCATAATATCACAACCACGACAAAAACTAAACTAAAACAATTTGTAAAAGTTGTTTTTGACTTTTGTGGAGCGTATACATTATTATGCAAAAAACAATTAACAAAAAACAAAACGGTTTTTTAAAGGGTGTGTTTGTGCTGAGTGTGGGTGGCATTGTTGCAAAACTCATCGGAGCGTTTTATCGCATACCACTAACAAACCTTGTGGGCAGTTATGGCATGGGTTTGTATCAGTTTGTGTTTCCTTTGTTTTCGCTGTTGCTCACAATTTCTACCGCAGGCATACCCGTTGCTGTGTCAAAACTTGTGGCAGAAAAAATTGCCATTGGCAGACGTGATCATTCAGACAAGGTGTTCAAAACGGCACTTGGTTTGCTTGCGTTGTTTGGTTTGGTGGGCAGTGTGGTGTTGTTTGCTTTTGCAGACGGCATTTCTGCTTTGCAGGGCAACGTGGATGCATCTGGTGCATACAAAATAATTTCGCCTGCCGTGTTTTTTGTGTGCATCATCTCGGCATATCGAGGATATTTTCAGGGGCTTATGCAAATGGAGCCAACCGCATTGTCGCAGGTGGTGGAGCAGGTTGTCAAAATGGCAATTGGTCTTTCTGGTGCAATTGCTTTTATGCCAGACGTTGTCAAAAGCATAAACTTTGCAATTTTGGGCGTGACTGCAAGCGAACTTGTGGCACTGTTGTTGCTTGTCGTTATCAAAAAGTTTGCAAACAAAAAGCAACCTGTTTTGACAAAAACAAAAGATGCTTTCAACACAAAAAGCACGATAAAACAACTGCTTGTGTTGTGTCTGCCAATCACTATGAGTGGTCTTATAATTCCTCTCACTCAACTTGTGGACAGCGTGCTTGTGCTAAATTTGCTAAAAGTGCCAAATGCTACTGGTTTGTATGGCGTTTGGGCAGGACCTGTGCACAGTCTGCTCAACATGCCCGTTGTGCTCACGCTTGGCATATCCACGGCAATCGTGCCGGCAATTTCAAAACACTATGCAAAAGGCGACGACGTGGGTGCAAAACAAAAAGCAAACTTTGCAATCAAACTTACAATGGTGGTGGGGTTGCCTTGTTCGCTTGGACTCATTGTGCTTGCTCAGCCTGTAACTCAACTGTTGTACGGTGGTTTGCCTTTTGACGAAATTTTGCTTGCGTCTGACATGGTGCGTGTTGCGGGTGTGAGCGTTTTGTTTTTGTCGCTCGTGCAGACGGGCACGGCAATTTTGCAGGCGGGTGGCAGACTTTATGCACCGGTTGTGTTTTTGTTTGCGTCAACGGTTGTCAAAACCTTGTTGTCAGTTGTGCTTTTGTCAAACAAAGATATTAACGTTTTCGGTGCGCCTGTCAGCAGTGTGATTTGCTATTTTGTTGCATGTTTGGGTGATTTGTTGTATATTGTTCGTGTGCAAAAAATAAAACCACGCTTTAACGAAGTCGTGGCAAAACCGCTTGCATGTGGTCTTGTTATGACGGTGTTTTTGCTTGCAACACGCAGTTTGTTTGCAAAGTTTTTGCCAAACAGCGTGTGCGTGCTTGTGCTTGTGTGCCTTGGTGTTGTTGTCTACCTTGCAATGATTGTTTTGCTTGGTGTGTTTGACAAAAAAGAGGCGTCAAAAGTGCCGGTGGTGGGCAGATTTTTGCAAAAACTCTATCAGGAGAAATAACAAATGAAACTTTCTGTTGTTGGTTTGGGGTACGAAAAAGATCACGTCACTTTGCAGGGTCTGCAGGAAATCGAGTCTGCCGACGTCGTGGTGCTCAAAACTGCACTTACAAAAACTGCACTTACACTTTCAGAGCGAAATGTAAATTTTGTTTCCTGTGACGAACTTTATGACAATGCGCAGGATTTTTCTCATCTGGACGAAAGCATTTTTCAGTTTTTAAAATCTCAAAAGGGCAAAGTTGTCTTTTGCGTAAACGGTAGCGGAACAGACGACGGCACAGTGCAATATCTCAAAGACAAATGTCAGTTTAAAATTTTTGCAGGCGTGGCACAAAGCCAAAAGGCATTGTCTGTCTGTCCACAAAGCAAATTTCAATATTTTTGCGCAACCGAGCTTGTGGACAGCGAAACTCTGTCTACAAACGTGCCTTTGGTTGTGAGCGAAATTGACGACAAATATCTTGCATCTGCCGTTAAAGAAAAGTTGTCAAAGTTTTTTGACGACGAAGAAGACGTTGTGTTGTGCAACGGTTGCAGAGTAAAAAACATTGCCTTGTACGAACTTGACCAGCAACGCAGTTATGACGAGCGCACAAGTCTGCTTATACAGACAAAACCACTCACGCAAAAAAAGAGTTTTGAGGTTGCCGATCTCAAAGCTATTCTGCGTGTTTTGAGGGGCGAAAAGGGCTGTCCGTGGGACAAAGTGCAAACGCACGAAAGTTTGCGTGCAAACGTGCTTGAAGAGGCATACGAGCTTGTTGACGCCATTGACAGTGGCGATATCGACAATATGATAGAAGAAGCAGGCGACAATATTCTTCAGCCATATTTTCACATTTCTCTGGCAGAAGAAGAGGGCGAGTTTGACGAAAAAGAAGTTATTGCAAATCTGTGCAAAAAACTCATCTTCCGCCACAGTCACGTGTTTGGTCTGGACAAGGCAACAAGCAGTGAGGATGCTCTCAGCGTTTGGGAAAAAAACAAGGCTATCGAAAAGGGCATGAGCACTGTTACAGACAGTATGCACAAAGTTGCAAAAGGTCTGCCATCACTTACACGTGCATCAAAGGTGCAAAAACGAGCGTCAAAAAATGGTTTTGACTGGAACGAAACAGACGGCTTGTTTGACAAACTGTTTGAAGAGGCAGACGAACTCAAAAAAGCAGTTGCAGACAAAAACGAGTGCGAAATTGAAAAAGAAGCAGGCGATTTGCTCTTTCAGGCGGTCAATATCTGTCGCTTTTTGGGACTTGATGCCGAGACTACTCTCAACAAGGCGGTCACAAAATTTGTCAACAGGTTTGAATATATGGAGGGCAAGGTGCTCGAACAATACAAAAACTTTGCAGATGCACCAAACGACGTGATGGAGTCTTTCTGGAGCGAGGCAAAGCAAAAAGGGTTGTAAAAAATGAAAACAAATGACTTTATAAATTCGTTGTCCAACAACCTTATGCAAGCACCTCTGGCAGGATATACCGACGTTGGTTTTCGTTATTTGTGTGCAAAATACAACTGCGGTCTTATTGTGAGTGAAATGGTGTCTGCAATGTCACTCAAACAAAAAAACAAAGTTGCTTTCGATATGCTTGGCATGGAGTTGCCACAAAACACAAAAAGCAAGGTTGCAGTGCAGTTGTTTGGTCACGATCCTGCGGTTTTTGCCGAGGTTGTAAAGTATGACGAAATTCAGCAATTTGATGCCATCGACATAAACATGGGTTGTCCCGTGCCAAAAGTCACGCGAAACGGCGAGGGCAGTGCGCTTATGCTTGAGCCAAAAAAAGCAGGCGCAATAATTGATGCCTGCGTGAAAAACAGTGGCAAACCGGTGACGGTAAAGTTTCGCAAAGGATATACCGACAACAACGTAAATGCAGTTGAGTTTGCAAAAATGTGTCAGGACAACGGCGCTTGTATGATCACTGTGCACGGTCGAACAAAAGAGCAAATGTACAGCGATGTTGCCGACTGGGATATCATCCGTCAGGTTGTTGAGGCTGTTGATATCCCCGTGTATGCAAACGGCGACGTAAAAACAAAAGAGGATATGGGTGCCGTTTTGTCACAGACAGGTGCATTTGGCGTTGCCATAGGCCGTGGGTCTGGTGGCAGACCATGGCTGTTTGCCCAACTTGCAGGTCATGAGGTTGACGTAAATCCTTTTGAAGATATAAAAACCCATTATTACCTTATGCTAAAACATTTGCCGGCTCACGTGGTTGCAGGTGAAATGAAAAAGCATATCGGTGCATATCTAAAAGGCAAAAGGGGAGTCAAACCATTGCTCAACGAAATTTTCAAGACAAAAACTGTCGACGAGCAACTGGCTTTGCTGACAGATTATTTCAAAAACTGACAAGACAAAAGATAATTATATAAAAAGATACAAACTGTCCATTTCGGGCAGTTTTTTTGTTTTTTTTCATTGACCTTGCAAGCCAAAAATTATATAATTGATATAACCAAAATTTTGATAATGGGGGAATATAGAAATGTTAGCTTCATTTATGGCCGAAGCGGGGTCCATCAGTATCAGTAATATATTGATGCTTCTTGCCGGCCTTGGTGTGTTCCTTGTTGGCATGAATATGATGTCCAACAGTATGGAAAAACTCGCAAACACAAGTTTGCGTTCACTCCTCAACAGTGTCACTAACAATCGTATAAAGGGCGTTGGCGTTGGTGCAGGCATGACTGTCATCATCCAAAGCTCATCTGCAACAACAGTTATGACTGTCGGTTTTGTAAATGCCGGCATCCTCACGTTGACACAAGCCGTGCCAATCATCATGGGTGCAAACATCGGTACTACAATCACGGCACAACTTGCTGCATTGCAATCATTTGATATCACAACGTGGCTCATGCTTTTGTCTTTTGTGGGTGCATTTATGACAATACTTGGCAAAAAAGACAAAACAAAAACTCTCGGCACAATTCTTGCCGGTCTGGGTATGTTGTTTATTGGTCTTGACATTATGTCAGATGCAATGAGAGTAATGAGAGATGCTCCTTTCTTCCAGGAGACTTTGCAGACAATCACAAATCCAGTAGTATTGCTTGTTATTGGTGCATTGTTTACTGCGCTCATTCAAAGCTCATCTGCTGCAACAGGTATCATCGTATCTATGGCAGCGGCAGGCATTGCAATCGGTGGCGGTGGCAACGCAGTATTGTACGTTATCCTTGGTACAAACATCGGTACCTGCGTGACTGCAATTTTGTCATCAATCGGTGCCAATGCAAACGGTAAACGTGCATCACTCGTTCACCTGATGTTTAACGTTATCGGCTCGATTGTATTTATGATCGTGCTCATGCTGTGGCCAAGCTTTTTTGAGGTTACCTTCCAGGCATGGTTCCCAGAGGCAGCAGCAACACAAATCGCAATGTTCCACACGTTGTTTAACGTTGTTACAACTTTGCTTTTGTTGCCATTGTCAAACGTACTTGTAAAAGTTTCTACTTTGCTCATCAAAGACAAAGCAGACGACAAAGAAGTTTTGCGTTGCAAATTTATCGACGATCGTTTTCTCGAAACACCTGCAATCGCGGTTGCACAATCTGTAAAAGAAGTTACAAATGCAATCCTTGTTGCACAAGAGGCACTCAACATTGCAATCAATGCATTTACAAGCAAAGACAACAGCAAACTTGCAGAAGTTGAGCAATATCGCAAGCAACTCAAATTTTACAGTTCAAGCATTACAAAATATATCATCAAAGTTTCAAACAAAGAAGTCGCATATGCCGACGAAAAAACATTGGGTATGATTCACCACGCTTTGACAGACGTAGACCGTCTTTCAGAACTGGCAGAAAACATCCGTCGCTATTGCTGTACGGTAGAAGAAACAGGTTTGGCATTCTCACCTGCAGTTATGCACGAAATCAAACACATGCAGGCAACTCTGGACGAACAGTTTGCGGCAGTTGTCGACGTGTTTGAATATAAAGTAGCATCTCGTTTGCCTGAAATAGAAGCACGTGAAGATATCGTGGACAATTGCAAAAAAGTTTTGCTCGAGTCACACATCAAACGTCTCAACGAAGGCGAATGTCAGATCGAAAGCAGTTCTGTGTTCATCAACCTCGTAAACAACCTCGAAAGAGTTGGTGACCACCTTGCAAAAATTGCACGTGGTGCAGTTCAATAATTTAAACGTAATATCCTTGGGAGGGATTTGTAATGAAAAAAAGTATCGTAGACGTAAACGTACAGGACAAAAGATGCCTTGTCAGAGTAGACTTTAACGTACCACTCGACGGCAACAAAAACATCACAGACGACAACCGTATCAATGCTGCACTTCCTACAATCAAATATTTGTTGGAACAAGGTGCAAAAGTTGTTTTGATGAGTCACCTTGGCAGACCAAAAGGACAATTCAACGACAAATATAGTCTTGCTCCAGCAGCAAAAAGACTTGGCGAACTTTTGGGTATGGAAGTAAAACTTGCAACTGACGTTGTTGGCGACAGCGCAAAAGCACTTGTTGAAAAGGTAAAATCAGGCGAAGTTGTTATGCTCGAAAACCTTCGTTTCCATGCAGAAGAAGAAAAAAACGAAGAAGAATTCTGCAAAAAACTCGCATCATTTGCTGACGTATACGTAAACGACGCTTTTGGTACTGCACACAGAGCACACGCTTCTACAGCAGGCATCAGCAAATTCGTTGACGTATCTGTAGCAGGCTTCCTTATCGAAAAAGAACTCAAATTCCTCGGTGGCGCAGTAGAAAACCCAGCAAGACCATTTGTTGCAATTCTTGGTGGTTCTAAAGTATCAGACAAAATCGGCGTTATCGAAAATCTCATCAGCAAAGTAGACAGCCTCATCATCGGCGGTGGTATGGCATATACTTTCTTTAAAGCAATGGGTTACGAAGTTGGCACAAGCATTTGCGAAATCGAAAAACTCGACCTTGCAAAAAGCTTGCTCGCAAAGGCAGAAGAAAAAGGCGTTAAAATGTATCTCCCAATCGATACACGCACTGCAAAAGAATTCCCATCTCCAATCGACGCTCCTGTAGAAGTTGTTACTGTACCAAGCGACCAGATCCCTGCAGACAGACAAGGTCTTGACATTGGTGAAGAAACTCAAAAACTCTATGCAAGCATCGTTGCAGACGCAAAAACAGTTATCTGGAACGGTCCTATGGGCGTGTTTGAAAACCCAACTCTTGCACAAGGCACAAAAGCAGTTGCACAGGCTTTGGCTGACAACAGCGATGCAATCACTATCATTGGCGGTGGCGACAGTGCTGCGGCGGCAATCCAAATGGGCTT
The DNA here is from genome assembly GCA_017457385.1 of Clostridia bacterium. Taxonomy (GTDB): domain Bacteria; phylum Bacillota; class Clostridia; order Christensenellales; family CAG-314; genus Heteroclostridium. Next base: position 5,178 of record JAFTHO010000052.1, on the reverse strand, counting down.
TGCAAGCAAAATCAGCCACATCTCAACTGGTGGCGGTGCCAGCCTTGAATTTTTGGAAGGTCTCGAACTTCCTGGCATTGCTTGTCTTGACAACAAATAAGCATATCATCAAGAAGGTTAGTTAATATGAAAAACAAATTTATTGCCGGCAACTGGAAGATGAACAAAACAATTGCCGACACAAAACAATTTATAAACGAACTTATCCCATTGGTAGCAGGCGCAAACAACCGTGTTGCGCTTTGCGTACCATTTACTGATCTCGCCACAGCGGTAGAACTTGCAAAAGGCACAAACATTGCAATCGGTGCACAAAACGTACACTGGGCAGAAAGTGGTGCTTTCACTGGCGAAATCAGCGTAAACATGCTCAAAGAACTTGGCGTAGAATACGTTGTAATTGGTCACAGCGAAAGACGTCAGTATTTTGGCGAAACAGATGCAACTGTGCTCAAACGCACACTCGCAGCTTTGGCAGGCGGTCTCAAACCTATCGTTTGTGTTGGCGAAACTCTTGCCGAACGTGAAGGTGGTTTGATGGAAGAAGTGCTCAAACGTCAGACTCTCGAAGGTCTTGCGCAAGTTTCTGCTGAACAAATGGCAGACGTTGTGATTGCATACGAACCTGTATGGGCAATCGGCACTGGCAAAACTGCAACAAATCAGGAGGCAAACGATGCAATCGGTTATATCCGTGGCATTCTTGCTCAAAAATATGGTGACGAAGTTGCACAAAACGTGTTTATTCAATACGGTGGCAGTATGAACGAAAAAAACGCGGCAGATCTTTTGTCAATGCCACAAATCGACGGTGGTCTTATCGGTGGCGCTAGTCTTGTGCCAGAAAAATTCCAGGCTATCGTAAAGGCGAAATAATGGATAAAAAATTGACTGCTCTGGTCATCATGGACGGCTATGGCCTTTATGATCAGAAAGAAGGAAACGCAATAAAAGCAGACGGCAGCATCAACGTAAACCGTCTTATGTCACAATATCCTTGCTGCAACCTCAATGCCAGCGGTATGGCGGTTGGTTTGCCAGAGGGTCAAATGGGCAACAGCGAAGTTGGCCACCTCAACATTGGTGCCGGTCGCGTTATCTATCAGGAACTCACAAGGATTACAAAGTCAATTTCTGACGGTGACTTTTTTGAAAACAAAGCACTTTTGGGTGCGGTAGAAAACTGCAAAAAAACAGGTGGCAAACTTCACCTCATGGGTCTCACTTCTGATGGTGGCGTACACAGTCACATGACTCACATTTTTGCACTTATCGAACTTGCAAAAAGAAAAGGTCTCGACAACGTATACGTTCATTGCTATCTCGATGGTCGTGACGTGCATCCAACAAGTGGCTACTCTTATGTAAAACAGGTTTGCGACAAAATGGCAGAACTCAACTTTGGCCAGGTTGCAACAGTTTGTGGCCGTATGTATGCTATGGACCGTGACAACAGATGGGAGCGTGTTTCTCAGGCATACGATATGCTGGCTTTGGGTGTTGGCGAACAGTTTGAGTCTCCGCTTGATGCAATCCAGGCAAGTTATGACAATGGCGTTACAGACGAATTTATGTTGCCAAAAGTTATTGTCAAAGACGGCAAACCTGTTGCAACGATTGAAAGTGGCGACAGCGTAGTGTTCTTTAACTTCCGTCCTGACCGTGCAAGAGAAATGACTCGTGCCTTTACACAAAAAGGTTTTGACGGTTTTGATCTTGCGGGCAAACAACGTGACGTTTACTGGGTGTGCATGACTCAATATGACGAAAGTTTTGTTGGCGTTGACGTTGCATACAGACCAGAAAGTCACAAAAACACACTTGGCGAATATCTTGCAAACAACAATATGACACAAGTGCGCATTGCCGAAACAGAAAAATACGCTCACGTAACTTTCTTTTTTAACGGCGGTGTAGAAAAACCAAACGAAAATGAAGACAGAGTGCTTGTGCCATCTAAAAAAGAATTTGCAACTTATGACCTTGTGCCAGAAATGAGCGCATATGAGGTTACAGAAAAAGCACTTGCTGCAATTGACAGTGGCAAATATGATGCAATGATACTCAACTATGCAAACTGCGATATGGTTGGTCACACAGGCATTATGGATGCGGCAATCAAAGCGGTGCACGCAGTTGACGATTGTGTAAATACTCTTGTAAATGCAATTTTGGCAAAAGGTGGCAGAGTGCTTTTGACTGCTGACCACGGCAATGCCGAAATGATGTTTGACAAAGATGGCAACGTGATCACTTCTCACTCAACAAATCTTGTTCCGCTTGTGCTTATCGACAACGAACTTAAAGACAAAGTTGTGCTGGAAGACGGTGCACTTTGCGACATAGCGCCAACAATGCTTTATACAATGGGTATGCAAATTCCTGCAGAAATGTCAGGCAAAATACTTGTTAAACAAAAATAAAGTTTAAATTGTTGTCAAATCAAAAAAAATATGATACACTAATCAAACACTAATGGAGGATATTTCTCAATGAGTTACGAATTAGCGTTGACGCTCAAAATTATATTGTTGGTAGTTATGGCACTTTCTGCAGCCTTTCTTATCTTTGCAATCGTTAAACAACCAGGCAACTCTTCTGGCAGTGATGCTATCACAGGTGCAGGTTCAACTGACACTTTCTATGGCAAAAACAAAGCAAAGAGATTTGAAAACCAATTGAAAAAATGGACAATCATCTGCGGTATCGTTCTTGCAGTTAGTTCAGTTCTTTTCTTTGTTATTGGTCTTCTTTAATAACAACAATTGGCGGGGCGACAAGGTCGTCCCGTTTTTTTGACTCAAAACATTACAAAAGAGATATACTAAAACTATGACGTTAAAACAAAAAATCAAACAAGTGTTGCTCGAACAACAAAAAACGACTTTTTCGGTAAAACAACTTTTCGACCTGTTTGGCATAAACAACAAAAGCCCATTGGGGCAAGAACTCATAAAAACAATGGACAGCCTTTGTGACGATGGCGAAATGACGTTTGACGAAAAAAGCAAAAAATACAAAACATTTGACGACAAAAGTTTTGTTATAGGCAAAATACAGGGTCACGCAAGGGGCTTTGCTTTTTGCATTGACGAAAAAGCAACAAGTCCGGACTTGTTCATTTCCCGTGCGCATTTGCACGGCGCTTTGCATACGGACAGAGTGCTTGTCAAAAAAATACCGCACAGCCGTGACGAGGGCGAAGTTGTAAAAGTTTTGCAACGTGGCATGACACAACTTGTGGGCACTTGCGACAAAAAACATCATTGTTTTGTCGTGCCGGATGACGAAAGGTTTGCCAAGGACGTTTTTGTGCCAAACCACAAAACAATGGGTGCAAAACACGGTCAAAAGGTGTTGGTAAAAATCACCGACTATCCAAAAGACAGTCGCAACCCAGAGGGCGAGATTGTAAACGTCATTGGTTATCTCAATCAAAAGGGCAACGACATTTTGTCAGTTGCGTTGCAACACGGCATCAATCCTGACTTTCCGGATGGTGTAAAACAATCTGCAAAAACAATGCCACAAACTGTCGATCCGTCAAAACACAAAAACAGACGTGACTTTACAGATGTCAACGTGTTCACTATCGATGGGGCAGATGCACGTGACCTTGACGACGCTGTGTCAATAAAACAAAACGACGATGGCACAGTTACTTTGGGTGTGCATATTGCAGACGTCTCTCACTACGTAAAACAAGGCTCTGCAATTGACAAAGAGGCTTTCGAGCGTGGCACAAGCGTATACTTTCCGGACAAGGTGTTTCCTATGTTGCCGACAGAGTTGTCAAACGGCATATGCTCGCTCAACCCAAATCAATATCGACTCACAATGAGTTGCCTTATGACAATTGACAAAAAGGGCAGGGTGATTGATGCAGACATTTGCGAGGGCATCATCAAAACTGTCGAGCGCATGACTTATGACGATGTTACGGATATCATCAATGGCGACGAACAGATGTGTCAAAAATATGCTCACATAAAAGAAGACCTTTTGACAATGAGCAGACTTGCACAAGTTTTGATAGACAAACGCCAAAAACAAGGTGCAATCAATTTTGAAACCAAAGAGGTCAAGTTTGTGCTTGACGAAAAGGGTCGTGTGCTGGATATTGTGCCATACGAACGCACAATTTCTCACAAAATGATAGAGCAGTTTATGATTTTGGCGAACGAAACTGTTGCTCAATACGTATATCACATGGAGTTGCCTTTTGCATATCGTGTGCACGAAAAACCAGACCCACAAAAACTTTTGGACCTCAATGCATTTTTGCGTGGTTTTGGTTTGTATATCAACGAAAGTCTGGATGACATACATTCTTCCAGCCTGCAAAAAATTATGACTCAGGCAGAAGGACAGCCATACGAACACATCGTTGGCAGAGTTATGCTCCGCAGTATGCAAAAAGCAAAATATCATCACGAAAACCTTGGTCACTTTGGTCTGGCAAGCGATTGCTATTGTCACTTTACTTCGCCAATACGTCGCTATCCCGATTTGGTGGTGCATCGCATGCTCAAACTCATTCTGCACGGTTCTGTTGACGAAAACACAATCAACCGCATGGGTGCGTTTGTGCAGGAGGCTTGCGTGCAGTCAAGCGAACGCGAAAAAATTGCCGACGAGGCAGAGCGTGATGCAGATGATATGAAAAAGGCAGAATATGCACAAAAACTTGTGGGTATGGAGTTTGACGGCATAATCAGCGGTGTTACAAGCTTTGGCATTTTCGTTGAGTTGCCAAACACGGTAGAAGGTCTCATCAGAACAGAATACTTGCCAGACGACGTGTATGAATATGATCAGAAAAACTACACGCTCATTGGCAGACAACACAAATTCACTTTGAGCCAACAGGTTAAAATCAAAGTAGTGGGTGCAGACGTATTGTCACGAAAGATTGATTTTGACCTTGTTGATATGGTATAATTTTTTTATGAAGATAATTTCAACAAACAAAAAAGCGTTTCACGACTTTACTATGGTAGAGACGTTCGAGGCTGGCATAAACCTTGTTGGTTGCGAGGTAAAATCAATCCGTCAGGGAGAGGTCAACCTAAAGGACAGTTATGCCACGATACACAACGGACAACTTTTGCTCAAAAACGCATATATCAAACCTTATGACAAGGGCAGTTATTCAAACGTAGAGCCACGCCGTGACAG
>JAFTHO010000051.1 GCA_017457385.1 Clostridia bacterium | reverse complement strand
CCAGTATATTTTTGCCAATGTTTCGCTGAGTGGCAAACCAACTGCTGCACCTGCTGGAGAAACGTGTTTGAAAGACGTTGCAGCAGGAAGACCTGTTGCAGCTTTAAGTTCTTTTACCAACTGCCAGCCGTTAAAGGCATCCAAAAAGTTGATATAACCCGGTCTGCCGTTGAGCACCGTGATTGGAAGGTCACTGCCATCTTTTACAAAAATTTTAGATGGTTTTTGATTAGGGTTGCAACCATATTTAAGTTCGAGTTCTTTCATAATACACCCCGCTTGTCAGTTATTTTTGTTGATGATTTTTGTTGTATATTCGCCAGTTGCAATGTCAATATATCTCACAAAGAGTGACACTTTGTTGTCCTCGTTGAGGCTGTTCCACAACAAATCTGCAAAAGCGTCCATATCGTCTGGAATTGAAATGAGTTTTGGTTCTCCCTCAAAACTTGGCAATGGATTGCCATCGCATTTGTAAGTGTGTATAAAGCGACCCTCGCCTGCAATTGGGTTTTCGTATGCAAAAGTAAATCTGTTGCAAGAGTCGGCATTGCCGTTGTTGCTTTTGAGGATAGACATTGCATAGTTGAACTTGCCCTCTGCCACTTTGAGTATACCAGATATGCGTGGAGTGTAGTTTGGACAGTCTGGCTCAAACTCACGACAACGCAAAGATTGTTCAAAAGTGAGTTGTTTGTCCATGCCGTCATAAATTGTGTCTGTCTGGTCGCCGTTTGTAACAATTGTTTTGTTGCCAAGCACGCGAACAGGCGCATAGATAATAAGGCTTGGGTCAACAAGTTTTGATGGGTCAAATGCCTGTGTGCGGATGCCTTTGCCTTCTTCTACAAAAATGCGGTTGCGACTGTTTTCACTGCGACCCATAATGAAATATGCTGTCACTGCCTTTTTGCCGTCTGCAGATTTGCCGATGATTATGCCACGACCAGGATAAGAGTTTTGTTGCAGTTCGTTTTTGATATCCAACTTTTCCATATAAATTAACTCCTGTATCTTTTGTTGATAATGCCTGTTGCAAACAGTTTTTTTAACCCTTTGCAACAGGCGATTTTTTATAAGCTAAAATAATCTTTTGCCGCTTCAAACAGGCGAAGTTCATATTCGCCAGGGACGTTTTTATAAAGCATATTGCCAATACGTTCAGAGTGACCCATTTTGCCAAGCACACGACCATCTGGAGAAGTAATGCCCTCTACGGCCCATACCGAACCGTTAGGGTTAAAGTCAACGTCCATTGTTGGGTTGCCGTTGAGGTCAACGTATTGTGTTGCTATTTGTCCGGTTTGCGCCAGTTTATTGAGAAGTTGTTCGTCACAGAGAAATCTTCCTTCGCCATGAGAAATTGGTACGTTTACCACGTCGCCCACCTTCATCTTTGACAACCATGGTGAACGGTTTGATGCTACACGTGTACGCACGATTTTTGACTGGTGACGTCCAATTACGTTGTAGCTGAGCGTTGGGCAAGTTGCATCGGTATCGATAATTTCACCATAAGGCACAAGACCAAGTTTGATAAGTGCCTGGAATCCGTTGCAGATACCAAGCATAAGGCCATCACGTTTTTTGAGCAAATCCATAGTTGCATCTCTCACTTCAGGATTGCGGAAGAATGCAGTGATAAATTTGCCAGAACCATCTGGTTCGTCACCACCCGAGAAACCACCCGGAACAAATATAATCTGGCTGTCACGAGCTTGTTTTGCAAAACGTGATACAGAGTCTGCAACGCCTTGTGCATTTTGGTTGTTGATAACAACAATCTCTGGTGCAAGTCCTGCCTTTTGAACGGCACGAGCACTGTCATACTCGCAGTTTGTGCCAGGGAACACAGGTATAAGCACCTTTGGTTTTGAAATGCAAAGTTTCGGCACTGCAAATTTTGCACCTTTATCTTCAATCACAGGCACTTGTGCTGTGTCGAGTTTTGTTCTGTTTGGATAGATGTTTTCCAAAACACCTTCGTTTATAGCAAGCAAATCTGCAATAGTCTGGCTGTCATCGCAAACCTTTACAACTGCCTGTGCAGTAGTCATACCAAGTTTGATTGCATCTGCGTCACCTTCTACCTCGGCGACGATTGCACCTGGTCTTAAACCGTCCCAGTCGATATCGTTGTTTGAAGAAGCAAAACCGATATTGTTGCCGAAAGACATATTCATCACTGCTTCTTTCAAACCATTTTCAACTGCCCATGCTGATTTGATTTTGCCTGCTTTGTGAAGTGCATAGAATTTTTCCCATGCTGATTTTTTGTCATCTGCATTTGCACCGTCAAACAAATAAACGTTGTTGTCTGCCTGCTTGAATTCAGGTGACAAAACATCTTGCGCAAGCAATGGCGCAACTGCAAATGAGATGAGTGTTGGTGGAACGTCTTTGTCAAGGAACGAACCTGACATAGAGTCTTTGCCACCGATTGCAGCAGCACCAAGTTCAAGCTGAGCATCAAGCCCGCCGAGCAATGCTGCAAAAGGTTTGCCCCAACGAACAGATTCCTGACGGAGTTTTTCAAAAAACTCCTGGAATGAAAGATATGCTTTTTTATAATCTGCACCAGCAGCAACAAGTTTTGCCACAGAAGTATATACAGCATTGTATGAGCCTGTATATGGGTCTGCACTTGTTTGGTCAGGGTCATATCCCCATGCCATCACACTGGCCTGATTTGTTTCTTGTCCTGGAAGAACCGGGAACAATGCCGCCATAGCCTGAGCAGGTGTACGTTGTGTTTTGCCACCAAATGGCATGAGAACTGAGCCTGCACCAACTGTTGCGTCAAATCTTTCTGTAAGACCACGACGTGATGCACTCTTGAGGCTACCTGCCACTTCTTTGAGAGTTTGCTCTTTTGACTCTGCAAATGCTTTGCGGTCTTTTTTGTCTATATATACTTTTGCGTGCTTGACTGCACCATTTGTATTTAAAAATTCTCTGCT
>JAFTHO010000005.1 GCA_017457385.1 Clostridia bacterium | reverse complement strand
GGTGGGTGTGACATCGGTCTCAGACCAATCGATCTGCACCTTAAAGGCTTGCGTGAACTTAACGTTGTTGTGCATGAGCAGGGTGCAAATATTTTTTGCAATGGCGAAAATGCCCGTGGCAAAAAAATACATCTCGACTTTCCGTCAGTGGGTGCAACCGAAAACATTATGCTTGCTTCTGTGCTGATAAAAGGCAAAACCACAATATGCAATGCCGCCAAAGAGCCAGAGATTGTCTGCCTGCAGGATATGCTAAACAAAATGGGTGCAAAGGTGTCAGGCGCAGGCACAGGGATGATAGAAATCGAGGGTGTGACAAAACTTTTTGGCACCGAGTTTGTACCAATAAGCGACCGTATAGTTGCAGGCACCTATATCATTGCCGCCGCCATGACAAAGGGCAAACTACATATCAAAAACTGCCGTCCAAACGATTTGTATGCACTAACAAGCAAACTAAACGGCGTTGCATGTGACGTTCTGGCAAGTGACAATTCGTTGCTGGTAAAAGGATATGACAGACCACAAAGTGTGCTTACTGTCGAGACCTTGCCTTATCCCGGTTTTCCTACCGATTTGCAGGCACAAATGCTTGCTTTGCAAACCATATCGCAAGGCACAAGCGTTGTGGTAGAAAACATTTTTGAAACAAGATTCAAACACGTTGGCGAACTGATAAAAATGGGTGCACAGATTGTCGTGAAAGACAGATATGCAATAGTGCGTGGCGTGCAAAAACTTTATGGATGTCAGGTATATGCACACGACCTTCGCGGTGGTGCGGCACTTGTGCTTGCTGGTCTTGTTGCAGAGGGCACAACCATTGTTGGCAACGTGCGTCATATAGACAGGGGATATTATCAGCTGGAAGAAGCACTTTCTTCTGTTGGTGGATGTATAAAACGCATCTAGCCTTATTGCACAAAATTGATAATTATGCTAAAATACAACTATGAAAAACAAAAAACTGATAGGTCTTTTTTGTGTGCTTGCACTTTGCGCCGTCATCATAGTTGTGTGTGGCGTTGTGTTCACTCTCAAAAAGGCAGAAGTATATTTTATAAATGAAAACGGTCAATACGTTCAGGTAGAAAAAGAGACAGAAGACAATGTGGATACAAGTTGCTTCAAAAGTTTTTTTGGCAAAAATATGCTCTTTATCGATCTTGATGCAATTGCTCAAAAAACAGAGCAGGCAAACCTTGGTTTAAAGGTTGTCAGGGTAGAAAAATCTCTTCCAAACAAAGTGAGGGTGTTTGTTACCGTTCGCGTGCCCGTATATTATATCGTGGTTGACGGACAAAACTATATCTGCAGTCACGACGGTTTTGTTATGCAACAAGGTGGAGAAACAAAAGATCTTGTCTTTGTAGAAGGGGATTATGGTCAGGTGTCAACTCCGTCAGTTGGCAGTTATATCAAAGGCAATTTTGCAACTGCGGATTGTTATGATGCAATACAAAACTTTTTTGCGTCTGCCAACGCAATAGAGGGTTTTGAATATGGCGATATTCCGTCATTGTTTAAATCAATCACCTTCGAGG
>JAFTHO010000050.1 GCA_017457385.1 Clostridia bacterium | reverse complement strand
GTTGTTTTGTTTGTCAAAAAAACCAAAACCAAGTGCCTGCAACATGCCAATGCCACCGTCGTTTGTGGCACTGCCACCAATGCCAATTACAAATTTTTTGCATCCCTTTTTTATGGCGTGCAAAATCACCTCGCCCACACCAAAAGTTGTGGCAACAAGTGGATTTTTGTTTTGTCCAACAAGGTCAAGCCCTGCACACTGTGCCATCTCCACAACGGCAACGTCGTCAAAAGTGCAATATGTGGCGTCTGTTTGTGTGCCAAGTGGGCCCGTCACACGCACCACGTGACAAGTTGCGTTTGTTGCAACTGCAAATGCGTCCACCGTGCCTTCGCCTCCGTCAGCCAAAGGACAAAGGTCAATCTGGGCATCCACGCCACTTTGCTCAATGCCTTTTGCAATTGCATTGCCTGCCTGTATGCTTGTTAAACTGCCCTTGAAAGAGTCGGTAGCAATTAGTATCTTCATACACAAATTATTCCCAGTGAGAAACCTTGTATTTTTTGTTCAGCAGTTTTTGGTTTGCCGTGATATAAGAGTTTTTTCTGCATTTTAAAATGAGTTTTCTGCCTTGCTCGTTGTGAGTGTATACAACTGCAAAACCAGAAAGGCAACGTTTGAGTTCTTCTTCAAAAACCAAAGCGTATTCTTTCTTTTTGCCAATGACAGAAGGGCAGGCATAAGACACAGAAAAATCTTTTTTGCCCATGCGGTTTGTTTTTATCAGCAGATACCGTGGGTTTTGTATTGGCGAAAGCATTTCTGTCACGGCAGTGTTAAAAACGTTTTGGTCATGCACGCTTGCATGCCTGAGACAAACTGCAACAAAAACAGAGTCGCTTGTTTTTTCTGTTTTTACAATAGCACCACTGTTGACAAGGTTGCAGTCACGCAATGCCCTGTAAAGTGCCGTGCACAGTGTTTTTATAGAGTTTGCAGGGTTAAAGTGCAAAATCAGTTTTTTGCCAAAATGCAAAAACAAAAGCAAAACGACGATACTGCAAATCAACCCCATAATAGTGAGCGAACTGCGAGAAGAATTGATGCCTCTTATAAAAGCAGAAAGAAGAGCGCATTCCAGCAATGTCAGCATTGTAAACAAAAGCACGTTTGCAAAAACCGGCACGGGCACGCGTTTGTCTTTTGGCACACTTGTTTCTACCGTTACGTTAAAGTTTGTTTTTTCAACCAGTCCATGCCATTTTTCTTTTGTATTTGTTCTTTGTGAAGACAAACAAAGCATTTGCGAGTTTATTTTGTCAATGCCTGTTTTGTCGTATGGTGGTGCAATGGCAGTCAGTCTTTCAATGCCACTTTCTATTTTGCCAGTAGTGTAGTTTGGTCCCATAAAAGAGTCAAACCTGCGTTCAAGCACGTCAAAGTCATACGAGTCAATCTTGTTTTTGTCATGCTTTAAAAACTCTGCCGTTTTTTCTGTCAGTTTGTCTTTAAAAAGATATTCTGGCTCAACGGTAACAAGATGCCATATATTTGCACTTTTTTGTGGATTGTTTTTGTCTGTTCTTATTGCACGCCCACGCATTTGGTTTGAAAGCACAAAACTGCCCACAAAACTTGCAAGCACAAGAGTGTTGATGCAAGGAGAGTCCCAGCCTTCACCAAGCAAAGATTTTGTGCCTATCAAAATCTGCAAATCACCACGTTCAAAAAGTTTGCTTACAAAACTAACAGCAAAGTGGTTTGAACCAAAAAACTCCACAACGTTATATCTTGTGTCTGGCACAGGTGTTTTTTTGTGTTTTGTGTCAGACAAATTTATGCAGTTAGGCAAAATCACAAGAGAACCAGACAACACGCCTATGTTGACCTGGTCGTTTGCACGGCGCAACGTTTCAAAAATACTCACCACGTTTACAGAAGAAAAACTTTCTGCCGTGGCAATTTTTTGTATGTTTTCTTTTTTGATATAGTCTGTCAAAACAAGCATACGCAGGTTTTGTTGCATGCAGGCATATTCATGTTTTGCAATTTGTTTTATGCTGTCAAGTTTGCCCACAGAAGAAACTATTGTTTTTTTGAGTTTTTCTGTCAAAGACAAACAGACTTTTCTTTTTTGATAAACAGAGCATTTTTTCAACACGTCAATGATCTGCTCTTTTTCTTCCACACACAACTGGTTGCCGTCAAGCAAAAACTGCAACGCCACTTCTGCACGCTCTGGTGTAAGTCTTGGCAAAGAGTCTTTCGTTGTCAAAACTTTTGTTAGTTGCTGGTTGACGGGCATGTCAAAGTGCTTTAGCAAAGACAAAACACAAACGTTGCTTTTTACGTCGTCAAACAATTGTTCATAGTCAAACGACTGGTTTATTTTTTGACACAGTGTTGCAAAAAGTGGCAATTGTGCAAGTGATTCGATAGCATTTGCCACGTTTTGTTTGTGTTGTGCCAAAGAGTCAAATTCCTGCTGTGCAGGAAAGTTAAAATATACGTAGTCCTGGTGTGGACACAAGGTGTTTTGTGCGACAAGTTCGGGTACAAAAATTTCTTCGTCAATTTCGCCACACACGTTTATATATCGTTGCCACTCATTGTTGTCTGCATCATATGGTGGTGTTGCGGTGAGTGAAATTATTTTTATGTCTTTGTCCAAAAAGGCAACAAATTTTTCAAGTGCTTTTTGCCACTCGTTTTTGAGATGGTGTGCCTCGTCAAGACAAATTGTCTTTACGTTGTTGTTGCGCAAACAGGCAAACAAATCGACGTCAGACATATCTGTTTGTTCTTCGTCGTCACAAGACACTTTTTCCAACGCGCTGTACAAAGCCTGATAGGTGATAGAAGTTATGGCTTTTGGATTGTGCAGGTCAAAAGAAAAAAGGCTGTCAAAAAGGGATTTGTCCTGCACGAACAAATCCAAAAATCTGTCACCCCATTGTTGTCTTATGGCTGTTGTGGGCGACAAAACAATGCAGTTTTGACCAAGTTTGCGTATGAGCTCAAGCCCAAGCACTGTTTTGCCACTGCCTGGTGCTGCAACTATATGTATTTTGCCATCACACAAATATTTGTCGGCATTGTCAATTATCCTTTGTTGATAACTGCGAAAAGTACCACAAAAGGACACGTCTTTAAACGGGTTCATCTTTTCTCCTGCTAAATTATCTGCCAAGTTTAAAATAAGTTATCGGTGTGTATATCATGCCGTGTTCGCCACGGGTGCTGTCAAACAAAGTAAAGTTTGTCACTTCAAAAGGCATATTCAGCATTTGCACAGTCTTTTTTGCCTCTCTAAACGGCAAGTCAAATTTTGCATCACGAAAAAGCGTTACGTGTGGGATATATTTGTTTGTTGGCTTTTTTACGTAGTCTGCCAAAGTTGCCTCTATATCCTGTTGCAGGGCAACAAGTTGTTTTGTTGCTTTCAGTTTTATCACGGCACAACCGTTTGCAAAGTTTGCGCTGTCAAAAAAACTTGTCAAAAAAGGCGTGTGTTTTTTTGACACGGCATGCATTTTGTTGCATATATCCGGCACGTCGCTTGCATCAACTTCGCCCAAAAACAAAAGGGTGCAATGCATATTTTCCTGCCTGGTGGCACGTCCGCTTGTCAAAACGTTTTCAAAAGCCTGTTGCATTTTTGCAAGGTTGTTTTGTTGTCTGTCTTCAAAGTCAATACCCAAAAAAAGTCGCATTGTTTCACCCCATTTTTTTTAGTATAACATATCATCCGTCAAATAAAAAGTAGCAATTTTGCAAAAACAGCCATATACAACGTCTTTTGCGTCAAAAAACAGACAAAAAGTGAATATATTGCAATGAAAATATAAAAAAGGGGTGCTTTATGACAAAAAAGACGTCTGTTTTTTTGTGTGTGCTGTTTTGCCTTTGCTTTGTTTTTGCAGGGTGTGGCAAAAGGGATGACTATATACAAAAAACAAGCGAAAACATTTCTACCTATCAAATAACTGCAAAATACAATCACGACACAAAAACTCTTGTGGCAAACGAAAGTGTCACCTTCAAAAACAACACGGGTGACAGTCTTGACCAAATCAAATTTCATCTTTATCCAAACGCATTCAGGCAGGATGCAACCTATCCTGCCGTGGACAAAAAAGATTTTGTCAATGCCTATCCGTCGGGGGCAAGCTATGGCAAAATTCAGGTATCAAAAGTGGTGGCAGACAAAACTGAGGTGCCCGTTGACGTGGGTGGTCAGGACCAAAACATTTTGACCGTGCCTTTGCAAAAAACCTTGCAAAATGGCGACGAGGTGGTGGTTGAAATCGAGTTTGCCGACCTTTTGCCAAAGGTTGCCCACAGATATGGCTATACCGACAATGCGGTGTGTTTTGGCAACTGGTATCCCATTGTTTGCGCCTATGACAATGGCTGGAAGACGGATGCCTACTGCACAAACGGAGACCCTTTTTGCAGTGACGTGGCAAATTATAACGTGACTGTCACCTATCCGCAAAACATGACGATAGCATGCACGGGAGATTTTGCAACAACAACACAAAACGGCACAAAAATCACCACAAGCAATGCAAAAACAGTGCGTGATTTTGCCTTTGTGCTGTCAGACAAATTCAAAAAAGCAACGGACACGACAGACGGTGTGACGGTGAGTTATTTTTATTTCAACGACGACAATGCAGGTGCAAATCTGCAGGTGGCTGTTGATGCGGTTGACACTTTTGGCAATATGATTGGCAAATATCCATACAAAAGCCTGTGCGTGGTGCAGACGGACTTTTTGTATGGCGGTATGGAATATCCAAACCTTGTATACGTTTCGTCCACACTTGACAAAACAAGCCAAAAACAGGTGATTGTGCACGAGATTGCTCATCAGTGGTGGTACAATCTTGTTGGCAACGATCAGGTGGCACATGCGTGGATGGACGAGGGGCTCACCGAGTTTTGCACGGCATTGTTTTTCAAGACAAACGAAAAATACAAAACCCAACTGACCTATGACAAACTTGTGCAGACGGCACAACGAAACTATATTTCTTTCGTAGACGTGCTTGACAGTTTTGAGGGTGGCGCAGATACAAGCATGACAAGGGCAAGCAATCAGTATAAAACCGAGCAGGAATACGTGTGCATGACGTATACCAAAGGTTTGCTTTTGTTTGACAATCTTGCCTTTGGTCTTGGTCAAAACAAAATGCAAAAATGTCTGCAAAACTATTTTGACGACTACAAAACAAAAAGGGCAAAACCACAGGATATGATTGACAGTTTTTGCAAAACCACAGGCACAAACCTCAAAGGCTTTTTTGCAAACTGGCTTGACGGCAAAGTGATGATAGGCAACGCCTGACAAAATCAATCGTGCATATTGCATTTGCTTTTTTCAATTGCTATAATGGTAAAAAACAAAAAGGAAAAATGATATATGAAAAACTGTCCTTTGTGTGGTGGCAAGCCTGATGTCAAAGCAGGTGTATGCACCATTTGCGGTTGCAACCTTGCGCAAACTTGCAACAAACTTGGGCTTGAGCAAGAACAAAAACAAAATTTTGCAAAAGCGTTTGAATATTTTTGTGCTTCTGCCGGTATGGGTGACGTTTGTGGACTTGAAAAGGTTGCAAGGTGTTTTGAAGACGGCATTGGCACGGACAAAAATCCACAAAAAGCACTTGAGTGCTGGACAATGGCCGGAAACAAGGGCAGTGCCTATGCACAATACAAAACGGGCTGGACCTATCATTGTCAGGAAGATATGTTTCTTGCCGCAGAGTGGTACAAAAAGGGTGTTGTGGGTGGCAACAAACAGGCAAAAAAAGGTCTGTGTGACGTCGCTTTTTATATGCTCATGTATCCACGAAAGGGGTGCGAAAGTCAGGACGAAAAACTTGGTTTTGACCTGATGACTTTTGTTGCAGACGCAGGCGAAACAGAGGCATACAGCCACCTTGGTTTTTGCTATCAAAGAGGCAAAGGCACAAACGTTGATTTGCAAAAGGCAAAATACTGGTTTGCAAAGGCGGTTGACGCAGGCGAAGACTATTTTAAGCAATACGTCGACGAGATATCAAAACAACTTGCAGAACAACAAGTTTAAAAACAAAAGCCACCAAAAAGGTGGCTTTTTTGCATATATATACACAATTTTTTAAAACAAATGACACGCAAATTAAGCACGGATATTGCATTTGACTTTTTGCTTTGATATAATACAATTACAAATTTATGCAAAGGAACTGATGTATATGAAACCATGTCCAAATTGTGGAGAACAAATTAACGACACTGCAAAATTTTGCAAATATTGTGGCAAAAAGGTAGAAGAAAAAAAGGCAGAACTGTTTTGTGAAGAATGCGGAGCATTGCTTGACCCAAAAGCACCTTTCTGTGAAGAATGCGGTGCAAAAATCGGTGGCAACGTTTGTGACGACCCTTGGGCGCAAGTGGACGGCAAAAGCGACGACCCATGGGCAAGTTTTGCAGACTATAAAGAGCCAGAAACCGTTGTGATAGAAAAACCGGTAGAAGTGGTTGTAGAAAGAGTGGTAGAAAAGGTTGTGGAAACACCTGTAGAGGCAAAAAAGGTTGTTGTTGCAGAAAACAAAGACGACCTCAAAGACGCAATCAATGCATTTCACCGCAAAGAGTATGGCAGGGCATTTGTCGCTTTTGAAAGACTTGCAAACGGTGGCGATGCAAAAGCACAATTCTGGCTTGGCAAATGTTACAGCGGTGGCAAGGGTGTG
>JAFTHO010000049.1 GCA_017457385.1 Clostridia bacterium | reverse complement strand
CTTTTGCACACCACCTGCCTGAGCCAGTGTATCTATGTCTTTTTGAGAAACTGGTATCGTATAACTTGAATTTATGCTTGAAGTGTTTGTGCCATAAAAATCATTTTTTTGCAAAATGATTGCCTGACCATCGCTTGTTTTTGCAAACTCATTGCTGATGACCTGCGCGCTGTCAAATGCTATTATCGTTTGAGACAAAGCAAGCACCACAATGATGCAGGCAGAAATAAATGCTGACAAAAAAGAACGCCATACACTGCTTTTGATCATATTGCCGGTGAGTTTGACTGCCTTTTTTGGTTTGAGTTTTGTTTTTTACAAAGGCACTTGCTTTTCGTTGTATTGTGGTTCGACAGTCTTTTTAAATTTGCCGTCAAGTTGATTTATATGCTTTATTTCACCATTGAACAAGGCTTTTTCTATCAACACCTTTTCGTCTGCCGTGAGATTGCGCATATATGTCAAATTGACTGTGTCGTTGCAAATTGAAACTTCGTCTTTATAACTTGAAATTTCGCTTGTGTCTGACAAAATTTTGCCGTCGGCAAGTTCTATAATCCTGTCTGCATTGTTGTGTGCATCTGCAAGGTTGTGCGAAACAACAACTATCAAAATTTCTTTTGAAAGTTGTTTGAGCAAAGATATGATTTGTTTTGACGTTTTTGTGTCAAGGTTGCCGGTTGGCTCGTCTGCAAGCACAACTTTTGGGTTTTTTACAATAGCGCGAGCAATTGCAACACGTTGTTTTTGACCACCACTGAGTTCGCGTGGGTATCTGTCTGCATAACCGTCAAGACCAACTTTTTTGAGAGCATCGTCAACTTCGCCACTATCCTTTTTGTTTTGCAGGTCAAGCGAAAGCTCTACGTTGCGACGAACGGTAAGGCTGTCTATCAAGTGAAAATCCTGAAAAATAAAACCTATGTTGTTGTTTCGATAATCGTCAAACTGACTGTTTTTGAGTGATGACAAACTGTTGCCGTCAACTATTACGTCGCCACTTGTTATGTTGTCAAGTGCGCCAAGCATGTTGAGCAAAGTTGATTTGCCACTGCCACTTTTGCCAATGACAAAAACAAAGCCCTTGTCGTCAAGCACAAAACTGACACCATCAAGAGCCTTGCATTCGAAACTGCCTTTTGATTTGTAAATTTTTGTAAGATTTTCTACCTTTATCATAATGTTTCCTTTAACAGTACGTATTTTTTACTAATAGTACATAAGTTAAATTTTATATAGTTATATTAGCACATAACAAGGCTTTTTGAAAGAGTCTTTGCACACAAATTAAACAAAAAAAAGATGAAACAAAAGTTTCATCTTTTTGCTTTGTTATTTTATTATTTTTATATTGCCGATAATTGGCAAAGGATGTTCTTCTTCGCGACATACGTGAAGCACGCCAAGGATAGAAAAACACACTGCCAGCAGGTTGAATATTGTGTATATTGCATTTTTGACTTCTGACGAATGGATAAAAAGGCATGCAACTGCAATGAGCACGATTGCCACTGCAACGGTTATGCAAAGCACAAGTCCCTGATTTGCATGAAATTTCGCTCTTTCGTTGCCCGGGCAAAAAACCAACGGCAAAAAGAACAATACCGAAAAATATGCAAGCACACAGCAAAGTCTTGTTTTTGTGTCAAATTGTGGTTGTTGTTCGTTCATAAACTAATCTTCCTTTTT
>JAFTHO010000048.1 GCA_017457385.1 Clostridia bacterium | reverse complement strand
GTTGGTTTTGTGCTTGGCGGTTTGTTTTTGGTTTTGCTTGACAAAGTTATACCGCACGTGCACAGTGGCACAAATCAGGAAGAAGGTCCTAACGTGTCTGCAAAAAAATCTACAAAACTGTTTTTTGCAGTTATGATACACAACATACCGGAGGGTCTTGCCGTCGGTTTTGCTTTTGGTGCTGCCGCAACAATCGGCACAACTGCGGCATACGTATCTGCACTTGGCCTTGCAATAGGCATGGGCATACAAAACTTTCCGGAGGGTGCGGCTATCGCTTTGCCTCTCAAGGTGGCTACAAACAGCAAGCACAAGGCGTTTTTGTTTGGTATGGCGAGTGGAGCGGTAGAACCCGTTTCTGCCATCCTGGGTTATTTTATGGCTTCGTATATCATCACTCTTCAACCATGGTTGCTTGCGTTTGCGGCGGGTGCTATGATATTTGTCGTGGCAGAAGATCTCATCCCGGATGCACAGACGTCAGGGCACTCTCATCTTGCAACGTGGGGTGTAATGCTTGGCTTTGTCATCATGATGATACTTGACGTTGCACTTGATTGACACAGTGACAAAAAAGATACAAAAAGGTGGGTCAAAACAAACCCACCTTTATTTTTTGCCATTGATAGTTGCTTGGTGTTTTGATACCATAAAAATGCAAAGTTGTCACAACAGTTTTGCATTATATTTCAAGGAGTGGATTTTATGGCTGCAAAAATACCAAACGTGCCGGTTATGAACGTAAACAAGGTTGTGCAACAACTTTCAAAAATGTACGTTTCGTGCATCAAAAACGACCTGCCTTTTGCAAGCGTGCCTTCTGTTATGATGTGGGGTGCGCCTGGTGTAGGCAAATCTCAGGCAGTAAGACAAATTGCCGACGAAATAAAAAAATCCACAGGCAAAAAGGTGCATGTCACCGACGTGCGCCTGCTTTTGTTTAACCCAATCGACCTAAGGGGCATACCTACTGCCAATCAGGACAAAACGCTTGCAATATGGCTGAGACCGCAGATTTTTGATATGGACGACAGCAAAGATGTGGTGAATATTTTGTTTCTGGATGAAATTTCTGCCGCTCCGCAGTCTGTTCAGGCGGCCGCTTATCAAATCACACTTGACAGGGTTGTTGGCGAACACAAACTGCCACAAAACTGCATTGTCATTGCGGCAGGCAACAGGGTTACGGACAAATCGGTGGCGTACAAAATGCCAAAAGCACTTGCAAACAGACTTTTGCATCTGCAGGTGGAGGGCAGTTTTTCTTCGTGGAAAAAATGGGCAACCACAAACGGCATAAATGCAAAGGTGCTTGGCTTTTTGTCTTTCAAACAAAACTATCTCATGACCTTTGACGAAAACAACGATTTTCTGGCATTTGCAACACCGCGTACGTGGGAGATGGCAAGCAATCTGCTCAACAACGTCAGCGACGACGTGAATGAAATGTATCCGTTGTTGTCAGGCATACTTGGCACGGATATGGCATCAGAGTTCAAGGCCTGGTCAAGTGTGTGCGACCAGTTGCCAGATGTGGAAAAGATTTTTAAAGGGGATTTTCCTCCTGTTCCAAAAAGGGCAGACGTGCTTTTTGCTCTCAACTCTGCAATGCTCAGTTATGCCAAAAAAAACAAAAACAAAAT
>JAFTHO010000004.1 GCA_017457385.1 Clostridia bacterium | reverse complement strand
CACAGCCTTTCGGCACCTTTTTGCAAACAAAAAAGCACGGGATAAACCGTGCTTTTTTATTTTAGATTTGCAAGATAATTTTTATATTTTAAAAACTCCTTGTCGCCAGGCAAAGTCTGCAAAACAAATGCAATGCGACCTTTTAACGAATTGAGATATTTTTGTCTGTTGTTTATGCCAGTTTTTTGCAAATGCCCGTCAATGCCAAACTTTTTGATAAAAAACATTTCCTGACGGATTTTGCTTTTGTATTGCCTTGCCACGTTTGCCTTTTGATTGACCACAATGCCCGTGACAATCTGTCTTTTGCTGTTTGGTATAACGGCAGTTTTTTTGTCTTTTAAAAACAAGCCGAGTTTTTTGAGTTCACTGGTCACAAATGACACAATCTGTCTTTCGTCAAAATCGCCGGAAAATATCATATCGTCGCAATAACGTGTATAGGTGACGTTGTTTTGTTTGCAAAAACTGCCAACGTTTTGATCAAACTGATACATTATGATGTTTGCAATTGCAGGTGAAGTTGGTGCACCCTGTGGCAACGAGTCGTTAAAATAGCACAGCATTGACAGCAAAATGCGTATTGGCTCTGAAAACTTTTTTTCATAAAAAACAATATCTTTAACCTGCGAATATAAAATATTGTCAAAAAAACCCTTTACGTCAAGTTTGAGTATTTTTTGTTTGCCAACGTGTTTGCCTGCATTTTTTTGCACGCTTGCACCAGGTTTGTATGCCGTTGCATAGCGAGAAACAGGATATTGCGACAAAATATTGTCTGCAATTGCCCTTTGCACCCTTTTTAGCATCACATCGGGCACGGAGAGTTTTCGTTTGGTGCCGTCTTTTTTTGGCACAAGCACAGTATGATAGTGTTTTGCAATATTGTTGCTGATGCCATATAAAGTTTTGGCACTAAAACCCAGGTCTTTTTGCAAAGACGCAAGTTCGTGATAAACTATCATAACACTCTCCTTTTGCCCATATGACAGAACAACACTTGTTTGTATGGCGTAATGTGCAGGCGTATTGCAGCAAAGCACCGCTTTGCATCCTATACGCCGACCATTTCGTCTGAGCGGAACGCGCCCGGCCACGAAAAACGTTTGTGAGACAAAATCACAACGGATTTTTCGATACAAACGATTTTTCGTAGGGTGTGTGTAACGAATATGTTAAAGATAATTGCAAGGATGACGACTCGTCATCCCTTTCGATAAAAACCGAAATGCACTGTTGTTCTGTCGCAATTATACAATCTTTTTTTTGCGCAAATCAATACGTTTGCAAAATTTGTACTTTGTGCCACACTTTTATACCCACAGGTGTGTAAAATTTTTTACACCAAACAAAAAAGCACGGATATCCGTGCTTTATTTTTCGTCTTGTTCGTCCCAGTATTGCCGACAGGTTTTGCCAAGTTTGAGATATTTGTCGCCATTGCCAATCACGTCATACGTTAGCATAAAATCGTCAAAATAAATGAGATAACGGATAAACTCGTTGACGGCAACACGAACGTTAAAATCGCCACTGTATTGTTTTTGCAACACATCGCCGTTTAATGCAATGCCATAGTGACAGTTTTTGCCATATTGCTCAAACAGGTCTATATAATATTTTGCATTGTCGTTGTGGCGTGTAAACATATTGTCACCCGTCACGACGAGATAACCCTGCTCGTTTGGAAAAATATCCAGCTCGGCAAGAGTAAAGTCTGTTTCGATAACGACAGGATACTCTACGTGAATAACACCATCTTCGTTTTGTTGTGCATTGAGTGAAGTCAAATTTTTGAAATAATCCTGCATAAAACACCTTTAATACTCAAAAATTTCTTTAAAACCTTTTGCTTTTATACTTTCAACAATAAGGTCAAACATAAATCTGCTGACGTAATATGACACGATTGGCTGATCATTTTCGTCATAGCCATCTGTGACAAGGTCTTGCGCATTTGTGTCAAGCAAAAAAGTCTTGTTGCTTACGTTTATTGAAATCTGGTCAACAAGCTCGTCATTTTGTTTTGAGTCGGTAAAAAACATCTCCCACTCTTTAAAAATCATAACAATCTTTTCCTCTCCCACTTTTAACACTTTAAAATTGACGGATACTTGCTTTTGCAAAGCAGTCCCTTGCTTTATTTGCACACACAAAAAAACATCTCACTATGGACATTGTTTTTTGCAACGTCCATAGTGGGATTAAACATGGCGGATAGACTGGGGTTCGAACCCAGGGTACGCTATTAACATACACACGAGTTCCAATCGTGCGCCTTCGACCACTCAGCCATCTATCCGTAACAAGTTATATTATATGCAAAATACAAATTTTGTAAATATGGTTTGAAAAATTGAAAGTTGAAAAATTTGACGAAAACAAAAAAACTGAACCAAAAGCAGATAAATCTGCTTTTGGTTCAGAATGACATACGTTGTATATTAAAAATTTTTATGTTTTTTATTTTAGTTAAAAAATTTTGCTTTTGAAACTATACCAACAAATCAGTTTGTCTGCACGTTTGGCATGGCAGTTTGGGCAATTTGGCTTGCCTGTTGTTGCGTCATATTGCCATAGGTTGTCACTTGTTTTGGCAGATTGTCTACGCAAAGTGGCACAAAAAAATCACCTTTTGCAGTCATATATTCGTTGTAGTCCTGCACAAAAAACTCTTTGAGCTGCTCTGTTGCAATTTGCGTCTGCACAAAATCTTCTGTCATAATTTTGACGTCGTTGTATGCATGGCGAAGACTGTCGTGCCATTTTTGAATCATACGTGCCTTTTCGTCATCACCCGTGACGGCAGACACCATATCTGCAACAGTATATGCCTCCACCGTGACCATCTCTGTTGGCGAAGTTGCCTTTGCAATGAGTGGCAAAACGTACATATTGTCCAAAGTGTCAAGCGCAATGCCAAAAGAAAACGGCATTGGTTGTTTTTGTTCGTTGAGTATGCCAACTGTGTAAGGTGCAAAAAATTTGAGTGGTATTGTTTTGTCTGAAAGTGAAATCATTTTATCCTCTTTTTTTAATTATTGACATAGTCTGCAAACGAAACTTTCGTTATCGACTCCCTCCGTCTGCTCGTAAACTCGCATCCACCTCCCTCCTCCGATGGAGGCTTTTGCTGTGGTTGAAATTTACCAAATTAAAGCCTCCTGCGCAATATTGCGAATTTGCTTTAGCAAAACGCAACGGGAGGATTTAAGGCATATATCTTTTAACGTATTTTTATTCAATGTTAAAAACGTGTTTTATTCAATATCAAAGCCACTTTGTAGTTTCGTCTAACGGTTTGTTGTCGAAGTGCCTTGGATTTGGCTGGCAACCCTCTTTTGGATAGCCTGTTGGCAAAAACGCCAAAGGAATTATATTTTGTGGCAGGTTGAAAAGTTGTTGCGTTTGTTTTGCATCAAACAGACCAACCCATGTTGTGCCAAGACCAAGTTCGGTTGCCTTGAGCATCATATAGGTTGTGACAATGCTTGCATCCAGCACGCCAAACTGTCTGCCATCTTTGCCCAAAAAACTCTCTTTTTCGTCATAACAGATGACAAAGCCAAGCGGTGCGTCAAAGTGACATTTTGTGCATTGCCTGAATTTTGCCATTGCCTCGTCACTTTTTATAACCAATATCTTTTGTGGCTGACTGTTTTTTGCAGTTGGTGCAATTTGTGCAGTTTTTAATATCTGTTGTATCTTTTCGTCTTCTACCTGTTTGTCACTAAATTCACGTACAGAAAATCTGGCATCCAGAACTTTTTGAAATTCCATAAAAAACCCTCTCTATTATGCTTATGCAAACATTATCTCACAATAACATTTGTTTTGCAATAGTGATTTTTGCAAACAAAAAAAAGCCGTCGTTACGACGGCTTTTGATTTTTGTTGTTAAACAGTTTGTTCGTCCTGTTTTTGTTGTGCGTTTTTGCCTTTTTTGCCAAAAGTGCGTTTGCCAAAAAAGATGATATAAACAATTGCACTGATTGCCATAAGATATGGATAGAACAAGAACGGCATAATTTCTACAGGAGAAATTGCAGCCGCAGCACCCGCTGCCAAAAGTTGTGCACCATATGGGATGAGACCTTGTGCAAAAGAACCAAAGATGTCAAGAAGTGATGCAGACGTTTTTGGATCTACGTCAAACTCTGTTGCAATGTCTTTTGCAATCGGACCAGAAATAACGATTGCAACCGTGTTGTTTGCAGTAAAGAAGTCAACGAGCGCAACAAGAATTGCAATGCCTGCCTGTGCACCACGTTTGCCTTTTACGCACTTGCGGATGAGAGCAATGATTGCATCTATGCCACCGTTTGCTTTGATGATCTCTACAATGCCGGCAACAACGAGTGAGATGAGTGAAATCTCGAACATACTTGACATGCCAGAACCGATGCCTGACAAAATTGAGTTGAATGTGATTGCACTGTCACCAAGGCACAAACCGATGATGAGTGACAACACTGTGCCACCTGACAATACCAAAAACACGTTGAGACCTGCAATTGCACTGAAAAGAACGAACAAATAAGGAACAATCTTCCAGACGTTGTAGCTGAGGTCTGTTGGCACGTCTGCAACCTCGCCCATTGTAACAAAATAGAATACAAAGCAAGTGATGATTGCCGCCGGCAACACGATAAAGAAGTTGCGTTTGAATTTGTCACGCATGTTACAGCCTTGTGTGCTTACTGCGGCGATTGTTGTATCTGATACCATAGAAAGGTTGTCACCAAACATTGCACCGCTGACAACTGCCGCAAGACACAAAGGAGCAGAAATGCCCGTTGCCACAGAAATGCCAAAACCAATTGGAGCAATTGCTGTGATTGTGCCGACAGAAGTGCCCATTGCAGTTGAAATAAAGCAACCAATGATAAACAAGCCCACTACTGCAAGCTCTGGTGGCAAAACTGACAAACCGCAGTTAACTGTGCTTTCTACACCACCAATTGCACCCACTGCACCAGAAAACATGCCTGCACAAAGAAAGATGAGAATCATTGTGATGATGTTTTTTTCGCCAACACCTTTTGTGAAAGTGCCAAGTTTGTCACTGAAAGAAACCTTTTTGTTTTGGAATACGGCAACATCAAGTGCAATCAAAAAGCACAAGAGTGTTGGTACAGTATAAAAACTGCCTGTTGCTATACCACCGCCCAAAAAGAGAATCAAAAATACGCCGATAGGCAAAAGTGCCCAATAATTTCCCTTTTTCATAAAAATCTCCGTCTTAAGTAAACTTAAGTAAAAATAATACTTTTTATATTTTATTGTTAAAATACAATTTAGACAAGCAAAAAACACCCGTTTGGGTGTTTTTTGCGTTTATTTTGTGTTTTTTTGATATTAAAGTTCTTTTGCCTTGATGATATTGATTGGTTTTACCCTGCGCAAAGCGAACAAAGGTATAAGTGTTGACAAAAGTGAAATGAGCATTACACCACCACAGTCTGCAAGAATAATCGGCACGTTGAAAGAAATGAGTTCGATATTAAGCATACTGTATCCTTGTGAACTTGCCATAAGTGCACGCACCAAAACAGCATCTGCAAGGTTGACAAAAACATAAAGACCAAAATATGACATAATGCACGTCACTATGCCGGTGACGACAATCTGAAAAGCAAACATCCATGCGATGCTGCGGTTTTTGCTGCCAAGACCTCTCAATATGCCAATCTCATACATACGTTTGCTGACTGTTTTTATGCCAAAGTATATCACCAGAAAAATTGACGCTATATAAAGCACAAATGCAATGAGTTTGAACAGATCGCCAAACACAGAAACTGCTTTTGCCATTGTCTGCACACTGCTGACAATGATAGAGTCTGTCAAAAAGCCCCTTTCGTTTGCAAGGTCATACACAAGATCGGCATTGTTGTCGTTTGCAAAATACAATGCAGAAGTATAATACATATTTGCTTTGACATGGCTGTAATATTCGTCAGAAACATATGCACAATAAGTACTGCCTGTTGGATATTGTGTCAGTTTTTTTATTGTGAAAGTGTACGTCCTGAGTGGCTTTGACATGGTTGCGTCCATACGGTCGTATACGGTAAACACAACGTCGTGCGGAACAAACTCTTCGAGTGGCGTACCTTCGTCGGCTTTTGCAGAATAGTTTGTTTTGAACAACGAATTATAAACCGAATATAACATAACCATTTCGTTGCCGGTGAGTGCACCTATTTTTTCGTTTTCACTACCCTTGTAAAGATAAAAACCAGTTGAAACAGTGCTGAGTGTTGTTATGTCATCTGGCTTTTTGGCAGTGCTGTAACCCATATATGCACCTTGCTGTGCCTCACTGCCCTGCAAAGCCTGCACAAAATTTGGATTTGTGCTGTAACCAACTGCAAGATACTGACAGATTTCGTCCGCCGCACGAGTGAACATTTCTGTCTTGGCAATTTCTTTTGAATTGAGATTTTCTTTATCTTCGTACTGAGCAAGCAAATCTTTATATTTTGTTTCGTAGTCGGTGTCTATAATTGCGTTTATGTAGCCAACACGTTGCAAAACAAGATAGTTTACACCACCAACCTGACTTTTTGGTTTTATTTCGCCAAGCATCTGCTGATAACTAAACTCGTGTTTGTCGCCATAGGCGTTTAGCAAAAGGCTGTCTACAAAATAGTCTGTAACAACAACACCGTATGGTTTGTCGTCTATATCACCACAATGCAATGGCAACACACCGTTTTTGCCAAACGTTTGCATCAAAAACTCTTCATCCGTGACAAGTGTGCCGGCAAGTTCTTTTACGTATATGTTTTTTGCAAGAGAAGTCTGACTCATTTTGCCACCAGCGACAGTGCTTGTTGCACCATAGCCAGTAATTGCAAAACTGTAGTTGACAAGTCTGTCAAAATCGTCTGCACCACCGCTGACAAAAAACTGTTCGTCCTCATCCGTGACAGGTGCGGTAATGGACAGGTTCATTGAGTGTTGCTCGTTGCCCTCTGACCAGTTGCGACGCATGACAACGGCACTGTTGCCTGCATAAGATGCCTCTCTCTGCACAATTTTGTTTGCGTCAAACGCAACCAGAATTTGTGACGTTGCAAGAATGATTATTACGCAGGCTGTCATTATTGAATAAAAAACAGAAAACAACAGGCTTTTGCGTGACATTTTTGTTATGAGCCCAAGCCCCTTTTTAAAGGTGATTTTTGACGACCTGAGTTCTACCGTTTTGTCTACGTATTCTGGCTGTTCGGCTGGCGCATATTCTGTGCCCGCCTGTTCAAACCTGGTTATGCCACCTTTTTTGAGCGCTGCGTTGATTGCAGTTTTTTCTTTTGGCAAAATTTCGCGCTGAGGGATTTTTATCGTCTTTTCGGTAATGACAACTTCGTCACAAAAATCCGCAGTTTTTTGCACGTCTTTTATTATTCTGCCGTCTTCCAGTTCAATGATACGGTCGGCATATTTGTATGCATCAGGCAGGTTGTGCGAAACGGTAACAACAAGACACTCGTTTGAAACCTCTTTTAGCAAATCCAAAATTTGTTTTGAAGTTTTGCTGTCAAGGTTGCCCGTAGGTTCATCCGCCAGGATAATGTTAGGTTTTTTTACAAGGGCACGGGCAATTGCAATACGCTGTTTTTGACCACCAGACAACTCTTGTGGAAAGCGTTTTTCTACACCTGCAAGACCAACTTTTTCAATGGCATCCAAAACGGCCTGTTTGTCCGGTTTGTTTTGAAGATCCAAAGACAGCGAAACGTTGTCGTATACGTTGAGACCGTCTATCAAATGAAAGTCCTGAAAGACAAAACCTATGCGTGTGTTGCGATATTTGTCGTAGTCTTTTTGCTTGAACTGCGAAAATCTGTTGCCGTCTGCAACAATGTCGCCACTTGTCATACCGTCAAGACCGCCAAGCATGTTGAGCAGGGTTGATTTGCCACTGCCACTTTTGCCAATCACAAACACAAGGCCACTGTCTGGCAAAACAAAACTGAGGTTGTCCAGCGCCTTGACCTGCATATTGTTTTTTGCCTGATAAATTTTTGTAAGGTTTTCTACTTTAATCATAAATGCCCTTTAGAAAATATATTTTATGCACAAAAAAGTTTTATTTTTTATAGTTGAGCCACAGACCACCGTCTGCAAGCGGTTGCACCTTTGTTTGTGAGTATGCCACAAGGTTGCAGTTTTTGCCTGCAAACAAATCTATGCCTTCATTTGACAAAGCAGGCACAAGCACAAGGCTCATTTCGTCAATCACGTCGGCATCCACAAACAGACTGTCCGTGAGACCGCCACCCTCGAGCATAAGTTTTTTTATTCCAAACAGACGCACGAGTTTGTCGTTCATAACTGATACGTCAATTTTGTCGTCACCGCAAAAGATGTATGAAATGCCTTTGCTTTGCAAAAATGCAAGATAACTGTCGCTGACCTGTTGTGTGAGCACCTCGATGATATAAGCATTGTCATAACCCGGGTCATGGTCGACAATGTGGTCGCCATACCAGCCAAGTCTGCCGTGCGGGTCGATTGACACGGCATAATAATCTGCCTTTATGGCAACGTGGTCAACCCTGTCCACCTTTGCATTTGCAAAAGGTGACAAATCGGGCTGTTTGCCTTGTGTAAAACTGCCCTCCATAGTGATGCGACCACAGCAAAAAGCATCTGCCTTGTATTCACGATTGATGCGATAATAGTCCTCGCCAAGAGCATCGCTGTAGTTTAAAAAGTCCCCTGTGATTTTGCCGTCAAGCGACGTCATCATATGCAAAATGATATATGGTTTTTGCATGGTTTTGTCCTCTTTTTTATGATTTGCATTAAGTCCTCTGTCGTAATTGTGTCCCTATGCAATTTGTTGGCACAAAAAAGCATTATAAAACAAACAAACTTTATGCAGAGCCAACTTTTGCCACTTTAAAGTGCCTATTCTTTTGATTTGATGATGTTGATAGGTTTGATTTTGCGGAGCATAGCAAGTGGTATTATCGTAGACAACAAAGTTATGCCAAGCACACCCAGACAATCAGGCAAAATGATGCCGTTGCTGAAAGTTAAAAATTGCATGTCAAACACCAAAAATCCACTTGCAAGTCGTTTGAGTGACTCTACGAGCACGTCGTTTGCAAGGTCGATAAACACAAACATGCCAAGATATGCCATCATGCAGGTTGCAACGCCAACAAGCAAAATTTGTGTGACGAACACAAATGCAAGACTGCTGTTTTTGCAACCAAGTGCACGCAAAACGCCAATGTCGTATTTGCGTTGTTTGACCAGTTTTGAACTGAAGTTTACAAGCACCAGAGCACACGCTGCATACAACACAAAAGAAATGAGTTCAAACAGTTCTGCAAAACTTTCTACCGCGTATGCCATTGTAGAAATGCCCTCTACCATGATTGCAGTTGGCAGATAACCCATTTCGCCCGCTTTTGCATACAATGCGTTTGCATCGTTATAGTCGTCAAAATATACCTGCCACGTATAAATGGTTTTTTGCTGAATTTGGTCAAACGTGTTTTCACTGACGTAATAGCCACTGCCACCACCTGTCGAGCGCAACAACGCCTTTATTTTGAAAGTTTTTTCGTAAACAGGTTTGCTGAACTTTTTGTCTGCATACTGATAACAACTGATTTTTAGCGTTGTAGTGCCATCATATTCGTGACAATCCTGATAGGCCCATTCTGTGCCATACAGCTGATTGTATTGCGAATATGTCATTGCAATTTCGTCATCGGCAAGCACGATTGGGTTTTTGTCTTTATCTTCAAGATGTTTTTCCTGCGGACGCATAAAATATCTGCCGTTTACCGCAGTTGACGTATCATCGTTGTAAACAAGCGATCCTATTTTTGCATAACAATGCAAATCGCTGTTTTCAAAATCCCGTACAAAATTTGGGTTTGTCGTATATCCAATTGCAAAATATTGCATTATTTCGTCGTTTGCCTGTTGAAAAAACTCATTGCCCGAAAACTCTGCCACAGGGTCAATATTTTCGCCACTGTTAAACTTGTCAATAATTTCTTTGTATCTTGTTTCGTAATCTGTATCTATAATTGCATTGATATATGCCTGAGGAAACTGCGTGTTAAAATTGTATTCTCCAAGCAAAGACTGATAGTCACGGTTGATTAACTTTTTGCGTATAAAATAACTGTCTGCAAAATAGTCGGTAACAACAACACCATATGGTTTGTCGTCTATATCACCACAAAGCAGTTTTAACTGTCCGTCTTTGCCAAATTTGTCAATCAAAAATTGCTCGTCAGTCACAAGCGTGCCAAGAGTTTCGGTTGCAAAAAAACTTGAATAAAGATATCTTCGTCCATATTGCACACCTTGCTGTCTTGCCGTAGTTGTAATTGGAATGGTGTGATTAACAAGTTGATAGGTCTTTTGCACACCACCTGCCTGAGCAAGTGCATCTATATCATTTTGAGATATTGGCAACGTGCAGTTTGAATTTATGCTTGAAGTGTTTGTGCCATAAAAATCGTTTTTTTGCAAAATGATTGCTTGGCCATCACTTGATTTTGCAAACTCATTGCTGATGACCTGCGCACTGTCAAATGCTATTATCGTTTGAGACAAAGCAAGCACCACAATGATGCATGCAGAAACAAATGCTGACAAAAAAGAACGCCACACACTGCTTTTGATCATATTGCCGGTGAGTTTGACTGCCTTTTTTGGTTTGAGTTTTGTTTTTTGCAAAAGCACTTTTTTGTCGGCGTATTGTGGCTCGACAGTCTTTTTAAATTTGCCGTCAAGTTGCTTTATGTGTTTTATATCTCCGCCAAGCAATGCTTTGTCTACAAGTTGCTTTTCGTCATCTGTGAGTTTGCGCATATATGGCAAAGATATCGTGTCGTCTTTTACCTGCACTTTGTCGATATATCCGTCGATGGCACAGGTGTCTTTGTATATTTTGCCGTCTGCAAGTTCAATAATCCTGTCTGCATGGTTGAAAGCATCTGCAAGATTGTGAGATACAACAACTATCAAAATTTCTTTGGACAACTCTTTTAACAGCGAAATAATTTGTTTTGAAGTTTTGCTGTCAAGGTTGCCCGTTGGCTCGTCCGCAAGAATGACTTTTGGATTTTTGACCAAAGCACGTGCAATTGCAACACGTTGTTTTTGACCACCAGACAGTTCGCGCGGATATCTGTCGCAAAGACCATCCAACCCAACTTTTTTGAGAGCCTCATCCACCTGACCGCAATCGTTTTTGTTTTGCAAATCAAGTGACAACTCTACGTTGCGTCTGATTGTGAGACTGTCAATAAGATGAAAGTCCTGAAAGACAAAACCTATGCGTGTGTTGCGATATTTGTCGTAGTCTTTTTGCTTGAACTGCGAAAATCTGTTGCCGTCTGCAACAATGTCGCCACTTGTCATGCCGTCAAGACCGCCAAGCATGTTGAGCAGGGTTGATTTGCCACTGCCACTTTTGCCAACAACAAAAACAAAGCCATTGTCGTCAAGCACAAAACTGACGTTGTCAAGAGCCTTGCATTCGAAACTGCCTTTTGATTTGTAAATTTTTGTAAGATTTTCTACTTTTATCATAACCTTAACTCTCAATGATATATAAACTTGATTTTATATAATAATATTAGCACACAACAATGCTTTTTGAAAGAGTCTTGACATACAAAACAAACAAAAAAAGATGAAACGAATGTTTCATCTTTTTGCTCTGTTATTTTATTATTTTTATATTACCGATTATTGGCAATGGTCTTTCTTCGTCACGGCATACGTGAAGCACGCCAAGGATAGAAAAGCACACTGCCAGCAGGTTGAATATTGTGTGTATTGCATTTTTGACTTCTGGCGAAGTGATAAAAAGACATGCAACTGCAATGAGCACGTTTATCACAGCAACGGCTATGCAAAGCACAAGCCCCTGATTGGCATGAAATTTTGCTCTTTCGTTGCCGTGACAAAAAACCAACGGCAAAAAGAACAATACAGAAAAATATGCAAGCACACAGCAAAGTCTTGTTTTTGTGTCAAATTGTGGTTGTTGTTCGTTCATAAACTAATCTTCCTTTTTTGTGTTTTCGTTTGCCATTTGTTCCATCCTTTCGTGGAGCAAGGTGGCGATCCTTCGTTTTTCTTCTGCCTTGGGAGCAGACGTATCGTATTTTATGCCATCACCAATAAAAATTTTTCTTTTCTTTTTGCTGATGTATACCGGATAAAAGATTGTGCTTTTGCCCGTTTTTTTGTAATAACTTGCTCCAATTTCGACAAAGCCTGAATAAAACTTGTCAACCCCACCCTCGCTGTTGTAGGCAACGTCTGGTTTTTCTGGAAAGAGCATAATGTTGTCACCCTGTTGCATTGCCTGTGTTGTGAGATTTATCGTAGTGACAACCTCGCGCAGGTTGCCTTTGTATACGGGGATTGGGTCCATTGCCGTGAGCACGTATTTCATAAGGTTTTTTAACAGTTTTGGCAAACGCTTTTTGATGCATTTTGGCAAAAACCTTAGTTTATCTATGCCACCAACCATTTGTTCCTCTATACTTTTGTCATCAAGCATTTCGTTGATGACCCACGGTCTGAAAGGCACGGGCATACGCAAAACTGAAATTATCGGGCCATAAATTTCGTAGTGATTGCCAACAAAAATGACAGGCCCTTTTGTGACGTCTATCTTTTGTCGACCAACACATTTGCTCGGAAAAAACGGCCTTACAAACCAGATCATAACCCTTATGCCGATTTTGTTTTTTGTTTTTATAATTTTTTCTGCAAGACTGTTGCGGATGATTTCTTTTTCTTTTTGTTCGCCCTGTGCAGTGCGGTATATTATCATTTTTGAAACGTTTTTTTGGTCAAGTGGTTGCAGACATGCAAAGACGCATGCCACAATCAAAAACACACCGGGTGTGAGCAACAATGCAGTAGAAAAAGTTTGTGTGGCATAACTTGCATCGCTGAAGACAACCATTATGCCAAGCAAAACCAGTTCGGCAAGCAACAAACCCTTTGTATCGTTGTATCTAGCAAACCTTGCAAAACGTTTGTCCTGCATTTCGCAAACAACTTCCATTGCCTCCTGCACGTCCGTCGCCATTTGTTTTAGTGCCGCATAAACAAGACCTATGCCCACCGTGCATATTACGTAGCCAGACACGTTAAAACGAAAAACGTCATAATACAAAAGCAAAGATGAAAACATCCATATTACAGAGCCAAAAACAAACACGTTTATGCTGTCAAAATGTTTTGCCACCTTTTTTGCAAAACCAACGTGAATAACGAGCAACACGCCTGCAATTGCAACAAAGCAAAGCATGAGATAATTTAGCGTGCCTTTTAGCGACTGTTCGCTGTCAAGCAATACAGAGTTGAAAAAGCACAAAACGGCAAGATAAAACGAAACTTTTGCAAACATCTGCATAAGGTCGAACATTTTGAATGCAGTAACCTGTTTTGCAGAGATATATTCCTGACCAACTCTTTTGCGTATTATAATCAAGGCAATAATTGTGAGCATGACAAAAACCGCAAGGCAAATGCCCGCACCAAAAAACGGAACGGAAAAATGTCTGCGTGTAAAATAAGTTGTTATCACCAGAGCAAGTGATATCCAAAAAATTTTTGCCAAACTTTTTTTTGTCACAAACTACCTCATTTTATTTTTGATTAAAAAATATTATACTAAATATGACAAATTTTTGCAATAAATGTATATATGCAAAAAATGATGAAAAGATCAAAAACCAAAAAAGACACGGCAAAAACCGTGTCTTTTTTTTGTTATTTGTTTTTGCTCATTGCGTTTGAAATGAGTTTTTCTATCTCTACGATTGGGATAACGGCAAATGCTATTGCAAGTGCAACGAGATATTCGCTGATTGTTGTTGTAACAAAACCAAATGCATCCGCAAGGAAAGGCACAAAGATAACCAACGTTGTCATAACGACAGAAAGCAAACCTGCGCCCCACAGCCATTTGTTTTGTTTGCGTTGCACAAACAGACTGCGCTTCATAGATCTCATATTGAATGAGTGGAAAACTTCTGCCATAGACAAAGTCAAAAATGCCATTGTCATGCCTGCGTCTGAATTTACAAATTCCCATACGCCGGCTTCCATATAGTGACCGACGAGATAAGACACAAGTGTGAGTGCACCAAGCATAATGCCCTGATAAATCACTCTGCCACCAATGCCACCTGCAAAAATGCCTTCGTCCGGATCACGAGGCGGTTTGTTCATAAGGTCTTTTTCTGCCCCTTCTACACCCAAAGCAAGTGCAGGGAAAGTATCCGTCATAAGGTTGATCCACAACAGGTGTGCAGGACCAAGAATTTGAAAACCAATGAGTGTTGCAATAAAAATTGCAAAAACCTCTGCAAAGTTTGATGACAGCAAAAACTGTATTGCCTTGCGGATGTTGTCATAAATTTTGCGACCTTCTTTAACGGCAGTGACGATAGTTGCAAAGTTGTCGTCTGCAAGCACCATATCTGCAACGTTTTTTGTAACGTCTGTGCCGGTGATGCCCATACCTACGCCTATATCTGCACTTTTGATTGACGGAGCGTCGTTTACGCCGTCACCTGTCATTGCAGTGATTTTGCCATTTGCCTTCCAGGCAGAAACGATGCGCACCTTGTGCTCTGGTTGAACACGTGCATATACGCTGTAATTCTGTACGTTTGCAATGAGTTGTTCGTCACTCATTTTTTCGAGGTCGGCACCTGTGATTGCCTGGCTTTCGTCTGTCAAAATGCCAAGTTCTTTGCCGATTGCAATGGCTGTGTCACGGTGGTCACCTGTGATCATTACAGGGCGGATACCTGCCGTGCGACACTCGCCGATGGCAACTTTTACTTCTGGTCTGACAGGGTCTATCATGCCAACCAGACCAACGTAAGTAAGGTTGCTTTCTACCTCGTCAAAACTGTCAAACTGTGGTTTTTCGTCATAAGTTTTTGTTGCAAGTGCAAGCACACGCAATGCTTTTGACGCCATCTCTTTGTTGACAGCCATGATTTTGTCTTTTGCCTGTTTTGACATTGGCTCTGCTTTGCCGTCAACAAGAATGCTGTTGCAACGTGCCAGGATTTCGTCCAATGCACCTTTTGTATACTGCACGTAACCCTTTTGGCTTTCGTGCAAAGTTGACATCATTTTGCGCAATGAGTCAAAAGGAAGTTCTGCCACACGAGGACAGTCGCTTTCGAGATTTTGTTTTGGCAAACCGTTGTCGTTTGCAAAGTTGACCAATGCACATTCGGTTGGCTCACCCTCTGCACCGTTGTCGCCAAGTATAGCGTCACTGCAAAGTGCCATGCCTGTTGCCACAAGTTTGCTGTCGCCAACACAATCCACAACGGTCATTTTGTTTTGTGTGAGTGTGCCTGTTTTGTCACTGCATATGATTTGCGTGCAACCAAGTGTTTCTACCGCGGTGAGTTTGCGTATAACGGCTTTCTTTTTGGACATAGTCGTTGTGCCGATTGACAACACGATTGTAACAACCGTTGCAAGACCCTCTGGTATTGCCGCAACCGCAAGAGAAACTGCAATCATAAAGGTGCCAAGCAAACTGTCCACCGTAACGTTTGGAACAACACGCAATACGTCAACTGCAAACACAACTGCGCAAATGCCAAGCACCACTACGCTCAAAATTTTGCTGAGTGAACCAAGCTTTTTTTGCAAAGGCGTTTTGCCCTCTTTTGTCTGCATGAGTTTGTCTGCAATTTTGCCCATCTCGGTTGCCATGCCAACTGCTGTGACAACTGCTTTGGCTCTGCCGTATACTGCCGTTGTGCCCATGTATACCATATTTTTTCTGTCGCCAAGACCAACCTCGCCAACAAGAGTTGATTCGTCTTTTTCGGCAGGGACAGATTCGCCCGTCAAAGCAGATTCCTCCACCTTGAGGCTGTGGCTTTCGATAAGTCTTGCATCGGCAGGCACAGAGTCGCCTGCCTCGAGCACAATGATATCGCCAACTACAACTTCGCTTGATTTTATGACCATAAGTTTGCCATCGCGTATAACCTTGCTTGTTGCCGCAGTCATTTCTTTGAGTGCCTCTATCGCCTTTTCTGCCTTGCTCTCCTGAAAAACGCCAAGCACTGCGTTGAGCACAACCACAAACAAAATGATGAAAGAGTCTGTAAAAGACTCGTTAGAATACCACGCAGTAACGCCACTGACAAGTGCCGCAACAAGCAACACGATGATCATTGGGTTTGCAAGTTCTTTTAAAAACTTGACTATGAGCGGTGTCTTTTTTTGCTCTTTTAGTTTGTTTTCGCCATGAAGTTCGCGTCTGTCTGCTATCTCTTTTGAAGAAAGTCCGTTTTCGTCTGTCATAAGACTTTTGCAGACCTGTGACGCATCTGTAAGATATGGTTTCATTTTTCCTCCTTATACAAATATTTGTATGAGTTGTTTTGCAAATAAATAAAAAAAACTCATACGAAAAATCTTCGCATGAGTCTCATTCTTTAAAAATATACCGAGCGCCATGCACTGAGATGACGATATATTTCGCAAAGTTGCGGAATTACTCCCTCAATTGTTAGATAGAGTATATAGTTTTTGATTTGATTTGTCAATAAATTTTTTGTTGACATATATGCAAAAAAATAAACTTAAATTTATTTTTAGTATTGACTTGATTTGTTACATTGTCTAAAATAATAGTATAAAGTCTGATATAAATACAAATGAGGTGAACTATGGCTAACGAAAAGAAAACTGCTCCAAAAAAGACAGAAGAAAAACCTGCTGTTGAAAAGAAAAAAGCCATTGGCAAATGGATTGTAAAACACAAAGGTGACGGCGAATATGCGTCTTATCTTTTGGCATCAAACGGCGAAGTTTTGTTGGTGAGCGAAATTTATTCTTCTGTTGACGGTGCTTTGCAAGGCATCGAAACAATCAAAAAGAACATTGCTCTTGGCAATTTTGAACTTGTGCAAGACAAAGCAAAAAGATATTTTTACAAACTGAAAAGCTCTGCAAACAGATTGCTTTGCGTTGGCGAAGTTTACAGCACAAAACAATCATGCGTGAACTCTGTCGACTCTGTAAAACGCTTTGCCGAAAGTGCAGTTTTGTCTGAAAAGATAGAAGAAGACCTCACTATCGTTGCATATATGCCAAACAAAAACGTCGACGAAAAATCTCCTCTCAAAGGCAAATGGAAGATTGTAGAAGACGATGACACAGGCGAATTTTGCGCACAACTTTTTGCATCAAACGGCGAACTGCTTTTGTCAAGCGAATACGTAAGCACAGAAAAAGCTGCAAAAACTTCTTTGCAGAACATCCGCAAAAATGCTTTGGCAGGCAACTTTATTATAGACCGTGACAAAAACAAAAACTACGTGTTTAAACTGCGCAACGAAAAGAAGTCTGTTTTGTGCATGGGTGCATCTTATAAAACACTTGCAGCATGCCAAAAGGCAGTTGACTCAACCTATCGTTTTTGCGTGACTGCAGTTGTTGACAAACTTTGATATCAAATTTTTTGGGGACGAAATTTCGTCCCCTTTTTTTGTGCAAATTTTGCTTTTGCATATAGTTTTGTTTTGCCTTTGTGATATAATTGAAAAATGAATATTCTTGACGACGTATTTGAAATGCAGGACGTGACTCTTGCCCAAAAACCATTTAACGACGTGGACAGCCTTGTGTTTGCCACTTTGTCATACTTTCCTTTTGAAAAAATTTTGACAAAAGAAAGTATGCGTTTTTGTGATATTGATGCAGATAGCATTGTTGTGCCGGAAAAACTCAACGAAAGATATCAAAACCACTATCGTCTGTTGAAAGCAGTTGCAAAATCAAAACGATATGGCGATTTTGTGATATCTGACTATCAAAACGTGTTTTGCGAAGAAAGCGAAAAGCAGTTTGCGGCAGTTTGTTTTGCCAGCAAAGAGTTTGTATACGTTGCCTTTCGTGGCACGGATGCGACGGCAACGGGCTGGAAAGAAGACGCCAATATGTCTTTTTTGAAAAGCGTGCCCGCACAGGAAGAAGCAAAACTATACCTCAAAAAAATGGCAAAAAAACACAAGCGCAAACATATTCTGGCAGGCGGACACTCCAAGGGTGGCAACCTTGCAATTTTTGCATGCGCCACAAACGGATGGCTTGTGCAAAGACGCATAAAATCAGTTTTTTGCCATGATGGTCCCGGTTTTTGCCGAGAGTTTTTTTTGCAAAAAGGATACAAAAAAATATCCCCTCGCATACAAAAAACTGTGCCGCCCTCTTCTGTCATAGGCATGTTGCTTGAAAACCCAACGCCATATACCGTTGTGGACAGCATGGGCAAATCTATCTTTCAGCACAACCCGTATTTTTGGATTGTAGACAACCACAATTTTGTGCCTGTTGACCAGCTAAAACCAGGCTGGATGATATTTAACCAGTCACTCAACAACTGGGTGCAAGGCATATCCGTGCAAAAACGAAAAGAATTTATCGACCTGTTGTTTGACTTTTTTGACACGGCAGAGATAACTGACTTTAGCTCTAAAAAAGAAGTTTTTCTGCT
>JAFTHO010000047.1 GCA_017457385.1 Clostridia bacterium | reverse complement strand
GTAGTCTTCTTTTTTTATTTTTTCTCTTATTTTTTGCAAAGCCTTTTTTTCTATCCTCGAAATATACGATCGTGATATGCCAAGCATTTCGGCTGTTTTAAGTTGTGTATATGCAGGTTTTTCGCCAAGACCATATCTCAGTTGCAAAATTTTATACTCTCTGTTTGTAAGACAACTTTTCATCACCTGATCAAGTTTTTGCGACAGCATTTTTATCTCTACCTGATGAAAAACGCTGTCCTGATTGACAGACAACACGTCTATGAGAGCAAACTCGTTTCCGTCCCCGTCAATGCCAAGCGGTTCGTCGAGAGAAAAGGTGTTGCGATATTTTTTGCTGCTCCTTAGTGCCATTAAAATTTCGTTTTCGATACATCTTGCAAGATAGGTTGCAAGTTGCGTCCCCTTGCCCTGCCGATAGGTAGAAATGCCTTTTACCAGACCAATAGAGCCTATGGAAATGAGGTCGTCCACGTCCATAGAATGACTGTATTTTTTTGCAATATGTGCCACAAGTCGCAAATTGTGTTTGATGAGAACTTCTCTTGCGTTGCCGTCACCCTGTGCATATTTTTTGAGATATTCGTCCTCTTGTTTTGGTGTGAGTGGCTGTGGATAAGACTCTTTGTTTGACACGTAAGACGTAAAGCAAAAAATTTTGCTTGCAAATTGCAAAATTGCAGAAAACATATAAAAACTCCTTTTTTTGGTGCTTTTTGCCCCTTTTTGCGTGATTTTATATGTTATGTAACAATAAAATTTAAAATGAAAGACAGCAAAAAAATTGGACAACAAAAACAAAGACCCGACCAAAGTCGGGCCTTGTTTTGGGGAAATTGATAATACAACAAACAGTCGTGTACAATAACTATTTGTTTGAAACTGGCATAATTTCTACTATAGCGGTGATGTCCTCTCCTGCACCGATTGCAGATATGACTTCGAGCATATATCTGTCTTTGTTTTCGCCAAAAGCAAACTGTCCGTTAGCAAAAGCATTTGTATAACCCTGCATGATTTTTGCCTGGTCTAATGCAGTTGGATCAGAAGTGCCGGTGATTTGCATTGTCATTGCAAAAAAGTCTGCAAGTGACGAATATGAACCAACAGGGAACAAAAAGTTTTGACTTTGTACCCTTGGGTCTGCAACAACCAATGATCCTGCAGGTGCCCCCGGAACAAGACTGCTCACGTCAACCTGATTTTGAATTGTATATTGCGCTCCTCTTTGCAAACGACCTGTTTCGTTTTCGCCATCAGTAAAGATAACCGTCACTTTTTTGTATTTTACAGAATCAAGAAACTGCATGATAAAGTTGAATTTTTCGCCTTTTGTGATTGTTTTTCCTGTACCCAAAGAAGTCAGCGTGCCGTTTACCGTTTGTTTGAGAGATGTTGCAAGGCCCGCCATACCTTCTTCTGTGCTGTAGTATGCTTCTGTGCCTGATGACCAGCTGTCGTATACGTTTGACGCGTCAAGCACAAGCTCCGGATCGTATGGATATTGTTGTGGCAAATTGTCTTTTTGCGCACCGTTGTCCTGTGCATCAGGATCCTGAT
>JAFTHO010000046.1 GCA_017457385.1 Clostridia bacterium | reverse complement strand
TGCAACAACGAAGTTCAGGAAGGCATGGAAATCATTACAAACAGCCAAAAAGTGCGCAACACACGCAAAATCAACGTAGAACTCATCCTTTCTCAACACAATGCACGTTGTGCAACTTGTGTTCGCAGCAACAACTGCAATCTGCAAGCCCTTGCAACAAACCTTGGTCTTACAGAACGTCGTTTTGAAAAGAATATTCCTGACAACCCATGGAACAACAACTATCCACTCATCCGCGATGCAAGCAAATGTATCAAATGTATGAGATGCGTTCAGTTTTGTGACAAAATCCAGAGCATGAACATCTGGGACGTTGTAAACACAGGTTCTCGCACAACTGTTGACGTTAAAACACACAAAAACATTTGCGAAACAGACTGTGCTTTGTGTGGTCAATGCATCACTCACTGCCCAACAGGTGCTTTGAGAGAACGTGACGATACAGACAGAGTATTTGAAGCTTTGGCAGACCCGGATATCATCACTATCGTGCAGATTGCACCTGCAGTGCGTGCGGCATGGGGCGAATCTTTCAATTTGCCACGTGAATTTGCAACAGAAAAACGCCTTGTATCTGCACTCCGTCGCATTGGTGTTGACTATATCTTTGACACAAACTTTACTGCCGACCTCACTATTATGGAAGAAGGCACAGAATTTTTGCACAGATTGCCACAAATCAAAAAATCTGGCAAACCAATGTTTACTTCTTGCTGTCCAGGTTGGGTAAGATTTATCAAAACACAATATCCAGAATACGTAGGAAACCTTTCTACTGCAAAATCTCCACAACAAATGTTTGGTGCAGTTGCAAAAACATATTATGCACAACTTTTGGACGTTGCTCCTGAAAGATTGTTTGTAATTTCTATCATGCCTTGCGTTGCCAAAAAGCAAGAGGCTGCATTGCCAACTATGAAAGATGCCGGCGCAGGACAAGACGTTGACGTTGTTTTGACAACACGCGAAGTTGACAGACTCATCCGTGCAGAACACATCATCCCTTCTCAACTGCAGGAAGAAGAATTTGACGCTCCACTTGGCACAGGCACAGGTGCTGCCGTTATCTTTGGCACAACAGGTGGCGTTATGGAAGCCGCACTCCGCAGTGCATACTATCTCGTAGAAGGCAAAAACCCAGACCCAGACGCATTTTATGAAGTGCGCACAACAAGTGGCAGAAAAGAAGCCAAATTCAATCTTGGCGGAACAGAACTTTCTGTTGCGGTTGTAAGCGGTCTTGGCAACACTCGCAAACTTATGGACGAAATCGAACGTGGCGAAGCACACTATGACTTTGTAGAAGTTATGGCTTGCCCTGGCGGTTGTGCAGGTGGCGGTGGCCAGCCTATCCACGACGGACAGGAACTTGCAGCAGAACGTGGACAAGAACTCCGCAAACTGGACGTCAACAATCCAATCCGTTTCTCTCACGAAAACCCTGCCGTTGCAGAGTGCTATCAAAAATTCTTTGCTAGTCCAAACTCTCACAAAGCTCACCAGTTGCTCCACACTGACCACTACGGATGGGCAATGCCAGACACTTTGAGAAACAAAAAATAAAACTTGTATATATCGCAAAAAATGATATAATAAAAGACGGAAGATATCTTCCGTCTTTTTTAATTATGATGAGATTAGACAAATTTTTTAGTGAACAAAAAATTCTGTCACGAAAAGAAGTGGCAGACAAAATCAAAAAAGGTTGCATTTGTGTAAACGGCACCCCTGCAAAAAAAGCAGACGTAAAGATTGACGAACAAAAAGACGTCATCACACTTGACGGTCAAATCATGGCATACAAAAAGTATATTTATCTCATGGTGAACAAACCACAGGGATACGTATCCTCCACCGACGACCCACGTGACAAAACCGTGATAGATTTGTTGCCACCACATCTGCAAAAATTTGACCTGTTCCCCTGCGGTCGTCTTGACAAAGACACGGTTGGTCTTGTGATACTAACCAACGACGGAATATCTGCCCACAACAACCTTTCGCCAAAACGTCACGTAAAAAAGAAATATTTTTTCACCACGGCAGACGACTACAGCGATGAAGACATAAAGGCAATTCAAGCCGGTATAACGCTCGCAGACGGGCATACGACAAAGCCTTGTGAAATTGAGCGTGCGGACGACAAAAACGGATATATAACACTTGTAGAGGGCAAATATCACGAAATAAAAAGATTGTTTGGTGCACGTGGCAACAAAATTGTGTTTTTGCAAAGAGTAAGTTTTTCATCTATCCTTTTAGGTGACCTGTCAGAAGGACAATATCGTCACCTGACACCAGAAGAAGAAAGTGTTTTTGTAAGCAACAAGCAAAATTGACAGAACAATGCCATCCAATATCCTAATGACAACAAAACTGTATAATATTCCGTAGGGGCGACCAATGGTCGCCCGTTTTTTATCTCACTGTTATTGCGGGCGATCAATGATCGCCCCTACTGGCACGAAACAAAATTTGCAACAAAAAAAGGGAGGATACTATCCTCCCCTACGATTTTTTGTTCTTAACTGATTAGCAAGCCAAAAGTTTTTCCAAACGCTGACGAATTTCAAGGATAAATTCATCAGTTGTCACTGCCCTTGTTTTACCCTCTGCCAAAGCGACAAGGTCTTTTGTCATTATGCCGTCTTCAAGCGTTTGCAAACTTGCTTTTTCCAGCAATTCGCCAAAACGGATGAGGTCTGGCAGATTGTCAAGCTCGCCACGTTTCTTGAATGCGCCTGTCCATGCAAAAATTGTTGCCATTGGGTTTGTAGACGTTTTTTCTCCGTCACGCCAGCGATAATAGTGTTTTGTAACTGTGCCGTGTGCAGCCTCGTATTCATACTTGCCGTCTGGTGAAACAAGCACGCTTGTCATCATTGCGAGTGAACCGAATGCAGTTGAAACCATGTCGCTCATAACGTCGCCGTCATAGTTTTTGCATGCCCAGATATAGCCACCTTCACTGCGGATAACACGTGCCACCGCATCGTCGATGAGTGTATAGAAATATTCAAGCCCTTTTGCCTCGAACTGTGCTTTGTAGTGTGCATTATATACGTCTTCGAAAATTTGTTTAAAGTTGCCGTCGTATACTTTTGCGATTGTGTCTTTTGTAGAAAACCAAAGGTCCTGGTTGCTGTCAAGTGCAAACTTGAAGCATGCGTGAGCAAAAGACTCGATTGATTTGTCCATATTGTGAGCACCCTGCAAAATGCCAGGGCCTGCCATTTTTTGAACAGTCATTTTTTGCACTTTGCCACTTTCACCGGTAAACACAAGTTCGGCAACACCTGGTTCGTCAACCTTCATATCCACGCTTTTGTATACGTCGCCGTATGCGTGACGTGCAATTGTGATAGGTTTTTTCCAGTTGCGCACAGCCGGTTTGATGCTGTCGATGATGATAGGTGCACGAAACACTGTGCCGTCAAGAATTGCTCTGATTGTGCCGTTTGGGCTTTTCCACATTTCTTTGAGGTTATATTCGCTCATGCGTTGTTTGTTTGGTGTGATTGTGGCACACTTTACTGCAACGCCATATTTTTTCGTTGCGTTTGATGCATCAATTGTGATCTGGTCGTTTGTTTCGTCACGTTTTGGAAGACCAAGGTCATAATATTCGCTTTTGAGGTCAACAAATGGCAAAATGAGTTGATCTTTGATAGATTGCCATATGATGCGAGTCATTTCGTCCCCGTCCATTTCTACGAGGGGTGTTGTCATTTTGATTTTTTCCATTTGTTATCTCCTATTTGTTTTGCGCTGCATAATAGTTCATCAGGCAACCTTCGAGAAGAATTGTTTTTTCGTCTTCTGTAAGGCCTTTTACGTGAAGCATAATGTCGCTCACACCGTTTTTGCCAATGACTTTTGCAGGGATGTCCTCGATGCCTTTTGCAATTTTTTCTCTTATGCCAGGCACGAAAACAAAGTCGCCTTCGTCATAGTCAAATTTTGTATCTGCATCGATTGTGAAAGGTGCAATACCCCAGTTGATGCAGTTGCTGCGATAACGTTTTGTTGCAAATTCATAACAGATGTTTGCATCGCCACCCAAAACTTTTTGACAGCTTGCAGCCTGCTCACGGGCAGAGCCGTCACCAG
The DNA here is from genome assembly GCA_017457385.1 of Clostridia bacterium. Lineage (GTDB taxonomy): Bacteria > Bacillota > Clostridia > Christensenellales > CAG-314 > Heteroclostridium. The sequence continues at coordinate 4,135 of JAFTHO010000046.1, read as the reverse complement.
GTTTTGTTGCAAACACGCAACTGCCATAAGAAGTGTTTTTAACGAGTTCGTCTGCATTGCCAACCTGTGCAAGTGCGTTTTTGATTTCGTCAGCAACAATGCCGTTGCGTCTGTCACGATCTGCCTGTTGAATTGCCTTAGAGCGTGATACGTACTCTGGCACACGACGTGACAAAGCAAATTCGCTGAGTTTGAGTGGGTTTGAACGATAACTGCTTGTCTCGCCAGATGGGATGAGTTCGTCTGTTGTTGTAACAGGGTCGTGGATGACTGCAGCAAGTTTAACGAGCATATTTTCGCTCATAGGGTTCATTTTTGGCCAGTCTGTAATGTTTGGACCAAGTTTGAGTTCGGCACCCTGTTCTGGTGCATCAAAACCTTTGTATACACGTTTTTGATAAATGCTGTCGTCGTAGTGATAATCGTATTTTGTAACTGTATATTCTACGTCAGTTGCCGCTGTGAGCACACCACCGTTTTTTGCTGTTGCAGCGATAGATCTTGCATCCATGAGAGCAACTGCAGCAAGCTGACCCTGACCAGGTTTTGAGCCCTCACGGTTTGGGAAGTTGCGTGTTGTGTGTCTGATTGACAAGCCATTGTTTGACGGAACGTCGCCCGCACCAAAGCAAGGACCACAAAATGCAGATTTGATGAGTGCACCTGCACCAATGAGTTTTGCAGCAACGCCGTTTTTTACGATTTCCATAGTGAGTGGCTGGCTGGCAGGATATGTTGACAAAGTAAAATATCCGTTGCCTGTTGATGCTCCGTCAAGGATGTCTGCTGCTTCACAAAGGTTTTCGAACAAACCGCCCGCACAACCTGCAATGATACCCTGATCTACCAAAATTTTGCCGTCAACAAATTTGTCTTGAAGGCGGAAGTCAATTTTGTCACCAAACTGTGCTTTTGCCTCTTTTTCTACCAAAGCAAAAATGTCTTTTGCATTTTGTTGCAACTCGTGGATTGTATATGCGTTTGATGGGTGGAATGGCAATGCAATCATACACTCAACTTTGCTGAGGTCAATTTTGATCATGCTGTCATAATATGCGCCGTCTTGTGGGTCAAGTTTTGCATATCTGTCTGCCATGCCGTGTTTTGCATAATATTCGCTGACTTTTTCGTCTGTTGCCCAGATTGATGACAAACAAGTAGTTTCTGTAGTCATGACGTCAATGCCATTGCGGAAGTCAATTGACAAATTTTTGATGCCAGGACCAACAAACTCGAGCACTTTGTTTTTTACAAAGCCGTTTGCAAAAACAGCTTTGCACATTGCAATTGCAACGTCGTGAGGACCAACACCTTGTTTTGGAGTGCCTTCGAGCCATACCAAAACAACCTGTGGTTTGTCGATGTCATAAGTGTTGTTCAAAAGTTGTTTTACAAGTTCTGGACCACCTTCGCCAACACCCATTGTGCCAAGTGCGCCATAACGTGTGTGGCTGTCAGAGCCAAGCACCATTTTGCCACAACCTGCAACGGCCTCGCGTGCATACTGGTGGATGACCGCAAGGTTTGTTGGCACAAAGTTGCCACCATATTTTTTTGCGGCAGAAAGACCAAACACGTGGTCGTCTTCGTTGATTGTGCCACCAACTGCACACAAACTGTTGTGACAGTTTGTAAGGTTGTATTCAAGCGGAAACTGTTTGAGACCGCTTGCTCTTGCTGTTTGTATAATGCCAACGTAAGTGATATCGTGTGACATCATCGCGTCAAACTTGATGCGGAATTTGTCTGCCTCGTCACTTTTGTTGTGTTTGTTCATGATTTGATAGGCAATTGTTTTGTCACGACCTGCTTTTTTGTCCATCATGCCGTCGTCGCAAACAACCTGTCCGTTGCGGAGCCATACACCGCTGTTTTTGAGTTCTATCACAATAAACCCTCCTTTTTTTCGGGATTTTTAAACCATTATGAATAATTATAACTTATATCAAAAAAAATCTCAATAAAGGAAAGCCCGTTATTGAGATTTTTGACAAAAAATTATATCAAATTTTATTCAACCTTGGTTTTTGTCACAAGTTTGCTAGTCTGTTTGCAAAAACCTGTCAAAAGGCACGCTTTTTAGCAAAAGCACTGTTGCAACACCCACCACAAGACCTGCCACTATGCCGATGAGTGCAAGATATGGCAGATATGCAAACAGTTCTGGCGTGCTTGTTACAAGGCAAAAAATCACGTTTTGCGTGATGTTGTGCACCACCGCACCCACCACACTGATTGACACAAGCGACACTTTGTTTTGCAAAAGCCAGTATAAAAAGCCTGTGACAGCAACAGATGCCACACCTGCCGTAAAACTATACATCCACGAAGAAAGATTGCCCACCAAAAGACTGCCCAGTGTGGTGCGCACAGCCACCAGAATGATGCCGTCTATTGGAGAAAGCAACACCACCGCCAGCATAGAAAATATGTTTGACAAACCCATTTTTGCACCAGGTATAAACATTGGCGGAAAGAGCCCCTCTATCAAAAAGGTGACTGATGCCATTGCCGTGAGCATTGACAGCAAGGCTATACGTTTTGCAGAAAAATTAAACATACGCCACCTACCCGTTGAGAATAAGGCTTTCGCCCTCTGCCACACCAACGATTTTTACGTGAGATACGTCGCAGATTATCGTCTGGTTGCCATTTGTTATAGGAGCAAAACTGTTGACGCACTCTTTTGTGTTGCTGCAGTTTGCCTCTTTCATTTTTGCCGTGTTTTTTTCTATTTCAACCACGTTTTTGTGTCCGTCAAAGTTTATTGTTACAAGTGTTTTTTCGCCCTGCTTTTCGACAGAAACGTATTGCGCAAAACTTTCGTCCACAATGCCACCCACACCATTTGCAACGTCATATTGATATACAAGGTTGTTTTGATGATATACGTTGACAAATTTGAGGTCGAGTTTTGGGCGGAACACAACAAAAGTCAAAAACAGACTGACTACCGCAACGCCAACAAGGGCATAAAGCACAACGTCTGCCTTTTTGAAAAACTTTTGCTTTTTGAGGTTTTTGTTTTTTGGTTTGTTTTGTGCTTTTTTGACAGCAACCACAACGAATATCACGTCTGCAATGACTGCAATTGTGACAACAAGCCAAAGGTTTGGTTTTGTTGGTTTGTAAACAAACTGTCCGTCGTCGACATATCCGCAAACGGTCACGTCGTTGCTTGTAACATCAAAAAAGTCTTTTTGCACGTTGCATATCATTTCGTACCTGCTGCCAAACAGCCAGTTTTTTTCATATACAAATGCAGTTGTAACGTTGTTTTGTGCAAAATAGTTGCTGTTGATAAAGGCAGTTGCCTCTTCAAACCCCTTTACCATAATGGCAGTTGTGAGAGCATCTGCAAGCACAGGGTCGTTGCACAAAATGGATACTGTACGCACACCATTGTCAACAGGTGCACCTGTGTCACCATCTATAATGTGACAATATTTTTTGCCGTCAAGCTCAAAATATTTGCCCGGCTGATAGTCGCCACTTGTTGACATTGTGACGTTTTTCACTTTTGTTTTTGCATAATAGCCCGTTGGGTTATCAGGGTCGAGTATGCCGACAGCAAATTTGCCGTCATCTGCACTGCCGTTGCTCAAAAAGGCAATACTGCTGCCACCAAGACTGATATATCCCTGCGTGATGCCGTGGCTTGTTGCAATTTGTTGCGCGCGTTGTGCCGCATAACCTTTTACAATACCGCCAAGGTCAATCTGCATAAAATAATCCACACCGTCCACCGTCACTTTGTTGTCTGGCAGATATATATCGTTGCCGTCAATGACTATATCTTCAAAATTGAGCAGTTGTTTGAATGCGTTGATATATTTGTCGTCAGGCAGAGTATACAACGGTCTGTCGTATGGACGTGGCTCAAAATCGTCAGAGTTGTCGCTGAAGCGAGAAGACAACTGCCACAAGTCTGTGAGCAGATATGTAGCCGGGTTGAACGCCCCGTTTGTGAGTGCATAAATATCCTTTGCCTTTTGCAAAAGCGACACGGTCACGTCACTTGCATCAAGCAGATATCCTTGTTTGTTGAGCCTTTTTATCTCGCTGTCAAAGTTGAGCGAAAAGGTCTGCTCGATAAGGTCAAACTCGTCTTTTATATCTTCAAAAGCCTGCTGAG
>JAFTHO010000045.1 GCA_017457385.1 Clostridia bacterium | reverse complement strand
TTTGCAATACATAAACAAAATTGGCATTGACAAAATTTTTGAAAAAGAAAAAGCCTTGCAAAAAAGGTTTGAAGATGGTCTCAAAAACTTTGACAACGTAAAACAGGTTGCAAACAAAGCCAAAAACCGTTGTGCCGTGACTGCACTTGACTTTACTTTGGTTGACCACGGCGAGGCCTCATATCGTCTTGACGACGAGTTTGGCATTATGACGCGAAGCGGTCTGCATTGCTCTCCTCTCGCTCACAAAACAATTGGCACTTATCCACAAGGTGTTGTGAGGTTTAGTTTTGGATACACCAACACAGAGGACGAAATTGATCAGGCACTTGAGGCAATAAAAACAATAAGATAACAAATAAAAAGGACGAGAAAACCTCGTCCTTTTGTTTTTGTTTTTAATTATTCTTTTGGCCAGATTGTTGGCACACCATCAACGTAGTGCCACCAGTTACCATCTGTTGTCGGTTGATTTTGGCTAAACCAAAAACCCTCGCCATGATCCCAATTGACATGCCAGCCGTCAGGCAAACTTGTTGCCTCGCAATATATTGTCAGTTTTTCGCACATATAAAACGCACTGTCACCAACAAAAGTCACACTGGCAGGAATAGTGATTTTTTCAATATCGCCACAAAAGAAAAACGCATGGTCACCGATAGATGTCACACCTGAAGGAACAGAAAAGCTTGTTATACCTGTCAGATAAAATGCATAATTACCTATGCTGTCAAGCTGACTGTTTGGGGCAAACGTTACGTTTGAAAGGTTTTGGCAACCATGAAAAGCATTATTGCCAATTGCAGTCACACCGGCATGTATTGAAACACTCTCAAGACCTGTACATTCATAAAAAGTTGATGGTGCAATTGTCGTAATACCTGCTGGAATTGCAATGCTTGCCAAACCTGTGCAGTTTGCAAACACGTGTGTATCCATTGTTGACAGGCTGTTTGGCAACGAAATTGATTGCAGGCTTGTGCAGTCGGCAAAAGCATATTCGCCAAGGCTCAAAAGTTGGCTGTCTGCACCAAAAGTCACGCTTGACAGACTTGTGCAATTTGCGAAAGCATTTCTGTCAATTGTTTTTATTCCACTTGGTATTGCAATGCTTTGCAGACTTGAGCAATTAAAAAATGCTGTATCTCCAATTGTTGTCATGCTGTTTGAAAGCGAAACCTCAGCAAGATTTTTACAGCTTGAAAAGGCATTAAAACCAATGCTTGTCACCTTGTCTGGCAATGAAAGACTTGTCAGGCTTGTGCAACCAGTAAAAACACAATCGCCAACACTTGTTACGTCGTCAGGAAAACTGATGCTTGTCACTTTTTTATTGTCAAGATACAAATCAGCGCCGTTGTGCATTGGGTTTGAAAAACCACTTGCAAACGAAATGTCAAGCCAGGCAGAAAGATTTGTTATATAAACGTTTTTTAGTGCAAAGCAGTCATAAAAAGCATAGTCACCAATGGTTTTGATACTGTCAGGAATAGAAATGCTTGTAACATCCATATTCATAGCAAATGCATTGTTGCCAATGGCGACAACAGTTTTGCCGTCTATTTTTGCAGGAATTTCAACCTCTGCTTGGTTGCCAATATATTTTGTTATTGTAACGTCACTTGGTGAACAAACGTATTCAAACGAAGAAGCAGGAACTTCTGTTGTATTGTCACCAGAAGAATCACCTGTGCCCCCACCAGAACCAGAACCACTGCCTTGTGTGTCAACCGTGAATTCGGCTGTAACAGAAATGTCTTTTTGCACGTTTTTGTCAGTGCGGGTTTCTGTTGTGAGACCATCACTCCACTTTACAAACACATAGCCACTGTTGGCAACGGCAGTAACTGCACTGCCGTCTTTTCCTTCGTCGACAGTTTGTGTCACTTCACCCGTTATTGTTCCACCTGTGCCGGCTGTATAAGACAGTTGATATTGTGTTGTCGAGCATGCAGCAACAAGCAACGTCAGTGCAAGGCACAAAACAACAACCAAAACTGTTTTTATTTTGTTTAATTGGTTTTTCATTTTTTCCTCCAACTTGTCTTTTATATTATTTATTTTAACATATAATATAAAAAAATCAATATATAAGCATTATGAAACAAAATATTGCCATCGTGAAACAAAAATGTGCGTTTTGACATAATATACAACAGTGACGTTTGTTTTTACATACCAAAAAAGGAGGTTTTTGATATGTGTTGCTTTTTAAACAGGCGTTGCGCACAAAACGACAACTGTTGCCTGACAATAAGCATTGGTTGCAACAACAGACAATGCCACGCACCTTTTGGTGCAAACGGATATGCAAACTGGCAAATGCCATATAACTGCGGTTTTGCAAACAACCAGACGGCTTTTGGCAATGGTTTTGTGCCATACAACGCACAATATGGTGGTCAAAATGCAGGCACGTGGCAAAACAACAACGTTTTTGCAAATTGTTGCAGACACACAAGGTTTTTTGCAAACAACTTTGCCTTTGACAGACCGGTATCTGCATCTTTTGTGCACTCGCCTGACTATCACAACGTTGCACGGCTGAACGTTGGTTTTGACTCTGTTGTATAACAAAAAAAGCACGGCTTTTGCCGTGCTTTAATTTTGTTTAAAACTATTCTTTTTTCTTGTCTTCTGCCAACAACACTTTGATGTCCTTCAACAAAGACTCAACTGTTTCTGGTTTTGGTTGTGCTGCCTTTGCTGCTTCTTCTGCCGCTTTGATTTCTGCTTTCTTTGCGTCGTCGATAGCCTCAATCTCTTTAAAAGATTTGCCTTGTTTGCGGAGTGCTTTGATTTCTGCCTTTGAAAGCGTCCACTCTCTGCGCATGTTTTGTGCTTTCATCATAAAGCGCAAAACGATAAAAATGCAAAACGCTACAATCAAAAAGTCGATGATGAGCTGGATAAAGTTGCCATATTTGAGTGCAGTTTCTGCCGTGAGCAAAATGCCGTTTGCATCATAAGTTGCCTCTTTGATGACCCATTTCCAGTCTGCAACACTTGCGCCACCCATTGCAAGGCTTACAAGTGGCATGATGATGTCGTTAACAAGGCTTGTTACGATTTTGCTGAACGCACCACCGACAACAACGCCGACTGCCATGTCAAGAATATTGCCACGGGCAATAAACTTTTTAAAGTCGCTGAAAAATTTTTTCATAAAAACCTTTCCCCTTTCATTAAATTTTGATGACAAAATTTTATCACATACGAGAGATTTTTTAAAGTGTTTTTTGATATTATTTTGCAAAGTCAACAAAACAAAAAAAATCTCCCTGCGGTGGGAGATTTGATGATACAACGGATATGCAACGTATTTTGTGTTTTTTGGACTTCAATATGTGTGTGGATTTTTTGGGGAAACTTGTATAATGAGCAATTATCCGTTGTATTGCAAAAAACACCAGGTGAGAGTCGATGTTTTTTGCAATCTATTTAAAGTAGTGTTAGCACTCTTGTTGATAGATTGCTAAAATAATACAGGCTTTTGTTTGATTTGTCAACACATTTTTAAAAAATTTTTAAAATTTTTTTGACTTGTCAATTTAGCAAGACGTTTTTGTGTTTTTATATAAAAAAAGCCAGGCAAAAGCCCGGCTTTAAAAAGGTGACTAAACTATTTGTCTTTTGGCATACGTTTTTTTCGCAAAAACTCAAGCTTTGTTTCTGACGTGAGCACTGCAAAAAAGATGACCACAAAACCTGCAACCAGTTTTAGCGTGAGCACCTCGCCATAAAACAACACGCTGAACACCGTGCCAAACACCGCCTCAAGCGTGAGTATGATTGCCGCCGCAGATGGCAACATGTGTTTTTGACTGAGGTTTTGCAACAGCATTGCAACAGTTGTTCCAAACAAAGTGAGATATATCACCTCTATCCACGCATCTGTTGGTATGCTTTGTGGCATTGTCTCGAAGCAAAGTGACAAAATGCCTGTGATTATGCCTGCCGTAAAAAACTGTATGATAGTCATCAAAATGGCATCTTTGTCTTTGTTGAACACAGATATAAACACAATTTGCAAACCAAAAAATATACCGCAAACGAGCGTCATCCAGTCGCCAAACTGAATGACAAACTGTCCGTCAAGCGACACAAGGCCAATGCCCACAATGCAGGTAAATGCTGCAATCACGTTGAATTTGTCTGGCTTTTTGCCATATATCATCCACATCATAAAAGGCACAAGCACGCAGTATGTAGCCGTGAGAAAGGCATTTTTGCCAGGCGTTGTGTTTGCAAGACCCACCGTCTGAAAGATATATGCAAGTGCAAGACACACGCCAATCAGGCAACCCTGCCACAGATATGTTTTGTTGACCAGACGCCACTTTTTGTAAAATATGGCAGAAAGCAACAAAGTTGCCGTCAAAAACCTGAAAGACAAAATAAAATATGTTGGCACAGCGTCGAGTGCGTTTTTTAGTATAACAAAAGTGCTGCCCCAGATTAGTGTTGCCGTGAGCAATGCAATTTTTGCAAGCAGACCGTATTTTTTAGATTTTTCCATAACGGTATAAATTATATATCCACAACAAATTTTAGTCAATGCAAAAAAAGGAGTGGCAAAACCACTCCTTTAAACACCAAAAAAATTTTTAAAAAAGTTTGCTCACCTGCAAAAGTTGTCAATAAATTTCGGCATCCAGCGCACCGTGACAGTTTTGTACGGCGTATACGTTGCCTTGCGCAAGGTTTTGTGTTGCAAAAGAAAGTTGCACCACGTTGTCGTCCATTTTTGCAAGCGTTGGCGTTGCATTGCCACTTACACCAAAAATCTGTGCATTGTCGTCACAAACAAGCACTGCATTTTGATTTATCACGTTTGGCAATGGCAAAGCAAGGCTCAGCGTAGAATTGTCTTTTGCGTATCCCACAAGATTGTCGCAACTGAATTTTTGATAATATCTCTGGCATGCAACCATTTCGCCTGCCGGTTGTGGCGCAAGATATTCCGTCGCCTTTTTGCCAACCTCCAGCTTTGCCCACTCAAGACCAATCGACAAATCTGTTTTGCCCATGACGTAAATGATTTGAGCAAGCATATCGTTGTGTGTGCCTGCACCCTCGATTGCGTTTGTGACACTTTGCCATGGCATTGCATTATCAAGACCCCACAAAGACAGCCTTTCTTGTTGCCATCCTGCAACACCAGACATAGGATAGGTGTCGTTAAAATTGTCACATGATACAAACACGTCAATATAGCCCCAGAGCAAAATTGCATAGCCATTTGAGTTTTTGACTATTGTAACGGACATTTGCTCGCCGTTTGACTCTGGTGCGGCGGCAACGTAATAACGAAAAGTCTCGCCATCTCCCATGTCAACCCATGGCAGATTTGCATTTTTTATAACTTTTACCGTATCCTCAATCGAAACTGTCGGATCAAAATATATGATATTTTGTTGCGATCCATCCACAGGCACGCCCACTTTGCCATATCCGTCAAAAAACTTTGTGGCAGATACAAAAGCGGTGACGTCACCGTTAAACAGACCAACCGGTACAGAAAGGCCATCCACGTTTATAAAAGACACGCCACCAAGACCAACGGGTATAATACCCGAAAAATCCGTGCTCCATCCGCTTTGCGAACTGAAATATACCGTGCCACTTTTTTCGTCTTTAAGCAATGCATCGCCATCCTGATTGACAACACAAAGACGAATTGTGTCGCTTGTGTCTGCAAAAAGATAACTGACGTTGCCAGGCTGTGGCGCAATTTGCAACAACCTCTGTGCAACCTGTTGCAAAGACGCATTAAGGTTGAAATAAATATTTTCTACCGGCAGACCGTTTGTTGGCAAAGGTGTGCCAACTGCACCAGAGGTGTTGCCAAAAACACCGCACACCACAGAGGTTGCCCCGTCAGGAATATCTGCTGTGATGCTGTTTTCGCCTTGTTTCAGGCTGACAAATTTTTCTGTCCTGCCAGCACCCGAGCCAAAAGTTTGCGTTGCAGAAATAACGTTTGCAAGTTTGTCGTTTTCGCTGCCAGCCACAAAAGGTGCACCAAGAGCAACACCGTCAACAGACGCAAAACCAAAATCAAAATATTCTACGCCAGTCCAGCCTGCCTGCGAAGAAAATACTTCTGTCGTGTTTTCATTTTCTCCTTGCACTTTCATTGCCATGACCGAATAGCCCTCCTGCATTTTGCCAATTACAATAGCTGCAGAAAACTCTGCATTGATTGCAAGATAATAAATTGGCACAACTTCGCTCTCGTCCCCTTCGGCTACAAACCAGTCTGAAAGGCTGTCAAAAACCGCAATGACCTCTTCTGCCGGCAATGAAGTGTTGAAATATATTCTGTCCACAACAGTGCCGTCGTTTGGTACTGGCGTGCCACTTTGTCCACTGCCCTGTGCAACAATGCCAAGTCTGCACGGCCCTTTTGCTTTTGTTGCCTTTGCCGACAAAGTGACTTTTTTGCCTGACACGCAGGATGGCTCGACAGGTTGCACAAACAGTTCGCCGTTTTGTGTAACCATGCCGTCAATATGCACACCATTTGTCACCGGCTTGACGACAACGTTGCCCGACGCATTGTTTTTTGCCCATCTGTCCACGGTGTAAATGCGACCTTGTCCCACCTGATCGTATACACTTTGTCCCCTTTGATTGATTGCAAAGTTGCTGTTGACAAGATAGTTTGTACTGCCTGCTCCACCACCCTGTGGCAAAACAATGCCCTCGCCCAAAATTTGTCCGTCCTGGGTGAGATGCAACACGTTGTCGTCGTTTTGGTTTTGCACGACAAGACCGTTTGCCCCGCCAGCCATACCGTCCTTGCCGTTTTCGCCGTTTTTTACGTTGACGGTGCGTGTTGTGTTGTCAGAAAAATAAAAGGTGATAAGATGCACCTCTTCGCCATTGTCAGTGATGGTGCGTTGTCTTACGTCGGTGATGCTCACACCGTCTTTGCCATCGTCACCTTTTGCACCCTTGATTGAAAAGGCCTCTGCCCTGCAACCAATTGTGTCACTACTGCCAACGTCGTTTATCACGTGCAACGAGCCGTCAGGAAAAATAAGGCAGTCGCCGTCAAGCGGAGTTACATACACTGGATAAAGGGTGTCTCGTGGCACCCTTGTAAAAACAGAACTTGGCGACGTTGTGGTAAACACGCCTGCGCCCTGTGCACGACCAATGAGTTTTTTTGGCTCGCCATAGTTGTCACGTGTATAAAGATGACCATCCTCAAGTTGAAACAAAGGCACGTCGCCCTTGTCACCTTTTTCGCCCTTTTCTCCAACAAACTCGCCGTCGCTGAGTTTTTGATTTACATCGTCCACAAGGCTTTGCAACTGCTCGCCCGTTTGTGCCGTGTTTTGATTTGTTTTGTACATCTCATCCAAAAGTTTGTTTATGTTGGCAAGCAAATCGTCACGCACAAAATCTTTGTCCGTTGCATTTATGCTTTGAGATACAAAAAAGCTGGCAACAGACGACTTAAAGATATAGTCTGAGTTTTTGTCGGTGGCAACAATCTGCACCTGTGCCTCGCCCGGGCAACACAGCACCGAGTTTGTAACTGCGCAGGCAAGCTCGTTGTTTTGTGGCAAAACAGGGCCACACACCTGCTTTTGTCCATCGGCACTTTTAAACTCAAAATAAAAGTTTGTGCCATCCGGCATTTGTGACAAAAAATTTTGTTCTGCCGAAACGTTTATGCCCACCGACACGTTTTCGCCATGGCTTATGCAAGGCAGTTTTGTAACGACAAGAAAGCCGTTTTTGTCAAGATGGGCTATGATGTTTTTTAAAGACATTTTCTGCTCCTTTTTTTGATATTTTTTGTGAAGTTTCGTTTTTTTTGGCAGTTTTGTTTTGTCAGTTTCGCAGGCATATTGTAAATCACAAAAATGCCTTTTGGCCTTTTTTGTGCCATTTTTTTGCAAAAGAGCATAAAAAAAGACGGACAACGTCCGTCTTTTTTTTGTGTGTTGTGTCAGATATCCAGATTTTTTAAATATTGTGCAAAATCTGCACCGAGTTGTTTGTCACGCAGGCCATATTCTACCGTGGCTTTAAGATAACCGAGTTTGTCGCCAAGGTCATAGCGTGTGCCGTCAAAATTGTATGCACAAATGCCCTTTTGCATAGCCTGCAAATTGAGTGCGTCTGTAAACTGCAACTCGCCGTTTTTTGACACAGGGGTCTTTTTGAGATAATCGAAAAAATCTGGCGAAATGATATATCTGCCAAGTGCGGCATAAAGGCTTGGAGCCTCTGTCACAGGTGGTTTTTCTACAATGCGATTGATAAAAAAGGTTTTGTCGTCCTTTCTTTCGGCAATGTCGACAGAGCCGTATTTGCTGATTGCTTTTGCCTGCACCTTTTGCACGCCAATGACAGTTTTTTGATATTTTTCGTATACGTCGGCAAGTTGTTTTGTCACGCTGACGTCGCCGTATACAAGGTCGTCGCCATTGAGAATTGCACCAGGCTCGCCTGCCAAAAATTCCTGCGCAAGCAAAACTGCATTGCCACTGCCGTTTGCAACAAACTGATATGCAAATTTTACATTTGCCATTTTGCCAATATCGTGTATTGCTTTTGCATCCTGATGTTTGCCGTTGAATATCAAAAAGTCTTCAAACTCTTTGTCGACAGAAAAATGTTTTACTATCATTTTTTTGTCAGGGCTGATGATAAACAATACGTCTTTTATGCCTGCATCTATCACTTCCTGCAGGATAAGTTGCAAAGAAGGAGTGTCCACAACGGGCAACATCTCTTTTGGGCATGCTTTTGTATAAGGCAAAAATCTTGTTCCTCTGCCGGCAGCCAAAATGACCGCTTTGCTGACCTTTTTCATAATATGCTCCTAAAATTTATTCTACCGTCACGCTTTTTGCAAGGTTGCGTGGTTTGTCTGGGTTGATGCCCCTTGCCACGCTCACGTGATATGCAAAAAGTTGCAACGGAATGACTGCTATCATTGGCATGAGCAGATCGGTTGCGCCAGGAAGACACAACAATCCGTCTGCACCAAACTCTTTTGCCATTTTTTCAAACTGTGTGACGACAAGCACCTTTCCACCACGAGAAGACACCTCGTGCAATGCATTAAAAGTTTTGTCCGCCACCTTTTTTTGTGTGACAATGCCAACCACAAGCACGTTTTTGTCCACAAGTGCAAGACTGCCGTGTTTTAGTTCGCCTGCGGCAAACCCCTGACTGTGCATATAGGTCACTTCTTTTAGTTTTAGCGACCCCTCTGTCGCAAGCGGATAGTCAAGACCACGACCCACAAAAAACACACCTTGTTTTTTGCAATGCTCTTTTGCCAGTTTTGATATTTTGTCGTCAAGCAAAAGTGCCTTTGATGCAAGATATGGCAAATCGTCTATCTGCTTTTTAATTTCTTTTACCGCCTTGCTTTGTTTGCACAAAACGGATGCAACGCACAAAAACAAAAGTATCTGCGTGACGTAACTTTTTGTTGCGGCAACGGCAACCTCCTGCCCTGCCTTTGTGTGCAACACCAGATCTGCATTTTTTGTGATGGACGAGTGAGATACGTTTGTGATTGCCACAACTTTTGCCCCACGGCTTTTTGCAAGTTTTGTTGCCTGCAAAGTGTCTGCCGTCTCGCCACTCTGGCTCACTGCAACAACCACCGTGTTTTTGTCTACAATGGGGTTTTGATATCTAAACTCACTTGCAAGTTCTGTCTGCACGGGCAGACGCAAAACTTTTTCCCACGTGTATTTGCCAACAAGACATGCATTGTATGCAGTGCCACATCCTGTCAATATCACTTTATCATTTTTTGAAAAAATGTCAATAGTCTTTGAAATTATCTTGTCATCTGCAAAAAAATCATTTGCAGTGTGCCTTAGTGCACGGGGGATTTCGAAAATCTCTTTTTTGGTAAAACTTTTGACCTTTTGCCCATCGCCGTCACAAAACAAATTTGTATTTTGTATATGCACCGTCTTTTTGTTTTTGCAAAAATCAAAAAGTTGCAGTCCGTTTTTGTCCACAATCCCCATTTCGTTGTCTTTGAGGTACACGGTTTTGTCTGTATATTTTGCAAACGCCACAGGATCGCTTGCCACAAAACTTTCGTCTTTGCCAAGCCCTATTGCCAAAGGCGAATTTTTTTTGATGACAAAAATTTTGTCTTTAAAGTCGTTGCACAAAAAAGCAATGGCAAACGACCCTTTTATCATTTTTGCCACCCTGCCCATTGTGTCAAGCACGTCGCCGTCATAAAGATCGTCAAGCAAAGCACAAATCACTTCGCTGTCTGTTTGTGACAAAAACTTTTTGCCTTTTTTTTGCAAATCACTTTTTAGTCCTGCAAAGTTTTCGGCAATGCCGTTGTGCACAAGACAAAACCTGCCACATTTGTGCGGATGAGCATTTGCCGTGTTTGGCAGTCCGTGCGTTGCCCATCTTGTGTGACCAACTGCACAACAACCCTGCCTGTCATATGCCAGTTTTTTTAACCCACTGACAAAACCTGCCTTTTTTGCAACCTGCATTTTGCCCTTTTCGTCAAACAACCCAATGCCGGCGGAGTCGTATCCTCGATATTCAAGCATGCACAACCCGTCCAGAACAACCTGACATGCCTTTCTTTTGCCGATGTATCCCGTTATTCCACACATATCAGCCCTCTATACTTTTTATCACTCCTGCAATGCGGTTTGCCACCTTTTTTGCCATACTTTTGTTTTTGCACTCTGCAAGCACACGTACCTTTGGTTCTGTGCCACTTGCACGAACAAAAATGCGTCCGTCAAAAGTCTGCTGTTCGTCTTTTATCGCCTGCCACAACACCTGATTGTTGATAACCTGCATTTTGTCTTTGACCACAACGTCAAGGTTTGCCTGACAAAAGGTATCCACACGGGCAAGAGTTGACAAAGGAGTTTTTTGCACAAGTTTTGCTATCTGCAAAGCCACCAGAGTGCCGTCACCCGTTGGCAAAAAATCGCCAAGCACAATATGTCCCGACTGTTCGCCACCAAGCGACAGATTTTTTGCCTTCATTATACTGCCAACGTATTTGTCACCCACGTCACTGCGGATGAGTGATATGCCAAGTCTGTTTAACGCATGCTCTATCCCTAGGTTTGTGTGGTGCGTGCCAACAACCACCTTTTGATCACATCCGCCTTCAAGCCTGCTTTTTGCAAGAATATACAACAGTTTGTCGCCGTCTGCCACACAGCCTTTTTCGTCAACGGCAATCACTCTGTCGCCGTCGCCGTCAAAACAAAAACCAACGTTGCAACCAAGTGACACAACCTTTTGCGACAGTTGTTGAGGGTTTGTTGCACCGCAACCGCAGTTGATATCCACACCGCTGTCTTTGTTGAAAAAAGCAAACGTCCTTGCACCGAGTTTTTCGAACACGGCTTTTGCACTTTTGCCCGTTGCACCGTTGCTTGAATCTATTGCAACTTTTAACCCACACAACCTTGCATTCGTGCAGTCACACAAAAAAGATATATAGTCTGCCATGTCGTCTTTGTGGATATATCTGCCCATTTTTGAGTTTTCCACAAGGTGCATGCTCGCCATAAACTCCTCGACCTTTTGTTCTTTTTTGTCACACAGTTTAAACCCGTCTTTGTCAAAAATTTTTATGCCGTTGTATTCGGGCGGATTGTGCGATGCACTCACAACCACACCAAAATCGCAACCGTATTTTTTTGTGAGATATGCCACGGCAGGAGTTGGCAACACACCCACGTCAATCACGTCGCATCCGCCTGACGTGAGACCACCTGCAACACAGCACACAAGCATGTTGCCGGACACCCTTGTGTCACGACCTATCAAAACTTTTTTGCCACCCATCTGCGATATTGCATTGCCACACCTTGTTGCAAGGTCTGGCGTGATCTGCACGTTTGCAACACCACGTATGCCGTCTGTTCCAAAATATAAAGCCAAAATCAATCACTCCTGTTTTTTGTTGTTTGTTTTGCCCTGCCAATGGCAAAAGTGTTTTTGTCAAGATTGCGTGTGACAGTTGTGCCTGCCGCAACAAAACATCCGTCGCCTATCGAAAGTGGAGCCACCAGATTGGCGTTGCACCCCAAAAAACAATCTTTGCCCACTTGGGTGAAATGCTTTGTTTTGCCGTCGTAGTTGGCAAACACAACCCCACAACCCACGTTTGTGTTTTGCCCCACCTTTGCATCACCCACGTATGACAGATGAGCCACCTTTACGCCACTTTCAAGTCTGCTGTTTTTTATCTCTACAAAATTGCCAACCCTGCAATTGTCGTCAACAACAGAGCCTGGCCGTATGGTTGCAAAAGGCCCTATCGAGCAGTTTTGCCCCACAACGCACCCGTGCAAAAAACAATACGGATAAACAACGGTATCTTTTTTTAGCACTACACCACCACAAATAACGTTTGGCGCAAAAATTTCCACACCGCTTTGCACCTCTGCCCTCTGGTCGATATAAAGCCCCCGTCTGTCGTGCAGAGTGACGCCTTTTGCCACAAGGTTGTCAAGCACAAAACTTTGCAGAGTTTTTTGAATATAGGCAAAAGTTGCCATACACAGTTTTGTTTTGCAACACCCTTGTTTTAGCGAGTGGATGTCTGCCAGAGTGTCATCCCAGCACACGTATACACAGTTTTTGTCATCACCCCACCTTTGACTTCGCACAACCTTTTTAAAATTTTTGCCGAGCCGAAACTCTATCCACTCGTCACTTGTCAGCCCAACGATTTTTTTGCCCACAAAATCAAAATTGTTTTTGTCTGTCTGCATAACGATAACAAGCGTTTTGTCTTTCATGCACAACCCCTTTTTGCATTACGTTTAAATATATGCAGGCAACACAAAACAAGTGCAATCCACACGACAGTTTGCAAAAAATCACACCCACTCCCTTTTGTTTGAGCCACCGCAAAAGGCGCAAAACCGTTTGAAGACACGACCACAAAAACCTTTTGCCACTCACAAGCAAAATCACGGCGTCTGGCACAAGTTTTTAAATCCAGAATATGTTTTCAGACAATACAAAAGCCTCCCTTGCGAAAAGTCTTGTATCAAGCCATCAGGGGCGGTCATTGACCGCCCGCATAACAACGCACTCATCACGGCGGGCGAGCAATGCTCGCCCCTGCGATTTTGTATGTAATTGCGAGAGATACCCCTCGTGGGCCAGACCAAATTAAAGCAAGAATAAAAGATATAACGCAATACAAGCAGAAAATAAAAGCCTCCCTCTGGCGAGGGAGGTGAATACAACTTTTTGTTTAATACAATTTTTTGTTAAATACTCTTTTTTATTCAGTTAAATTTTTTGTTTTATCTGTTTTTGTTTTGTCCTTTTTTTCTATCAGATACCTTCTATCAGCATTTTGTCTGCAACAAGGGCAATAAACTCGCCGTTTGTTGGTTTTTCTTTTGCGCCGTATACTTTAAGACCAAACAGGGTGTTGATGTTTTCTATCTTGCCCCTGTTCCACGATACCTCGATGGCATGCCTTATGGCACGCTCTACCTTGCTTGCAGAAGTCTCGTATTTTTGTGCAATTGACGGATAAAGCTGTTTTGTGATGCTGTTGATGACAACAGGGTTTTCTACCGCCATTTTGATGCCCTCACGCAGATACTGATATCCTTTGATGTGTGCGGGTATGCCCACCGTCAAAAAAACACTTGTTATCCTTTCGTCCAGAGTTTTGTTGCGATATACGTTTTTTATATCTGGTTTTTCAAGCGAGGCAAGTTTTGCAATGCCACTTTGCTGGCACAAAGTCACCACGTGCTTTGCCAAAAGTTCTGTTCTGCAAGGTTTTGCAACGTAGTCGTCTGCACCAAGCCCAAATGCCTTAAAGACAAATTCGTCCATGCTGACGGCAGAATATACCAAAAACTTTGGTTTGTAACGATTGTTTTTAAAAAACTCCAGCACGCCATAGCCATCCAGCACGGGCATAACAAGATCGAGTATAACAACGTCCGGATGTTTGTCCTGTATTTTTGTGATTGCCTCAACTCCGTCTTTTGCAAGGTCAACAATCTCTATGCTGTCGTTGTTTTCAAAGGCAGAAGCAAGTTCTTCTCTCACGTCGTTGTTGTCGTCCACCACAAGACACCTTATTTTAGCCATATACAAAATCCCCCAATAGTCGTTTTTTGAACAGATACAGACAAAAACTGCTTGCCCGTTTCTTTTTTTTATTATACTTACAAAAATTGTACAATTTTTAAAGATAAAAACATAATTTGTCGCAAAATGTCGTCAAAAATGCAATTTTTTGTACAAAAAAGCAAAAACAGGGCATAACAAGCCTGTTGTTTTGGCAAAATTTATCAAAAATTGTACAATTTTTGGGGCAACTATACCCTATCACATAATATGGTATATGTCAATATTCAAAATGCAAGATGTTGTATTTTGACAATTGTTTTGTTTTTTTGACACAATTCGACACACAAAAAAAAGAAACAAACCCTTTTGCCATGACTTTTTTGTTGCCCATGCATTGCAGACTGTTTGCATGCATGGCCAGACAACTTTTGGACAAACAAAAAAGCACGGCTTTTGCCGTGCTTTAAATTTGCTTTTGCAAATGATTATTCTTTTGCAAGAAAATCTTCTACTGCGCCTTTGTCGTCTTTTTGGTTGTCAACAACAAGGTCTTGTTCGACCTGACTGAGAAGACCAATGCGATATGTTGAAAGGTCTGTTGCGTCGTCCTCTGCAAAATAGTTGATATACATATAGTTGACGTATGAAATGTTGTCCGCATCGTTAAAATAGAATGCGCACATTTTGCCGTCAACAACTGCAAAGTCATATGATGACCAGAGTGTTGATTTCATCTGACCAGAAACTGCCTGAACACTTTGTACAAGTTTGCCTGCTGTATAGTCTGCTCTGTGCAAAGTGAAACCTTCTGTCAAAGAGTAGTATACGTATTTGTCTGTTGCAATTTCAAACTTGATGTCTGCTGTTTCTGCACAGATTTTTGTTTTTGCAGGCAGGTTGTTTTGAGTGAAAGCCACTTTTGTGATATAGCCAGAATCCTGCGTAAAGATTACGTCTTCGCTGTCAGCTGACACCATAACGTTTGTATAAGTGCCGTCTGCAAGTTTTGTTACAGTTGTGCCTTTTGCTTTGTTGAAAGTGTCACCTGTTGAAAGACCTTGCAAAGTGCTGTTAAAGTATACAACGTCTTTGTTGAGTACAACCGGTGTATATTTTGCAAAGTTGAGGTTTTGTGCATCGTCGCCGTTTGCAATAACAACTGCACTTTCGCTGCCTGCTGTATACTGACAAAGTTTGTTAAAACGTGCATCGATGCTTTCTTTGCCGTCAAAACCGTTTGCAGTAACAACTTTTTGAGTATATGCAACAGAAGTGCTGTTTGCATAGCTGTCAAAAACAACTGTATCTACGTTGTCAGCAACGAGTTTTTCTGCTTTGCTTTCGCAGTCAATTTCATAAATTGCAGTAGTGCTTGTTTCCTGTCCATCGATTGTCACGTCTGCAACACCAACGTACAAAATATATACTTTGCCGTCTTTTTGTACAAAGCGGAAAGGTTGAGTGTTGTCCTCGATAGTAGCAATTTTTTGTGTGCCTGTGCCATCAATGTTTGCCACCATAAAGTCAAGTTCTGTCAACAACACGTTGCCTTGTGCGTCTTTGCCGTTGTTTGGTGTTGTATAATAGATTTTGTCACCAAAAATATAAAGACCAGATGAAGATGCATCTTCTGCATAAATGATTTTTGGAACAACAGTTTCTACCACACGGTCTTTTTTAGTGAGATCACTTGTTTTTACTCTCACGATACTGCCTTTGTGATAATCGCCAAAAGTGTTTTTGCCTGCACCGTCTTCTGCACCGTTGATAAAATAGCTGTATTCGCCTTTTTGTACGTAACTGCCACCATTGCTGTATACTGTTGCAGATGCTGCAGGGTTGTTTTCAAGTGCGTCAAATTTGTAGTCTTCGCCACCGCATGCAGTAAACACAAACAAAGATGCTACCACAAGTGCGATAACTGCCAAAAGTTTTTTTGACATAAAATGCTCCTATATATAACTTTAATCGTTTGTTATTGTACCACTCTTTTGTCAATTTGGCAACACAAAAAGGCACTAAAAACACATACACAACAGGTAGTATAGGCACATTTTTTATACCCAAAAATATGGTTGTTTTGCAGCAAAACCGGTGTTTGCATCCTGACAAATTATCCAAAAACCCACCTGTTTGTTTTTTGTGGCAAAAAAAGCAAAGCCATCTTCGTCAGGCGGACGGTCAAGTCGACCGGGCACGCCGTATGCAACGTAAAAAGGTTTGCCGTCTTTTTGCAACAGCCCTACGGAAAAATATTTTTGGTTTTTGAAAGGCACTTTAACCCAAAAACTGTCTGCCATGTTTTCGTTGAGTTCGTCACACGGCGGATAGGTCTCAAAAATTTTGACAAGCATCTCCTTGGCGTTTGCAAAAAAAGTTTTGTCCTGCGTCTGTTTGTATTGTGAAAGCAACTCTATCGGTTTGAATTTGCAAATGGATTTTTGTTTTATTTTTTCCAGATCGAAATCCTCTTTAAAATAGTTGTCGGTGGCACACACAAACTGCTCGTATTGCGTGACCTGCTCGCAGGTGAGACGTTTTGCGAGGTCGTCTGCCACAATGCTTTTGTTTGTGGTGGCAAAAGCAAAAGGCACGCCACAGCCACCCTTTATGCCACACAACAGACAGGCAACGTCGTCACTTTGCCTGACGTCTTTTATATCCACGCAAAAATCAAGCCTGTCACTTTGTTTTGTATATATATTTTTGCCAACAAGCAACACGCACTCTATCACGTCTGCCCTGCTTTTGCAAAAATTTGTGACGTATATGCCGGCATGGGTTTTGTTGCCGTTTTTTTGCACCCTTGCCACACCTGACACTTTTTTGTCACCAACACCAAAACCAGTTGCAATCTGGTCAAACACAAGCACCTTTTTGATAAACTCTGTCATAAAAAATCACCCTGCACAATTTTAGTTTATGCGGGGTGTCGTTTTGTGTATGTTTTTGTATTTTTTAAAGAGTTTTAAAAACAAAAAAAGGCATCGCACGATGCCTTTTGATTATCTGTCTTTTTTGATGATTTCCACAAGGTCAACAAACTCCTGCGTTGTGAGCGTTTCGCCACGGATTGTAGCCTGTTTGCCAAGTGAAGTAATATATTCAACCGCTTTGTCTTTGCTTATGCCAAGACCACTTGCAAGACAGGTGCTGAATACTTTGCGTCTCATGGCAAAAGCACTTTTGACAACCTGACGCAACAACTTTTCGTCACTGCAGGTATATTTTTTGTCACGGTCGATGCGCACAACCGCACTGTCTACGTTTGGTTGTGGATAAAACATTTGTCGTGACACGTTGCGTGCAAGTTTTGCATTGCCAAAATAGTCCACCGCCACGGTCACACGACCATAGTCTTTTGTGCCTGCTTTGGCTGTGAGTCTGTCTGCCACTTCTTTTTGAATCATGATAGACATTGACGTCATATTTGTGCTTTCTTCTAAAAAGCGCATGAGAATTGGCGTTGTGATGTAATATGGCAAATTTGCAACCACTTTGTATGGGCCACCTGCAATTTTTTCTATCTCTGCCATATCAACGTCCATCACGTCTTTAAAAATGACCTCGACGTTGCTCACACCAAGCAAAGTTGTTTTGAGCACGTCTTTAAGGTTTGTGTCAATTTCAAACGCAACCACCTTTTTTGCCTGCTGTGCAATGGCATAGGTGAGCGAGCCTGCGCCCGGACCAATTTCGATAACGACGTCGTCTTTGCAAATTTGGGCATCAGACACAATGGCATTGAGCAGGTTTGTGTCCGAAATAAAGTTTTGACCAAACTTTTTGTTAAACCTAAAGTTGTTTGCCTGCAATACCTGTTTGATTTCCATTATTCAAAAGCCCTTACACGAAGTTTGAGTCCACGCTCGTCACAAAGTTTTTGACAAGCATCGACTTCGTCTTTGCCGATGATATCCACAACTGACATAATCACGTCCATGCCAAGGTCCTGGCAACGATGTGCAAACTCAAGCATTGCCTCAAAAGAGTCTTCGCCAAAAATGCTTTTGCAAATGCGCTGATATTCTTTGGCGTTTGATGCATTGAGGCTGACGTTGACTTTGTCTATTGCACCAACGAGTTTTTCGCAAACGTCTTCGCCAAACACAAGGTTTGCCTGTCCGTTTGTGTTGATGCGTGTGACTTTGCCCTTTGACTTGAAAAATTTGCCAAGTTCGTGGAGCATATCAATTTTGTACGTTGGTTCGCCAAAACCGCAAAATACCACTTCGTCATATTTAGACAAATCGTCTGGCAATTGTGCCAAAACGTCGGCAACGGTTGGCTCTTTTTCCAGCCACAGGTTTGTTCCGTTCATTTCGTCGTGACCGTTGCGGATGCAAAAAAAGCAATCGTTTGAGCATTGATTTGTCAGGTTGATATAAAGGTTGTTGCCAACCTCATATACGTAGTTGTTCATATATTTGTCCTTTTAAACAAAGCAAAAGTGTTTTTTCTCACCTGGTCTTCAAGTTGTTCAAAACTCATGCCAAGCACCTCTGCCATTTTTAAATAAGTATATTTGATAAATTTTGGATAATTTGTCTTTCCACGGAAAGGATGTGGCGTCATATATGGTGCATCAGTTTCTGTCAGCAACTTTTCCACAGGGATAGACTGTATGATTTCTTCCTTTTTTGCGTTTTTAAAGGTGATTGCACCGCCAAAAGAAAAGAAGGCATCAAACTTTAAAAACTCCTGCGCCATCTCTTTGCTGCCAGAATAGCAATGGAGCAAAACACCGTTTTTGAGCAAACCTTTGTTTGCCTTTAAAACCTGCAAAGCATCGCCGTATGCATCGCGGACGTGCAGTTGCACCGGCAAGCCAAAATCGTTTGCCAATGCAAGTTGCTCTACAAATGCTTTGTGTTGCACCTCTTTGCCTGGCTCGTCGTAGTGATAGTCAAGACCAATTTCGCCAACGGCAACAACCTTTGGGTTTTTTGCATATTCTGCCATAAGGTCAGCCATCTTGTGGTCAAAAGTGAGTGCATCGTTTGGATGGCAACCGATTGTGGCAAAAACCCTGTCATATTTTTGTGACAAGGCAAATGCCTGTTGCATTGTGACGTAGTCTGCAGATGCATCTATGACAAACTCTATGCCGTCATTGTCAAAATCGCCAACAATCTGGTCGATATCGCAAATGAGCCTTTCGTCGTCAAGGTGTGTATGACAATCAATCATCAGTTAACCCCACTGCCACTTTCAATTTCTTTTTCTGGTGTAACAAACACAACGTCTTTGCCGTTTGATGCACACAAAATCATACCTTCGCTCAAAATGCCACGCAGTTTTACTGGTTTGAGATTTTTTACGATAACCACAGTTTTGCCAACCATATATTCTGGTGTATAGTGTTGTGCAATGCCACTAACAACAGTGCGTTCTTTGCCTGCAACGTCAAGAGTGAGCTTCAAAAGTTTGTCACTCTTTGCAACTTTTTCGCATGTGAGCACTTTTGCAGTTGCAAGTTCTACTTTGGCAAAATCGTCAATTGTGATTTCTGCCTTTGGTTGTTCTTCAACAACCTCTTGTTTTGGTTGTTCTTTTGCTTTTGCCTGTGCTTCTGCAAGTTTTTCAAGTTCGGCAAGTTCTTTTTTCATGTCAAGACGTGGGAACAAAGCATTGCCTTTTACAACGTTGCCACCAACGGCAAGACCGCCAAACTCTTTGATTGACTCAAAGTCAGCTGGCAAAGCACCAAGTTGAAGACTGTCAAAGATTTTTTGAGCAGTTGTTGGCATAAATGGGCTGAGAAGCACTGCAGAATATCTGATTGTTTCTGCAAGGTTGTAAAGCACTGTGCCAAGACGTGCTTTTTTGCTTTCGTCTTTTGCAAGTACCCAAGGCATAGTTTCGTCGATATATTTGTTTGCACGCTGAACAAGGCGGAATATTTCTACCAAAGCCTCTGGCACAAGCAGATTGTCGATGTGACTGCGCACTTTTGCCAAAGCGTCTTTGCACAAACCGATAAGTTCGTCGTCGATATCTTCTTTTGCGTCATGTGCTGGCACAACGCCACCAAAATATTGTGTGATCATTGCAGTTGTGCGTGATACAAGGTTGCCAAGGTCGTTTGCAAGGTCTGCATTTGTGCGAGTGATGAGTGCCTCGTTTGTATAAACACCGTCACTGCCAAAAGGAACTTCTCTCAGCAGGAAATATCTCACAGCGTCTACGCCATATCTTTCTGACAAAACAAATGGGTCAACAACGTTGCCTTTTGATTTGCTCATTTTGTCGCCACCAATGAGCAACCAGCCGTGGCCGTATACCTTTTGTGGCATTTCGATGCCAAGTGCCATAAGAATTGCCGGCCAGATGATTGTGTGGAAGCGTACGATTTCTTTGCCAACCATATGCAGGTTTGCAGGCCAGTATTTTTTGAACAAACTGTCGTCTTTGCCTTCGTAACCGAGAGCAGTGATATAGTTTGTGAGGGCGTCTACCCAAACGTAAATGACGTGTTTGTCGTCAAAAGTAACAGGGATTCCCCATTTGAAAGAAGTGCGTGATACGCAAAGGTCCTGCAAGCCAGGTTTGATAAAGTTGTTTATCATCTCGTTCATACGTGATTTTGGAGAGATAAACTCTGGGTTTTTGTTATAAAGCTCGATGAGTTTGTCCTGATATTTAGAAAGGCGGAAGAAATAACTTTCTTCTTTGGCTTTTTCTACAGGTCTGCCACAGTCAGGGCATTTGCCGTCAACAAGCTGACTTTCTGTCCAGAAAGATTCGCAAGGTGTGCAATAGTTGCCTTCGTATTCTGCCTTGTAAATGTCGCCCTGGTCATAAAGACGCTTGAACATTTTTTGAACGGCCTCTACGTGATAGTCGTCTGTTGTGCGGATAAATTTGTCATAGCTGATGCCCAAAACTTTCCACAAATCTTTGATGTTGTCAACAAGACCGTCAACAAACGCTTTTGGAGTTGTGTTGTGTTCGGCAGCACGTTTTTCTATTTTTACACCGTGTTCGTCAGTGCCAGTCAAAAAGAAAACATCAAAGCCGTCCATACGTTTGAAACGAGCGATTGCGTCACAAATGACTGTTGTATAGCAGTGGCCCAAATGCCAGTTTCCGCTTGGATAATAAATCGGTGTGGTGATGTAATACTTTTCTTTCATATTTTACCTCTATAAAAATATATATTTTTAACTACATTATGTTTTAGTATAACACTTTAAAAAAAACTTGTCTATTAAACAACTTTTTTTAATAGGTTTTAGTATGCAATATATATGACTTTTTTTGATTTTGGCAAGTTTGTCTTTTTTGTTGTTTGCAAATCCAACCCTTGTGGTCACCTCTATGGCGACGGCAACGCAAACTGCGGTTGAGCTTTGCATCTCTCTCACAAGTGTATATGCCCTTTGGCTTGGCGTGATAAACGTTGCAAAAAACTGCGGTGTCGTAAAGGCTTTGTCACGCAAAACAAAAAAACTGACAAAAAAACTGTTTGGTGTGGATGACGACAAAATATGCGACAATCTGTCGCTAAACCTGTCTGCAAATCTGCTTGGAGTTGGCAATGCATCCACCCCGCCTGCAATTGTGGCAACAAAACAAATGGACAAAGGTGACGGCAAAATGACAAAAGGCATGGCAATGCTGTTTGTAACAAACGCATGCGGTCTGCAGTTTTTGCCCACCACAACAACGGGCATTCTGGCAAGTCTTGGCTCGGCAAACCCCACAAGTATAATTCTGCCTTGTTTTTTGACGTCACTCACAACCACTCTCGTTGGCATTTTGCTTGTATCTTTGCTGTATGGTGACAAAAAATGAAGTATATTTTGCCCCTTTTGTTGCTGTGTGTTTTTGCACTGGCCTTTGCCAAAAAACAAAATGCATACACGTCTTTTATCGACGGAGCAAAACAGGCATTGCCCCTGGCAAAAGATTTGTTGCCATATCTTGCCTGCATGCTTGTTGCGGTTGAACTTGCAAAAGCAAGCGGAGTATACAACCTGTTGCAGTTTGTTTTTGAGCCTTTGCTGACTTTGCTTGGCATACCACAACAGTTGTGCCAGCTTGTGGTGCTAAAGCCGTTTAGTGGCAGTGGCTCGCTTGCAATGCTGACCGATTTGCTTTTGACGCACGGCACCGACAGTTTTGTGGGCAGGTGCGCCTGCGTTGTATATGGCACAAGCGAAACTGTTTTTTATATATCCACAGTATATTTTGGTGGCACAAGCATAAAAAAACTTGGTTGGGCAATGGCAATCGGTTTGTTTTGCAGTGTTTTGTCATCTGCCCTTGGCTGTTTGTTTTGCCGTTTGTTTTTTGTTTGAATTTTTATGCAGGCAGGATTTCAAAAACCTCGCATAAACGATATTGTCCTTAAATTGCAAACTGACAACAAAACCAACAGCAAAGACAAAATAAAAAGGGCTCCTCCTGACGGGGGAGCTGGCTGGCGTATGCCAGACTGAGGGAGAGATGACGTATGCTTGTTATCTGCTCTTTAAATTTTGTTTTACAATATCATCTATATATTCGCAAACACCTTCAAAATTTTTGTCAATTTCGTTGTTGCAAATTCTGACTACTTTTACACCTTTTTTTTGCAATATTTCTGTTCTCATCTGATCATATTGCAACGTTTGCGACGAAAAATGTTCGCCACCATCAAGTTCTAAAACAATGCCTGCCTTTGCACAATAAAAATCTGCCACAAAATTGTCTATTGGTTTTTGTCGCTGAAAACGTATTGGATAGTCTTTCAAAAATTCATACCACAACTTTCTTTCCCATGGGGTTGCATTTTTGCGAAGATATTGTGCTTTTTTGGTGTTGTTTTTGTTGTATTCTTTCATAGTTAAAGTATAACATATTTTATTGTTTTTGTGCAGGTTATCTCTCCCTCAGTCGCCCATTCGTGCGACAGCTCCCCCGTCAGGAGGAGCCTTTTTTAATAATGTGTTCATCTTGTGAGTCGCTGCAATTTGTCAGCACCATAAAAGTTTTGTGTATCAATGGTACTATATACAGAGCCAACTCTTGCACACTTTAACTCGAAGTGGTATAGCAACATATCAGCCCTTGCTGTGTGTTGTTAACAAACCTTTTACTCGTGTTCGTGTGCCTCTGCAATTTGTCAGCACTATAAAAGCTTTGTTTCACAAAGAAACCATATTCAAAGCATACTTTTGCACACTTTGTAAGTGTGCCCTATTTACAAATATCATTTTTGACTGTATAATTTAGGCACAATAAAATTTGAGGTAAAATATATGTTGCTTGCGATTTCACCAGAAAAAGTACCACTTTTGATTGGCATTATTGCCGTTTTGATAATACACTATCCACTTGCAATGATTAGTGTAATGAGACTTTTGAAATACAAAAACAAAGGCTTGCCTGTTGTTGTTTGGCATTTTGTGGTGCAACTTTTGTTTGTCGTTGGCCCTGTTGTATGCATTTTGGTGCACAACAAAAACAGCGAAATAAAGGTATACAAAGCACACGTGCCTGCAATCGACGACCCAGACGGCGAACTGAAAGAAGTTGAAGTGACTTTTGCAGAAAAAAAATAAATAAAAACTAAAAAACAAATCAAAAAGACGGAGTAAAAACTCCGTCTTTTTTTGTTGTTTTGTTTGACATTTAAACTGCGTGGGTGTATAACTTTTTGGGGAAAAATTGATATGGAAAATATTGCAAAAAAACCAAACTTTGTTTTGGCATTTATAAAAAAGAACATTGTGTTTTCTATCGCAACTTTTGCGGCAATTTTGTCATGCTTTTTTGTGTTGCCTGATGCACAATATATAGACTATTTCGACTTTAAAACACTTGTCAGTCTGTTTGTAATGCTGGCAGTTATTTCTGCCCTCAGGCACATAAGCTTTTTTCGCATTTTGGCAAACAAAATAATAAAGGTGTTCAAGACCACACGCTCTGCAATAACGGCACTTGTGTTTATCACCTATTTTGCCTCTATGCTGATTGCAAACGACATGGCACTTGTGACCTTTTTGCCACTTGGCTATTTTGTGCTTGCAACCACCAAAAAAGAAAAGTATATGGCGTTTACATTCATTATGCAGACGATTGCGGCAAACCTTGGTGGCATGATAACACCTTTTGGCAACCCACAAAACCTTTATCTTTACAACACGTTTGACATTGCAACAGCAGAGTTTTTTGCAATCATGTGGAAGCCAACCGTGGTATCAATAGTGCTGATTGTAATTTGCTGTATGTTCATCAAAAACGAACCGCTGGAGTGTGGCAAAACAACAAACAAAAAACTTGACGTAAAAAAAGCACTTGTTTATTTTGCCTTTTTTGCCTATGCAATAATAATTGTTTTTCGTGTGGTGCCATACTGGACGGGTTTGCTTGTGATACCCGTGCTTTATTTTATGGACAGACAGGCGGTGTTTGACGTTGACTACGTTTTGTTGCTCACCTTTTGCATGTTTTTTGTGTTTTCGGGCAATCTGACAAGAATCCCTGCGGTAAACGACTTTTTTGCAGGTCTGCTTGACAAAAACACATTGCTCACAGGCGTGCTGTCCTGTCAGGTGATAAGCAACGTGCCAAGTGCAATTTTGTTGTCTGGCTTTACTGCAGACTATGCAAACCTGCTTGTGGCAGTAAACATTGGCGGTTGCGGATCGCTCATTTCTTCACTTGCCAGCCTCATCACATTCAAGCACTTTACGCTTTATCAGCCTGGCAAAGCAAAAGGATATCTTTTGCTTGCACACGCACTAAACTTTGGCTTTTTGGCAGTGCTTGTTGCAACTTCGTTTTTGTTATAAAAAACTAAAGGGACGAAAAATCGTCCCTTTTTTTTGTTTTTGTTTTTTTTGTTTTAATCTGCAACTCCCCATACTGTTGGCTCACCATTGACATAATGCCAGTAGTTACCCGCAGTTGTTGGTTGAGTTTCGCTATACCAGTACGTAAGTGCCGTATGATTCCAACTATCACCCCACGATGCAGGTTTGCTTGTTGCCATACAGTATATTGTAAGATTTGGATTGTTGAAAAAAGCAAACTCATCTATTGTCACAACACTTTCAGGTATAACGATATATTCAAGTTTGCTACAGTCAGAAAAAGCAAAGGCATTAATAATTTCGACACCATTTGGCAATGTCATTGTATCAAAAGCACAATATGAAAAAGCACTTCTACCTATTGTTTTAAGACCTGATTGCAACGTTAAGTCTGCAAGTTTTTTGCAGTTATAAAAAGCATATTCGCCAATAGTTTCAAGTTGACTGCCATTTGCAAAAACAACTGACGTCAAGTTATCGCAATCCTCAAATGCACTTTTTCCGATTGTTGTTATACTGTTTGCAATAGTCACGTTTGTCACGTGGTCTTTGTTTTCAAATGCGTCTTCACCAATGGCAACAACTGGTTTGTTTTCAATCGTTGCAGGAATTTCAACAACTGTTTTTGTCCTTATATATTGAGTAATAGTCACCTTGCCGTCTGTTATTGTA
This sequence comes from Clostridia bacterium, assembly GCA_017457385.1. Taxonomy (GTDB): domain Bacteria; phylum Bacillota; class Clostridia; order Christensenellales; family CAG-314; genus Heteroclostridium. The sequence continues at coordinate 15,708 of JAFTHO010000045.1, read as the reverse complement.
TAATCAAAATCAGAGAAATTTGGTACAACCGTACCACCTTGTGTGCTATCAGACGACGTACCACCACCTGATGACGCACCACTGCCTGATGCAGAACCACTGCCTGATGATGAACCACTGCCTGATGCAGAACCACTTTCAGACGAAGTACCACTTTGTGTGCCAGAGTCTGACCCTCCATCGTTGTCAGGCGGTGGGTCATTGTTGCAGGCACAAAATGCAAAAATACAAATAAACGAAAGCAACAGTATCAACAATGATTTTATTTTATTTTTCATTTATCCCCCTCCTTAATAACACGGTATTAATTTGCCCAACAAAAATTGTCGCAAATATCAGGATTGTTTTTAATTATTTTATAAAATATAAAAACCAATGTCAATATGCAACAAAAAAAGCCTTATCCTTTTTTAAGAGGAAGGCTTTTTTAATTTGTATCAACAAAAATCAATCACGTTATAGCTCTGACCTGTTGCAAAAGCAACAAACTTTTCTTTTAATCTAAAACCACCTTTCTAACCTTGCCCAGCGCTTTGCACAGCGGGTTGTAGCAAAGCAAAAATATGGCAAAGTTAGACACAACGTGTGTGACAAAAAACGGAATGCCACGTGCATACATGACGCCAAACCTTTGCCAAAAGTTGTCAAATGCACCCAAAAACAAGCCAACGTCTACCAGACTTGTCAGCACACCAAAAAACAAAGTGAGCAAAACTGCCGTGACAAGGTTTGCCACAAGACCCCTTTGTCTGACGTTTAGCGTTGCAAAAACAAGTGCAACCAACGGCCAGTATATCAGATAAGATATCACCCACGTGTTGAGGCCATATACCAACACGTCAAGCACCACAAAAACCACCGACGCAGGCAAAACGTATGCAAAACCAAAAACACTTGCATACACTGCAATCAAAATTGTGACCGGCTCGATATTTGGCAACACGCTCATTGCAAGTTTGCCACCAGACATTGTTGCCGCCATAATGGCAATTGTTGCTATGCCTTTTGCTGACTTCATATCAAAAACTTTCTATACAAAAATATACCACAAGGTCATCAACAAGTTTTACACTGCCAACGCCAAGTCCGCTGTAATACAAAGTTGTGTCGCCATATTGTCTGTCTGGCAATGCATAGGCAGACACATCTTTGTCGCTTTGTTTGTTGTGAAAAAACGCTACGTACTGGTTGCCACCTGGGACGAGGTCGCCAATGCTGTTGATAAAAGCACTGTAACCCCACTCTGCAGAGCCGTTTGCACCCGCACTGAAAGCAAGGTCGTCTTGCTCACACAGATAAGCAAGCAAATCGAGCACGGTGTTTTGCGTTGTAAACTCTGCTTCGTCAAGGTCAACCTCGTATACCACGTCTGTTTCGCCATGAATAATCACAGTTGCATCTCCTTTGAGTGCATAGCTGTCGCCACAACCTGCAAAAGCAAACACAGACAAGACAACAAGCAAAAGTGCCAAAAGTTTTTTTGTAAAAGTTTTCATAAAATTTCCTCCAAAATATGGAGAGGTTGTTTCGGGCATAAAACAAAATTTTTGAGTCATATCGACTCCCTCAGTCGCTTGCGCGACAGCTCCCTCCTTCGCAATATTGCGAATTTGCTTTAGCAAAACGCAACTGGAGCCTTTAAACGGATAAACAAAAAAACTGCCCGAAAGAGCAGTTGCAAAAAGACGGACTACCACGCATACGTCCATCAAAAAAGCACCCTCTTCCCTCCGAAGATAGTATCTTTGTGCATTGTTTAAAGAAAGGTCTCCTGACTTTGTGGCATAGCCGACGTTTTTGCCTTCTCACCCCAAAGGGGCAATGGATATAAAAACACGTAGCCACATACAGTAGCGGGGGCTGTTGCAGATTTGCACTGCATTCCCTGGGCTCAACCGCAGTTGAGTCACGCACTCAAAAGGTGCGTCTTCTTTATGCACTGTTTTGTTTGACAAAATTTTAGCACCATATACGCTTTTTTGCAACACAAAAGGCAACAAAAAAGAGTGTCGAAAGACACTCTTTAATTTGTTATATTAAAATGCAAAAATGTTTGGCCAGAAGAAAGTGACTATGCTGATGACGATAAAGATTGATAAAAGCACTGGCAAAACGTATTTCATATAAGTTTTCATCCAAGGTTTTACTTTAAAACCTTTGCCTGTGTTTGCCTCTGCCACAAAGTTGTCCCATCCCCAGCCTTTTTTGCTTGTGCAGAACAACACAAAAATGAGCGAGCCAATTGGCAACAACAAAGTTGACACGATAAAGTCTTCAAGATCCATAATGTTTGTGCCAGGTTTTACAAAGGCAAAAGGTTCAAAACCAGCCCACAGGTTAAAGCCAAGCACACATGGGATTGACAACACAAACAAACCTATACCTGCAACTATGCAGATTTTTTTGCGTGACCAGTTTGTAATGTCCTGTATACATGCAAGGATGTTTTCAAACACGGCAAAGATTGTAGAAAGTGCCGCAAAAGAAAGGAACAAAAAGAACAAACTGCCCCACAACTGACCAAGTGGCATATGGTTGAACACGTTTGGCAAAGTTTCGAAAATAAGTGCAGGGCCTGCGTTTACGTTGCCGTTGTTGTAAGTAAAGCATGCAGGGAAGATAATAAGGCCTGCAACCAAAGCAACGCAAGTATCCAAAATAGCAACGTTTACAGATTCGCCCATGAGTGATCTGTCTTTGCCAAGATAACTGCCAAAAATAGCCATAGAGCCAATGCCAAGTGACAAAGTAAAAAATGCCTGACTCATTGCAGCAGTTATAACCTGAAAAATATTTATACCGGCATCTGCCATTGTGTCAAAGTTTGGTATGAGATAAAATTTGAGGCCTTCTGCCGCACCGTCAAGGAAAAATCCGTTAAAGGCAAGCACCACCATAATTGCAAGCAAAGCAAGCATCATTACCTTTGTTACTTTTTCCAAACCGTTTTTAACGCCGAAAGAAAGCACCAAAAAGCCAACCACAACAACGATAGCAACAAACAAAGTCATCATGCCAGGGTCGCTGACCATATTGCCAAACTCACCACTTACGCCAGCACTGTCAAGACCTTTAAAGTCGCCTTTTATCATTTTTACAAAATATTGCAAAAGCCAGCCTGTAACAACTGTGTAAAACATCATGAGCACAACGTTGCCCACAAGCGCTGCCCAACCGTGCAACTTCCATTTGCTGTTTTTTGGAGCAAGTGCGTCATAAAGTTTGACAGGGCTTTTTTGACTTGCACGACCAAGCGAAAACTCCATTGTCATTACAGGAATGCCCATAGCGACAAGAAAGAACAAATAAATAAGAACAAATATACCACCACCGTATTGGCCAACCATCCATGGGAACTTCCACACGTTGCCAACACCAATTGCACAGCCGGCACTGAGCAAAATAAAGCCAAGACGACTGCCAAGTTTTTCTCTTTCCATAATATTTCTCCAAAAACCTGCAAAAAGCAGGGTAATTTTAAACTATGCCCAAAAATTTTAACACTAATTTAAACCAATCGCAACAAAACAAACTTAAAAAATACCTTTTAGCGATTGGTTTTTTGTTTTAAATCACTTTGCATTGACAACTTGCCATTACGTCAAGTGCATGTGCATGTTTTTGTGGAGTAAGCCCAGCACACAAACTTCCGTGCACCACCACTTGCATATCCGGATAAAGTGCCTTTAAAATAAGTGCATTGCTGACAACACAAATATCTGTGCAAGTGCCGACTATTTCTGCAACGTCATAGCCGTCAAGTTGCCAGTCTTTGTATCCAAAAGTTGGCTTGTCTATCACTATTCCACCCTTTTTGTCAATTTCTGTTTTTATTTTGTCAACAATTTGCCAACCGTCACTGCCAGCAATACAATGTTCTACTGGCAAAAGTTTTCCTTCTGTCGTGTTGAGATAATCTGCCCCATGAGTATCTCTCGTGGCAATAACGTCGCCATCAAAATTTGCCACCATTTGCGCAACGGATTCTACAATGGCAAGTGCATCTTTGTTTGCAAGTGCACCTGTTATAAAATCATTTTGCATATCAATTACAATCAAAACTTTTTTCATATCAACACCTATATCGTTTTTTTATATATTATCACTGTTTGCGTGTGTTTTCAACACAAAAAAGCACGGCTTTTGCCGTGCTTTGGTTTTATGTATAAAAAAGTTAAAAATCAATCACAAAAGATATTCATACAGGTCAAATTTTGTCCAGCCTGTATCTTCGTAAAACATGTCTATTGTCTGCACTTCTTTAAAGCCCATTTTTTCGTAAAGTCTTTTTGCAGGCACACTGCCACTCAAAACGTCAAGACGCAATGCTTTTTGATTTTTTTCTTTGGCATATTCGATAGCCCTTGCCAGCATTTTTTTTGCATAACCTTTGCCCGTAAAATATGGATGCACGCCAAAAATGTGCACCACCATAATTTCGTGCTGAGGAAACTCTCTTTGCCAGTCGACGTCAACGTAGCCCGGGTTTGCCTTGTTGTCAAGCATCATTGCAGTTGCAATGCGACCATCGTCAAAACCCAAAAACATGTTTTGGTCGATGATTGCTTTTTCGATATAGGCATCACTTGGATAAATGTTCTTTTTCCAGCAAGGGTTGTACATCGAGCCTTCCATAGCGTCGATAACGTTGTGATAATAATTGACAACTCTTTGGATCTCTTCTGTTTTTGCTTTTCTGATTTCTAACATAACTCTTCTTTTCTTTGGATAATTGTGTATGCAAGTTTGTTTTGCGCAATTTTATTTTTCAAAAAACAAAGCCATGTATGGCTGTGTTTTTTTGATTATTATACGTTAAAGCGGAACAAGACGACGTCGCCGTCTTTCATAACGTAATCTTTACCTTCGCTGCGCACCTTGCCCTCTGCTTTTGCATTGTTGTAATTTCCACATTCAAGCAAAACTTCATATGGCACTACCTCTGCCCTGATAAAGCCTTTCTCAAAATCGCTGTGGATTTTGCCTGCTGCCAGTGGTGCTTTTGTGCCGTTTGCAATTGTCCATGCACGTGTTTCTGGCTCGCCTGCAGTGAGATAAGAAATGAGACCAAGCAAAGTGTAGCATTTTTTTACAAGACGGTTGAGGCCAGACTCTTTAATGCCAAACTCTTCGTAAAAAATTGCACGGTCGTCATCCTCCATCATAGACAAGTCTTCTTCTACCTTGGCGCAGATTACCAAAACTTCTGCATTTTCTTTAGCGGCTTGTTCTTTGAGTTTTGCAACAAGTGGCAAACTGTCTTCGTCTGTGGCAAGATCGCTTTCGGCAATGTTTGCGGCATAGATGACAGGTTTGTCTGTGATGAGAAACAATCCGTCTACGTATGCTTTTTCTTCTTCGTCAAGCTCTACTGAGCGCACAGGCAAACCTTGTTCGAGTGCAGAAAGCAGACGTTGCAAAATTTCTGCCTCGATTTTGTATTTTTTGTCACCTGTTTTTTGCATGTTTTTTGCTTTGTCGAGATATTTTGTGACGCTTTCGAGGTCGGCAAGGATAAGTTCGAGATTGATGATTTCCATATCTCTCACCGGGTCAACAGATTGCTCTACGTGAGTGATGTTGCTGTCTTCAAAACAACGAACAACGTGCACGATAGCGTCAACCTCACGGATATGGCTCAAAAACTTGTTGCCAAGACCTTCGCCTTTTGATGCACCCTTTACAAGACCGGCAATGTCAACAAACTTTAAAAAAGTGTGAGTGATTTTTTTGCTGTTGTAAAGTGCCGCAAGTTTGTCAAGTCTTTCGTCCGGCACGTCAACGATGCCAACGTTTGGCTCGATTGTGCAAAACGGATAGTTTGCGCTTTCTGCCCCTGCGTGTGTGATTGCATTAAAAAGTGTACTTTTGCCAACGTTTGGCAAACCTACTACGCCAAGTTTCATATTTCTCTCCCAAAAAACATTTTGTTTTGTTTTAACTAATATAATTTAATATGGTTTTGTTTTTGCAAAAAAGGCAAAAATTGACCATATATAGATTTATTATATCAAAAAAAATTTGTTTTGACTATTTGTTAGGGTGGTATATGTCAGTTTTTTGCAGTTTTGTGCTTGGTGTTGTGCAAGGTTTGACAGAGTTTTTGCCTGTATCAAGCAGTGGGCATTTGATTTTGGTGCAAAAACTGTTTGGTTTGTCGCCGGATTTGTTTTTGAACGTATCTTTGCATTTTGGCACTCTGGTGGCAGTTTTGTTGTTTTATAAAAAACAGGTGTGGCAGTTGCTAACTCACCCCTTTTGCAAAAAAGCAAAACTTGTATACCTTGCAACCATACCCACAGTTGCCATCGGGTTGCTTGCCAAACTTTTTTTGCCATCCCTTTTGGATGGGCTTTTGTTGCCCGTTGGTTTTGCACTCACTTTTGGTTTGTTGTGCACAAGTCAGTTTGCCACAAAACAAAAACACAATTTGCTGACCACAAAATACAAAACTGCATTGCTGTGCGGTGTGGTGCAAGGCATTGCCGTGTTGCCCGGGTTGTCACGCAGTGGCGCAACAATATGCCTGCTAAAGTGGTGTGGAACAAAAAACGACAGCGCAACCGAGTTGTCTTTTCTTATGAGCATACCTGTAATTCTGGGCAGTATAGTTTTGACCCTGCCAGACGTTTTGAGCACAAACGCAACTGTGGATATCCCTGCCGTTGCGGTGGGTGTTGTCACAAGTTTTGTTTTTGGTTTTTTGTCACTTGGCTTGCTCAAAAAAATATCTCAAAAAGGCGAGTTTGCAAAATTTGCCCCATATATGGTATTGCCATTTTTGCTGTCTTGTGTGACCATGTGATTTTTAAAAACCCACACAAAAAGCAGACCGCACACAAACAAAATATTTTTTGCTATTTTTGACACAAAAAAAGACGGCGGTCAGCCGTCTTGATTTTCTTGTTTTTCGTCTGGATTGGCACTTGCAATCAAACTTTGATCGTCGTCATCCGAAGAGGTGCGCAACAACCCCCTTCTGCGATAACTTTTGTCTTTGATTGTGTTGTTGACAAGCACTGCCAGACCAACGATTGTCGGGATATAAAAGGTGAGTATACGCCACAACAGCATGCCCCAGAACCTAAAGCCACCCACCAGCACAGACACGATGAGATAAAAGAAACCTTCCATCGCACCAGAGCCACCAGGTGTTGGTATAAAGGCACTTGCGGCAGAAGTATATGCCATAAGTGCAATTACGTAAAACCATGGCAGACTTTCGCCACTGGCAAGCACGATAAAATATACTACCGAATAGTTGAGCAACTGACAAACAAGCGCACACAAAAAACTTGTGATGAGTGTTTTTTTGTGTCCACCTATGATTTTGAGGCTTTTGCTGTAGTCGTTGACGTAGTTGTCAAATTTGTACATCAAAACCTCTTTGTTTTTGACGATTTTTATTTTGTTTAAAAGCAAAATAATGCCACGAACAATTTTTTGTGCAGTTTTTGGTATAAAGGCAAAAATCATGATAGACAACGGCATTGCTATCATACACAAAGAGCCAAAATAGATTGCCACTTTGAGCCATGGATTGTCTACAATTGGGCCAAACACCGCAAAGCAAATGACAACAAGCACAAAAAATGCAAACTGTTGCATAAAAAAGCACACCACAGGCAAACTTGTTGCAATGCCTGCAGGCACTTTGTGTTTGTGCAGATAATACACCTGATAAGGTTGTCCGCCAATAGCAGACGGTGTGATATTGTCAAAATATCTGCCGAGAATCATGCTTTTAAAGGTGAGCTTTAAACGCCACTTGCCCGTTGAACCACGCAAAAGCACAGACTGACGAAAACCGTCAAAAAACAGCAATAAAACAATGCATCCCACTGCTGCCAGAATATAATGCCAGTTTTGTCCCCAGGTGCTGAGCACAAGTGACAAAGGATACTCTTCGTTGTTGTTAAACTCACTCACGGCAATGACAACAAGCGCAATTACGGTAAGCAACAAAAAGAAATAGCCAAATTTGTTTGCTTTGCTCTTTCTGTCTTCTAACTGTTTTGCCGTGTTGTCTGCCTGTTTGAGTTTAAACTCCTGCTCGGCTATGGTCATCTTTTGTTCGAAAGACTCTTGTTCAACCGTTTTTTGTTTTTCTTTCATATAGTTAATTAATTATAGTTTATTTTTTTTCAAAAGTCCATACGTTTTGCAAATACCGTGCAAATTTTGTTGATAGTGTCAACAAAGTTTTTGTTTTGTTTGATTTTGCAAAAAAAGGATATCCTTTTGACATGAAGTGTTTTAACTGCAAAAAACAACTGGACAAAGACTTTTGTGTGTGCAACAAATGCAACGACGTGGTATGCCCCGACTGCTCAAAACAAAATCATCACCTTTGCCCAACCTGCTACAACCCCACCCACTTTGTGAGCTGATTGTTTGTTTTGTTTAACCAAAAACCACCCTTGCATACTTTTCAAGTGCGTGATATAATATTGTATGTGTATTTGAAATAAAGAGGTAGTATGGAATACAAAAAACTGGACAGTCAAGGCAAAAAACAATATTACCTTGAGATGGAAAAAGTCATTGATGAGTTTAACAACAATGGCAAAAAAACAATAGTCATTGTAAACGACAACTATTATCCAATAGTTGACGGCGTGCTGACTGTTATTGACAACTATGCAAAAAACCTTAAAGACAAGGTCAACGTGCTTGTGTGCGCCCCTACCCACAGATGGAAGGTGCCACTTTGTGACACTGCAGTTTTGTTTTGCAACTCAACCTATTTTCATCCGTTGAGATATGACTACAGCCATGCAAAAAACGACAAAAAATTCCGTCGTCTGCTTGACAGACTAAACATTGACCTTATACATATACACAGCCCATACTTTACGGGCAGGTTTATGATAGAATATGCCAACGAAAGGCATATACCCGTTGTGTCAACTTTCCACACGCAATATCACCAGGATCTCAAACGTGTGCTAAAGCTTGACAGCCTCAAAAACGTTGCACTTGACGCTATCATGAAAGTTTTTCACTTGTCTGACGTGGTGCTCACAATGAACACAGCCACCCGTGACACTTTGAGGTCATATGGCTTTAACGGAGACGTAAAAATTTTGCCAAACGGCACGGATATGTCTTACGACGGCGACCTTGACGAACTGAAAAACATCTGCAACCAGACGTATGGTTTGTCACCTGACGAAACTGTGTTGCTGTTTGTTGGCAGACTGATAAAACCAAAAAACATATATCTCATCCTTGATGCAATTTATCACCTGTCAAAAACGCAAACAAACTTCAGGATGATATACGTCGGCGACGGTGACGAAAAAAGCCGTCTTAAAGAAAAAATAAAAGCATACAACCTGCAGGACAAAGTTTTGATGACAGGCAAAGTGCTTGACCAGACCTTGCTCAAATCGTTGTATTGCAGGGCAGACTTGTTTTTGTTCCCTAGCGTATACGACAGCGACGGCGTGGTAAAATATGAGGCAGCCGCATTTGAAACACCAAGTCTTTTGCTTGCGGGCAGCAATGCCGCATGCGGTGTGACAGACGACACAAACGGATTTTTGTGTGACGACAACCCTGTCAATATGGCAAAAAAGATAGCCACACTCATGGCAGACAAAGACCTTTTGCAAAAAGTTGGCTTGTGTGCAAAACAGACGCTGTATAAAAAATGGAACGAAATTGCTTTGATGGCATACGAAATATATATGGACGTAATTGCCAAAAACGAGCAAAACCCAATTTTTAAAGGCAAAAAGAACATGCGCCATGCATTGGAACACCACCGCAAACGTGTGAGAAAAGGTCGCAAAAACACCAAGTTTGTAAAAAAAGCCAGAGCAAAAATAACAAAACGCCAAATGAAAGAAAACAAAAAATAAAAAAACGGACGTGAAATCACGTCCGTTTTTTATTTTTTGCCGATATTTATTTGTTTGTCTGTTTGTTGCCAAAAATTTTTGCGAGCAGTTGTTTTAGTTTTGGTTTTACAACCGGTTTAAGGTTGTTGCGCCACAGGTTGCCCCAGCTGATAAACAATGCCACACCACCCACTACGTAACACGCAAAGGTGATGATATAGTCAATTTCCCACAGGCACCATCCAAGACCTTCTTCCCACACGATGGCGTCTGACACAAACACCGTGCCAACGATTGCAAGGGCTATGCCAAGCAGACAGATGACAACGTTTGCCCACACCGGCACGTGCAGAATAGGTGTTGTTTTGCCAAGCTCTTCTCTCTCTTGTTTGAGAGCCTCAAGCACGCCAAGCACCAGAAAGTTTTGATATATCATATAAAAATCCATATCTATCACGCTGTACATAAACAACTGATAGCAAACCATCACTGCAAAAAAACGAAATGCAGAGCCATGGCTGAGCAATATGATATATTTGCGATAATAATGATAGCCAAACACAAGCAGACCAAAAATGCCCATGCCTGACAAAATGTGCACCAGTATTGCATGAGGTTTGTACATTGTGCTTGAAACAGGATCGAAAAAGCCTGCACCAAACAGTTTGTTGTTGTTGAACAAGTCTACAAAATATCCCCACAAAGCACGTCGTGGTGTGTTTTCCAGACCTTTTTCTCTCATCACCTCAAACAGTTTGTCAATAAGCGACTGATTTGTATATACAAACAATGCCACTACTGCCACTATTGCCAGCAAGGTGAGTGCCATTGCTTTTTTGCGTTTTGTTTTTACAAAACCATACACACCCACAAACGGCATGATAAGGAACAAAGAATATATGTTGCCTCTGCTCACTGTGAGCAACTCTATCACCACAAAACATGCCGCAAGCACAAGATACAACGGGTTTTCGTTTGAAAGGCAAAGATAAAATGCCATCATGATGCAAAAACACATTGTCGTTGCAACGTTGTTTGGGCCACCCCATCCAACAACCCACATTTTGCGTGCCACGTAAGTGATTGGGTCAGGGCAGTTTGCAATTGTGACGATAACTTCAAAACTGATAACAAGGCCCACCGCCACAATAATGTGAGCAATCAGTTTTTTATAATCTGGTATGTCACCTGATGACAACACAAGATATATAACAAAAAGCAATGCATAAAGCACAACCACTATTGCGTTGTTGCCAAAACTGAACTGGTCAGAAAAAAGACCTGCAAGTGCAAGTGCAACAAGACAAAAAGCAAAACTTGTGCCAAGGTTTAAAAATTTGTTGTTTTGACGTGGATATTTTTTCTTGTGATATACCACGCAAAAAATCATATATGCAAAAAGCACCATGAGAGCAACTGCAAGCCACACAAAATCTGCCGGCACACGGCCTGTCTCGATAGATGCAGGCACCTGTTTGAGTGACAGACAATATGTAACAAGGCTTGTTATCACCACAAATGGCGTTGCATTGCGTTGCAAAAGCAACGTTGTGCATGCAAAAGCCACCAGCATAAAAAAGCCGGCAATCTCCCACCCTATGAGCCATATCAACGCAACGGCAAGTGCCACTGCATATACAAAAGAAAGGCTGTTTATAAAATTTTGTGCTTTTTGTATAAACGTCATTTTTACACCTTGTTGCGTCATTATACTACACTTTGTCGACTTTTGTCGATATTTTTTTATTGTTTGCAATTTTATTCATACCGCTGTATAAATTTTGTATAGATTTTTTGTTCAAATTTGTGTCTTTTGTTAATATCCATCTGTTTTTTTGTTTAAACAAGGTTTTGTTCATATGAAACACTTTTTTTGTTTTTGTTTCAATCTGTCAAAAAGATAACGTTTTGCAACACACCCTGTTTTTGTTTGCTTTTTGCACTTTTTTACAATATAATTTTGTTATCTATATTATCCACAAGGAGAACACGCCTATGAAAATGAAAGACAAAGTAGTTGTTGTCACAGGTGGTGGTCAAGGCATTGGTCTTGGCATTGCACGTGCTTTTGCGGCAGAAGGCGCAAGCCTTGCTATCACTGGTCGCAACCTTGACAAACTTGAAAAAGCAGCACAACAAATCACAGCTGACTACAACGTGCCTGTATTTTGCGTTTCTGCAGACGGCAGTAAAGAAGCTGACGTAAAAAACGCAGTTGCAAAAATTGCAGAACACTATGGTCGCATTGACAGCATTGTAAACAATGCACAAACTTCTAAATCTGGTCTCACACTTGTAGAGCACACTACCGAAGATTTTGACCTTGCTATCTACACAGGTCTTTATGCTTCTTTCTGGTATATGAGAGAGGCTTTCCCTTATCTTAAAGAAAGCAAAGGCACAGTCATCAACTTTGCATCTGGTGCCGGTTTGCACGGCAGACCTGGTCAGTCATCATACGGCGCTGCAAAAGAAGGCATCCGTGGTCTCAGCCGTACTGCTGCAACAGAATGGGGCGAATTTGGCATTCGTGTAAACGTTGTTTGCCCACTCGCAATGACACCTGGTCTTGCACAATGGAAAGAAGCCTTCCCTGAAATGTATGCAAAACAACTTTCTGCTATCCCACTTCACCGCTTTGGCGATCCACAGGAAGATATCGGTCGTGTTTGCGTGTTCCTTGCAAGTGACGAATCTGCTTATATCACAGGTCAGACAATCGAACTCCAAGGTGGCTCTGCATTGCGTCCATAAGCGAACTTCAAAAGTTCGCGCGAACGAGTTGGCTCTGTATAAAGTTTAGTTGTTATACAAAACTTTTATGGTGATGACTTGTTGTAGTGGTGACAAACACGAGTAAAATGCAACTTTGTTTGTTGAAACAAACTTTGCAAATGCTGGTATGTAAACTGCACCACTTCGAGTAAAAAGTCACCAAAGGTTGGCTCTGTATGAGGTGCAGTTGTAAAACAAAGCCTTTATGGTGCTGACTTGTTGTAGTGGTGACGCAACTAAAAAACAAAACAAAAAAGACACGTGCTTTTCTCGTGTCTTTTTTTTGTTACTTTGTATAAAAAGCAACACTATTACAATTTAATAAATTGCTAAATTTTAAAACATTCTGTTTAAAGCCTCCATCGGAGGAGGGAGGTGGATTTGAGCGTAGCGAAAAGACGGAGGGAGTCGAAAATAAAACTACCCTAGCCTTGCTTTAACCTGCATATCTATATATTCACAAACGTTGTTAAAGTTTTTGTCAATTTCGTCATTGTTTATTCGCAAAACCAAAAGACCTGTTTTTTCTAACTCATTTGTTCGTTGCAAATCTTTTTGACTTTCTTGTGGCAAAAAGTGTTGACTGCCATCAAGTTCTATAACCAATTTTGCCTTGGAACAATAAAAATCTGCAATATAATTCCCCAATGGTTTTTGTCGTGTAAATCTTGTGGAATAATCTTTTAAAAACTCATACCATAGTTTTCTTTCCCACGGGGTTGAGTTTTTTCGCAATTGTTTTGCAAGTTGAGTCCCTTTTTCATTATATTTTTTCATAGCATTAGTTTACACTATTTTTTATAATAAAAAAAGAGGGTTTTTACTTTCGACTCCCTCCGTCTGCTCGTAAACTCGCATCCACCTCCCTCCTCCGATGGAGGTTTTTTATTTTTATGACCTAATTTTAACAAATTTTACAAACAAAAAGCACAGGAATTTTCCTGTGCTTTTTTTATTATACTTTGTAAGTGTGTTTTATTTATTAAGCAATTCCATAGAAAAATCAAGTCTGCGGAGAGATTCTTCTTTGCCCAAAAGGTCGGCAAGTTCTGTTGCGCCACCAGGTGTGCTTGCTTTGCCACTGAGTGCCACACGAACAGGCCACAATACGATGCCGTTTTTTACACCCAGTTCGCCAACAAGACCAATGAGTGTGTCGTGAATTGACGTTTCGTTCCAGTCGTCAAGAGAGGCAAGTTTTTCTCTCACTTTTGGCAACACGTCTTTTGCAACGTCCGGGTTTGTTTTGAGTTTTTTGTGAGTATAAAGTTCGTTGTCAAAAGCCTCAAACTCTTCGAGGAAGTTTACAAGGTCAGGGATGTCGCCCAAAGTATCAATGCGTGACTGGATGAGTTTGCAAAGTTTGATATAGTCATATTTGCCTGCCACCTTTGATTTGTCGAGGAAAGGTGTTGCCATAGACACAAACTTGTCAAAGTCGAGTTCTTTGATATATCTGCCGTTGAGCCAGCGGAGTTTTTGTTCGTCAAAGATAGATTGTGATTTAGAAATGCCCTCTACGCCAAACATCTGTTTGAGTTCGTCCATAGAAAGTTTTTCTTCGTTGCCTTTTGGTGACCAGCCGAGAAGAGCAATATAGTTTACGATAGCTTCTGTCAAAAAGCCTTTTTCCAAAAGATCTGCAAAACTTGCGTCGCCGTTTCGTTTAGAAAGTTTGTGCTGTGCATCTTTCATGATTGGTGGCAAGTGCATATACATTGGTTGTTCCCAGCCGAAAGCCTTGTACAAAAGGTTGTATTTTGGCGTTGATGACAAATATTCGATGCCACGCATAACCACAGTGATGTTCATAAGGTGGTCGTCAATTACGTTGGCAAAGTTGTAGGTTGGCATACCGTCTGACTTGATGAGAATGTTGTCCTCAAGCTCGCTGTTGTCAATTTCGATATCGCCAAAAACCATATCGTGATATTTTGTTTTGCCCTCTGTTGGCATATTCTGACGGATAACGAAAGGTTCGCCTGCGTCAAGTTTTGCCTGAATTTCTTCTTTAGACAGGTGCAGACAATGTTTGTCATATTTGCGTGCGCCGTTTACGTCAGGCAGATTTTCAAGTCTTTCTTTGCTGCAAAAACAATAATATGCCTCTCCTTTTTCTACAAGTTCCAAAGCATATTTCATATATTCGTTTTTGCGTTGGCTTTGCACGTATGGACCATAGTCGCCACCAACGATTGGGCCTTCGTCATAGTCCATGCCAACTGTTTTGAGCGTGTCCAAAATGATGTCCACTGCACCTTCGACGTATCTTTCCATATCTGTGTCTTCTATACGCAAAATAAACTTGCCGTTGTTTTTGCGTGCAAAAAGATAGGCATAAAGCGCTGTGCGCAGGTTGCCGATGTGCATATATCCCGTTGGGCTTGGAGCAAAACGAGTGCGAACTTCTTTTATCATAAATCCCTCCATAAGGTTGTTTAATCGTTTGTAAAGGTGAGCAGATTTTTTGCCACACCAAATGCTTTGTACGTCACGTCATATTCGTCGCAATATTTTAGCAACAAATCCTGTTTGTAAAAACTAAAATATTCGTCTTTGCCAATGATGATGTGCTCCATAAGAGATACGTCAATTGTGCGCAACGCATTGTATAACATTTTTGTAAAAAGCAAGTCGTTGTTTGACGGTCTTGCCATACCTGTTGGATGAGAATGCGCAATGATCACACCCACCGCCTTTGATGCATAACAAAAACCAACAATTTCGCGGGCAAGCACGCTCACTTTGTTTACCGAGCCAATCCACGTTTTTATGTTGACAATTTCGTGACTGCCGTCAAGACAAATTACCACAAGTTCTTCTCTGGCAGACTCCTCGAGCAAAGTGTGGGTATAATTGAAAACATCCAGAAAGGTAGACAGACGTTTTTTGTTTTTTATCATTTCTACCTTATACCTGCGAAAAACCGCCAGATAGTTTTTGATCATGGTAGCTGTGCTTTCGCCAACACCCTTTACCGTCATGAGTTCGCTCACGTCTGCGTTGATGATGCCTGTGAGTGAACCAAACTTTTTGAGCAATGCGTGTGCAATGCCGTTTGTGTCACACGTTTTGTGCGACTGATACA
>JAFTHO010000044.1 GCA_017457385.1 Clostridia bacterium | reverse complement strand
CCTTGTCTTTGTTTATAAAACCAAGCATTCCACTCTCATACAGATAGCCAAGTCGCTCGCATGCATGTGGACATCCTTCGTTTGAAGCACATATAAATCCCTCCAATGCCTGGTCGATATCTCCTTTAGCGACAGCTTCTATAGCCTGTTTGGTAAAATCATGCATATCGTCATAAGGCTCTTTAATACTCCAGATATAAGTGTTGAGGTAATCATACGGTTTGTCTTTTATTCTTGCACCCTGCTGATATGCTTTTGCAATTTTTGGCAGACAAAAAATCGTGCCTTCCCTTACAGACGTATAAATCTCCTACGCTTTGTCCAAAGAGTTTTCTACGCCAGATCCGTCAGCATACATATCTCCCAGTTTTTCTGCACAAATCTCACATCTTTTCTCAACACCTTTTTGATACGTCTCAATTGCCTTGTCAAAAGATTGCGTTGTGCCAATGCCTTTTTGATACATCTCACCCAACGGTGCAAGTGCAGCCTCGCAGTTGTGTCGCACGGCAAACTCATACAGGTCAAATGCTTTTTTGTTGAACTCTGGTGTATTTTTGCCGGCAAAATATCTTGCCACCATAATCAAAGGAACAAACACCCTGCTGCCTTTGTCTATTGCCTGTTTTGCAAGTTGCTCTGCCTGATTAACGTCCTGTTCGTCCCTGGCATATCTCACAAGCAAATAGGCAAGTGCATTCATACAGTCGACGTTGCCTTGCTGAACACCCTGCTGATAATATTTGCGTGCCAGATCTGCGTTGTGGTTTTCGCCCCTGTCAAAATAAATGTTGCCCAGATGCAGATTTGCCTCGACTATTCCGCCGTTGACAGCCTTTGTAAAATACTCAATAGCCTTGTTCTGGTTGTAACAAGTGCCTTTTTTGTTGTCGAAAAGTTTGCCTAAAAGAAAAGTACATTGCAAATCACCATTTGCATGACCTTTGCTTAAATAATGTTCCATTTTGTATTCAAGTGCGCTTGCAACTGCTTTTGCATTTGTTTCGTTTTGTTTTGCAAACTCATAATAAAGTGTGCCGACCTCTTTCTCACCGCCTTTTTGGGCAGTACAAGCTTCTTTTTCAAAAGGGGCAACGATCTCTTTAAAGTTTAAAATTCCATCCTCCTGCCAGCCAACGGGATAAACGCATCTGTCGATGCTTTCAAGTGCCTGTTCAAACGTCATTTTGTTTTCTTGTTGCTTGTCTGATTTGCCAAAAGTGTCCATAGAATTTGTTTTTGTCATAAAATCTCCTTTTTGTACGAAAATACGTGTCATTTACACAAAAGCCAATTTTTGTCTGATCGTTTGCACAACAGCAAAAGTTGTGCATGGTTGATTTTTGACAACCATACTTTTTGCCACTGCGTTTAATGGCTGTGGCGTTGCCATACGTTTTTCTCCTTTTCCTCTGGGGATGATGATAAATAAAAAATAAAATAAAAAATCAAGAAATAAAAAAGGAAAGCAAAAGGCCTTCCATAAGAAAGCTTACTCAAAAAAACAAAAATCTGACACAAAAAATGTACTTTAGCGCAAAATACGTTGTTTTTTGACCTTTTTGCATACGTTTTTTGTGTTGTTGTTTTTTGTCGTTTGTAATTTTTTTGATGTTTTTTGCAAAAAAGTGCCGCAAAAACGGCACTTTTTGTTATTTTTTGCTACACGTTTTGCTGTATTTTATGCCATACAACAAAATTTTTCCGTCCGGATCACGAGTGAGATAGCAGTTTTCATTGTCGTCGCAAACAACCATCTCGTTTGCAGTTGTGTTTTGCTTTTCAAACAAAGCCTCAAACAAATATGATTTTATGCTGACGTTTTTGTCCTGTTGTGCATTTGTATCTTTTTTGTCATCTTTGATTTGTTTGTCAAGTTCTTTTACAACAAGCCACACCACGTGCTGACTTGTACAAAGCGACCTCACTTTTTTGATGCACTCTTGTTTGTGCATTGCAATATCCTGCTCAATGACAAGTTGCTGGCTGTCGTCTGCCCTTTGTTGTTTTTGTCGCAGTCTTCTTGCAAGTCGTGCAAACTCCTGCACAGTGTCCATTATTTTGTCTTTATGCAGATAATCTGTCTTTTTTGCATTGCAAGCAGGCTTTTTGATAAAACAGCTGACGTCTGCATATTCTGCCTTTTTTGCCTTGCCTTTTGCAAACCTGATGCTTTCTGCCTGCTGAAAAACAAAATCCATT
>JAFTHO010000043.1 GCA_017457385.1 Clostridia bacterium | reverse complement strand
GCTGTCACTTGGGCCTGCAAAAAAGTTGAGGCATCCGTCGCCTGCAAGCAGGGCCTCTGCCTTGGTCACCATATCCTGTTGCGCCACCATAAGGAAAATATCGTCAAAACCTTTTCCGCCCGGTGTGAGTGCCTTTAACTGGTCCACAAAGTCACTTTGCTTTGGTGTGAGCGCGTAGTGGAGTGTCACGCCGTGTTTTGCCGCTTCTTCAATGGTATAGAGCATTTTGCTCCTTTCAAGTCTGCTTGGCGTACTGCCTGTCACTACAAGAACAGACGGTTTTTTCTCCCCGTGTATTGCATAGTCAATGGCAAGAGATCCCATAGGGCCAGTGCCACCAAGTATAGCCATTGCACCACCGGTTTTTATGCCCATTGTGTGGTCATAGTCGTTGCGGTCACGCAAATGAAAGTTTGCCTTAAAGCCTGCAATTATGCACGAAAGTGGCTCTACCAAAGCACCTTCAAAAAAGCTTTCGCCATTGTATGGCAAAAGACATCCTTTTTCGATAGCCTCATTCATGATGACAACTTTTGTTGCCTCGCCACCTACGTAAGGGAAAGAGTATCCCAGCGAAAAGGTGTCTGCTCTGCCAAGGTTTGGCTGTGCAACAAACTTGTCACCCGGTTTATAAAGGTGTTGCCATTTTTTGCCAACCTGCTCAATTATGCCGCAAAACTCGTGACCCATTATCACAGGGTTTTCTGCAAGGTTGTCTGGCAGTTTTTTGTGTTTTGCACCCTGGTTTTGCACCTTGTAGGTAGAAAGACACAAACTGTCTGTTATTATTTTTGCGACAATTTCGTCATCTGCCATTGGTGGCAAATCAAACTCTTCAAGTCGCAGGTCGTGCACTCCATAAATTCTCACGGCTTTTGTTTTCATAACTGGGCTCTCCGTGCAAAAAAGTCAAAACGTCGTTTTGCAGTTTTATTATATAAAAAACCAGTGTATATTTCAAGAGGCTTGTTGAGTGATTTTGACAAATTAATGCAGATATTGATTTTGTCTTTGGTGTATGCTAAAATACAAAAAAGGAGCTACTATGAACAAATATAACAAAAATTTAATAACAGCATCAGTTGCAAGTGGTGTTCTTATTGCATTGGCAGCAACTGTTTTTGTGTTGATTGAGCCCACACAGGGGATTGGCATAGCGTTATCTGCAATGATATTTTTTGTGGCAATAGCAGCAGGCATTTTGTCATATTTTGCTTTGCAATTCAGTTATGCAAAAAAAGGCTGGGACGAAAAAACAATTCAGAATATAAAAGCACCGTTGTTTAAATTGGCCGTTTCGGGTGCATTTTTTGTGGATTCACAAATAATAATTTTTGCTTCTCTTGGACAATCAGGGTCATTGTTTAGGTTGATATACGTTGTTGTGTTTGCTTGTTTTGCTTTTCTTGCAATCAAAAACGTGTGGTGTATTCGAAAAATTAAAATCAAACAAATGGTTGCAAAAACAAACAAATGGCAAAAGGTGACTCTTGTTGCAGGCATACTGATGATTGCAGTTTTTGTTGTCGTTGGCATTGTCTTTAAAGGGTGGGGAAACAACGGGTTGTTGTTTTTAATTTTGTGTGCCCTTGGTATAATTTTGTCTGCAATCAGTTTGTGGTAAGATATAAAAACTCAGAGTATGGCGATTGCCATACTCTTTTTTTGTTGTCAAAAATGCGCAGGTATACCGTCTTTTTTGCTCAAAAAGGCATATTCTAATTAAAGTAGACAAAATTGGATGTTTAGTTTTGCTTTTTCTATTGAATTTGCGTCTGCTTTTTTGTAAAATTTTTATAACAAAACTTCGCAAGGCAAGGAGGAGTTTATGGGCAAATATTCTGTTGGCGAACTTATATACAAAAAACGCAAAGAAAAGGGGCTCACCCAGTCACAACTTGGCGAGATGCTTGGCGTGAGCAACAAAGCGGTCAGCAAGTGGGAAAACGGCGAGTCATATCCGGAGTTTTCTGCAATACAACCACTGTGCGAAATTTTGGGACTGACCGCAGACGAACTTGTGCAGGGCAAAGAAAACCAAAAGGACAGCACAACCGACGGGGCAGAAAACAACGCTCCTGTGCAACAAACGCCAAAGCAAAAACCCAAAGTGCAAATGAGCGAACAGGGCAAAAAGTTTGAAAAAAAGTTTTTTGCAGCAATGGCAATCGGTGTGTTTTTGTGTATATTTTCTGTTGCAACATTGTTTTTGTCACAACTGCTTGGTGCAAGTGAAAGAGTTTCTGTCTGCCTGCTGTTGTTGTGCATAGCAATCGGCGTGTTTTTGTT
This sequence comes from Clostridia bacterium, assembly GCA_017457385.1. Classification (GTDB taxonomy): domain Bacteria; phylum Bacillota; class Clostridia; order Christensenellales; family CAG-314; genus Heteroclostridium. The sequence continues at coordinate 992 of JAFTHO010000043.1, read as the reverse complement.
TATATCTTTTGGTATGAAATACGATCACTACAAAACAGGTTGCCCCGACGAGTTTGTAAACGCCTGTCAAAAATATGCATATATTCTGGCAGTGGGTGTGGCAATGTGCATTTTGGCACCGTGCATGATTTTGCTTGGATATAACGAAAATCATGGCCATCACAGCGAGTTGCTCACAATGACGTTGTTTTTCGTCTGGATTGCAGTTGCAGTTTTGCTCATTGTGTTTGCAGGTCTTGGCATTGGCAAAACAAAAAAACAATGGGATATAAAAGATGGCACACAAAAAGAAACGTGGCAGGACAGAGCCTGCGGTATGATAATGATGGGTGCACTTGCCATATTTTTGCTGTGTGGCTTTGTGTGGAACGTATGGCATCCGGCATGGGTGGCTTTTCCGATAGGTGGCATAATTTGTGGCATTGTTGGTGCAAGCAAAAAAGAGGATGACTAAACGAAAAAATACAAACAAAAAAGGCACAACCAAATTGGTTGTGCCTTTTGTATTTGTGATGTTTTATTTGCACCTTTTGTTTTTTTAATACGGTTGTTTAAACAAAAGCCTCACTTGTCAAAGGGGAGTGATTCGTTAAAATGAATCCCCCGGTTGCAATAAAAACAAAAGCCCCTTTGAAAGGGGCTTTTTTAAATTTGATATAAATTATAAAAAGTGCAAAACTGTTTAGGCGTCTTTTTTTGCTTTGCTCAACGCTTTCATACGCAACTCTTTTGAAAGTATAACTTTGCGCAGACGGATGTTTTCCGGTGTAACTTCTACAAGTTCGTCATCCGCAATAAACTCAAGACATTGTTCAAGGCTGAGGTTTACTGGTGGTGTGAGTTTGAGTGCCTCGTCACTGCCACTTGCACGGTTGTTTGTGAGTTGTTTCTTTTTGCAAACGTTTACAACCAAATCTTCTTCACGAGAGTTTTCGCCAACAACCATACCCTGATATACTTCTACGCCCGCACCGATAAACAATCTGCTGCGT
>JAFTHO010000042.1 GCA_017457385.1 Clostridia bacterium | reverse complement strand
TTGTTTTGCAAAAATTGCAATCAGTGCAACCTTTTGTCTGCAACCCATCTCATGACGGGCAAAAACCAACAGGACTAAAAAATTAGTCACGCACCAGATTTTCGATCGGCAAACCATATCACGCAATCAACGTTGTTTGTCGGCAATGGCTAAACCAACAATTTTGCTATTTGCGCTCTGGGCCCAAAATTGCCGACGGTGCAAAACCGACCGTGCAACTCAAATTGTATTTTCTCTTTGCAAGTATAGTAAGTGCAACTTTGCAAAATATATTCGCGCTATTGAAAAAAGTTTTTGATTTTTATATAATATCAGCAAGAGGAGTGATTTATGGACAAAAAGTTGTTGTGGCTGTTGCTTTTGCCTTTGTTTGGCCCGATGTTTGCAGTCAAAAAAATTTCAGAAAAAGCATCGCCTGTTATCAGCCTTGTTCCAAAGGATAAAAAATCGGTCAAAATAAAACGGGCGGTTGTTGTGCAATTTGCAAGCTGGATTATTGCTTTTGCAATATTTGTATACGTTGTTTTTGTGGCAGATCTTAATATAGAAATGCAACTTGCAATCGTTGCAGTCACAGTTCATCTTTTAAACGTGGTTGAGTTTTTTGCCTGGTGTGTTATTTTTAAAACTGCGTCAAAAATTGTAAAAGAAGTTTATCCTGACGAAAAAGCAGTGTGTGATGCCATCAGCGAAAAAGAGAGTGATGCAAAAAAACCTTTGCCATTAAAAAACAGTGACAAACAGGTGTTAAAAAACAAAAGGGTATACATCATAAAAAATCTGCTTGGTGCGTTATTTATTTATATTCCTGTTGCTATACTGGCAACTATTCTTCTGGCAGAACTGGCTCCCGATGCTTCGCCTGCAATAGTTACTCCGGCAGGTGTGCTGATAGTGGTTGTCTTTCCTGTATGGCTGTTTTTGTTCAGCAAATTTACTCACGTGGTTATGGATGGCAAAAAAATATCCACCATTTCAAAATTCAAAAAGAAAGAGTGGTTGTGGAAAGATATTGTCAGTGTAACGCTTGATTGCAAATCTTCTGTTCCGTCCTGGATGAAAAATCAGGGCGACCGTGATATGTGGGTGTTGCAGTTTAAATCGTGCAACACCGATGAAGAGTGTATAGTGCCGATTTATATGAAGTGGACTGTGTCGAAAATCAAAAAAGGTTGCCCGGACAAACGGGTTTTGCAAATGATAGAAAAAGCACTTGAGCCTGCAATTAAAAAATAAAGAGACCTTTTCGGGTCTCTTTGTTTTTGATTTTTTCTCCTTATTATATATAAGGGGATTTTTTTTGACTGTTTTTAAATAAATCTTGAAATCGCTTGCTTTTTTTGTTATATTGATAAAATGAGAGATATGCGGGTTTTTTGAAAAACCTGTGTGTGAACATTGAAAAAAAGTCTGGACGATAAAAAATATTTTTTCAGATCAAGCGTCAAAAAGGGCAGGTTTTGTGTGGCAAAAAAGGTCAAAACACAAGATTTTGTGGCCACAAAAAAACAGCAAAAAAAGTTGAAAAAATTGCTTTATTTTTGTTGACGGGTCTTGAAGTGTTGTGATAATATATGTAGGCTGCGACAAAAGGTTGAGGCAGAAAGTTACTCAAAAAAAGAGATAATTTCTGCGGACGAGTCGTGAAATTGAGTATCACGGCGGCTTCAAAAGACAAGCAACGCAGTATTTAGAAAGGTGTCGTTCAGGCAAAGTCCTGCGACAAACCATCCAAATACAAGGCTGCTTATTTTTAATGTGGCAGTGTGACACACACGGACGCGTGGTTGTCACTCACGAAGCTTTATAAAATAGGTAAAATAGAGGAGAAAACATGGCAAGTCAAAAAATCAGAATCAAATTGAAAGCATATGACCACAATTTGATCGACGCTTCAGCAGCAAAAATTGTTGAAACAGCAAACAGAATGGGCTCAAAAGTAAGTGGTCCAATCCCACTTCCAACACAAAGAGAAATCGTTACTATCTTGCGTTCACCACACAAATATAAAGATTCTCGCGAGCAATTCGAACTCAAAACACACAAAAGACTTATCGATATTTACAGCCCAAGCGCAAAGACAGTTGACAGTCTTTCAAAATTGGATCTTCCAGCGGGCGTAAGCATCCAGATCAAGCTTTAATAAAATTAGTGACCAAAGAGTCAAAGGAGTGAACTTTATCAATGAATAAAGCAATCATAGGAAAAAAATTGGGTATGACTCAGGTTTTCACTGCTGACGGCGCAGTTATTCCAGTTACTGTAGTAGAAGCTGGCCCATGCGCAGTAGTACAAAAGAAAACCGTAGAAAGAGATGGCTACACAGCAGTTCAGTTGGGTTACAAAGACGTTAAAGAAAGCAAACTCAACAAACCAGAACTCGGCCACCTCAAAAAAGCAGGCGTAAGCGCAAAAGACGTTCTTAAAGAATTTAAATTTGAAAACTGCGACAGTTTTGAAATCGGCAGCGAAATCAAATGCGATATCTTCGCTGACGGTGACATCGTTGACGTAACAGGCACATCAAAAGGCCACGGTTTCTCTGGCGTTATCAAAAGATGGAACAGTGCCCGCCTTAAAGAAACTCACGGTGTAGGCCCTGTACACAGAGAAGTTGGTTCTCTCGGTGCAAACAGCGACCCATCAAGAGTTTTCCCTGGCAAACACATGCCTGGTCAATATGGTAACGAACAAGTTACAGTATTGAATCTTAAAGTTGTGAAAGTCGACACAGCTAAAAACGTACTTCTCATCAAAGGTGCTATCCCAGGTGCTAAAAACAGCATCGTTTACATCAGAGAAGCTGTCAAGAAATAAGAGGTGGAAAAATGCAAGTAATATTGTGTGACACATGCGCAAAAGAAATCGGCGCTTTGGAATTGAATGACAGCGTATTCGGTTGTGAATATAACGAAGCTCTCATTCACCAGGTAGTAGTTGCTCAACTTGCAAACGCAAGACAAGGCACAAAAAGCACATTGACAAGATCAGAAGTTCGTGGCGGTGGCAAAAAACCTTGGAGACAAAAAGGTACAGGCCACGCAAGACAAGGCAGCATCCGTGCTCCACAATGGATCAAAGGTGGCGTTGTTTTTGCACCAAAAGCTCGTGACTTTAGCAAAAAAGTAAACAAAAGAGCTAAGTTTGCTGCATTCAAAAGCGCAATCAGCTACAAAGCTCAAAACAATGAAATCACTGTTGTTGACAAAATTGAATTGCCAGAAATCAAAACAAAATACGTTCAACAAATTCTCAATAACTTCAAACTTGACAAAAAAGTTTTGTTGGTATTGCCAGAATACAACGAAGTTTTGTTGAGAGCTGGTCGCAATATCGAAAACCTTGTTATCTCAACAGTAGAGTTGGTTAGCTTGTACGAAGTTGTTTCAAATGCAACAATCTTGATGACTTCAGAAGCAATCAAAAACTTGGAGGAGGCATTTGCAGAATGAAACATTACGATATCATCAGAAAACCAGTCCTCAGCGAAAAAAGCTACAGCGAAATCGCAAACAAAAAATATGTTTTTGAAGTAGCAGTAAATGCTAACAAAATCGAAATCAAAGAAGCAATCGAAGCAGTTTTTGGCGTTAAAGTGCAAAAAGTAAACACTGTAAACGTCAGTGGCAAACTCAAAAGACAAGGTCGCACTCAAGGCTTTACAGCTAAGAGAAAGAAAGCTATCGTTCAACTTACAGCAGATAGCAAAGCAATCGAAATCTTTGAAAACTTGGCATAAGGAGGACTTGAATAATGGCTATCAGAAGATATAAACCAACTTCACCGGCTCGTCGTTTTATGTCAGTTTCTGCTTACGAAGAAATCACAACGAACAAACCGGAAAAAAGCCTTCTTGCAGTTAAAAGCAAGAGCGGCGGTAGAAACTCAACAGGCCGTATCACTGTAAGACACATCGGTGGCGGTAACAGAGTTAAATACAGAATTATCGACTTTAGAAGAAACAAAGACGGTATCCCAGCAAAAGTTGCTACAATCGAATACGATCCAAACAGAAGTGCATTTATCGCATTGTTGCACTACGTTGATGGCGAAAAGAGATACATTCTCGCTCCAGTAGGTCTCAACGTTGGCGACAGAATCGTTAGTGGCGCAGATGCAGATATCAAAGTAGGCAACTGCCTTCCACTCGAAAACATCCCAGTAGGTACATTCGTTCACAACATCGAAATGCACCCTGGCAAAGGTGGCCAAATTGCCAGAGCAGCTGGTATTTCAGCACAACTCATGGCAAAAGAAGGCAAATATGCAACACTCCGTATGCCATCTGGCGAAATGAGATACATCCTCGCTAAATGCCGTGCAACAATCGGTCAGGTTGGCAACGTAGATCACGAAATCGTTTCTATCGGTAAAGCTGGTAAGAAAAGACACATGGGCGTACGTCCAACAGTTCGTGGTTCTGTAATGAACCCTTGCGATCACCCTCATGGTGGTGGTGAAGGTAAATCACCAGTCGGCAGACCAGGTCCAGTTACTCCTTGGGGTAAACCAGCACTCGGTTACAAGACTAGAAAGAAAAAGAACCCAACAAGCAAATTTATTATCAAACGCGTTAACTAAGTGGAGGCAATAAGATAATGAGTAGATCAATTAAAAAAGGTCCTTTCGTGCATGCAAAACTCCTTGCTAGAGTTAAAGAAATGAACGAAAAAGGCGAAAAGAAAGTATTGAAAACTTGGTCAAGATCATCTACAATTTTTCCTGATTTTGTAGGTCATACAATTGCCGTTCACGATGGCAAAAAACACGTACCAGTTTACGTTACAGAAGATATGGTAGGTTGCAAACTCGGTGAGTTCGCTCCTACAAGAAACTTCCGCGGTCATGCCGGCGGTAAAACAACTAAGAAATAAGGAGGAGAGAGGAAATGGCATCTAGAAGCAGAGATAAAGCTATCGCTCGTAAAGAGAATAAAGATCAAAGACCTTTTGCCGTTGCGAAATACATCAGAATTTCTCCTTCAAAAGTAAGGATCGTAATCGACTTGATTCGCGGCAAAAACTATTTTGACGCACTTGCAATTCTTGAAAACACACCAAAGGCAGCAAGCCTTCCTGTTAAAAAACTTCTCAACTCTGCAGCAGCAAACGCAGAAGTTAACAAAGGTATGTCAAAAGATGACTTGTACGTTGCAGAAATTTTTGCAGACAACGGCCCAACTCTCAAAAGAGTTATGCCAAGAGCGCAAGGCAGAGCTTTCAGAATTTTGAAACGCACTAGCCACATCACTGTTATTCTTGACAGTGTAAGCAACAAGTAAGGGGGTCAAAATGGGACAAAAAGTTAATCCACACGGAATGCGTGTTGGCGTAATCAAGGGCTGGAGCTCACAATGGTTCGCTGACAAAAAAGATTTCGGTAGAATGTTGAAAGAAGACAGCGTTATCCGTGAATTCCTCAAAAAGAAATATTATTCAGCAGCTGTATCTTCAATTTCTATTGAAAGAAGCGAAGGCAAAATTGCCGTATCAATCGCAACTGCACGCCCAGGTGTTCTCATCGGTAAAGGCGGTGCAAACGTAGAAATTATCAAAAACGAAATTGCTAAACTTTCACAAGGCAATGCAGTTACACTCAATATCGTTGAAGTTAAAAAACCAGATATGGACGCTCAATTGGTTGCAGAATCAATTGCTGCACAACTCGAAAAACGTGTAAGCTTCCGTCGTGCTGTTCGTCAAAACATGGGCAGAGCAATGAGAGCTGGTGCTAAAGGTATCAAAGCAATGGTATCAGGCCGTTTGGACGGTGCAGAAATCGCAAGAAGCGAACATTATCACGAAGGTTCAATTCCTTTGCACACACTCAGAGCTGACATCGACTATGGCTTTGCAGAAGCTCACACTACTTTTGGTGTAATCGGTGTTAAAGTTTGGGTATACAAAGGTGAAATCCTTGCGAAAAAAAAGTCTAGCGAAGGAGGACAAGCATAATGTTGATGCCTAAAAGAGTAAAAAGACGTCGTCAATTCCGCGGTAGAATGAAAGGCGCTGCACACAAAGGCAACGAAATTGCTTACGGTACATTTGGTCTTGTTGCTACAGAACCAGGCTGGGTAACATCAAACCAAATCGAAGCAGCTCGTATCGCTATGACAAGATTTATCAAACGTGGCGGTCAAGTTTGGATCAAAATATTCCCACATAAACCGGTAACTAAAAAACCTGCAGAAACTCGCATGGGTTCAGGTAAAGGTTCACCAGAATATTGGGTAGCAGTAGTAAAACCGGGCAGAGTAATGTTTGAAATGGACGGTGTATCAGAAGAACAAGCAAGAGAGGCATTGAGACTTGCTAGTCACAAATTGCCTGTAAAATGCAAGTTTATGAAAAAAGAGCAAGTAGCTGAGGGTGGTGAAGGTTGATGAACGCTAAAAAAATTCATGAAATGAATGATCAAGAACTCGTAAATAAATTGAGCGACTTGAAGAAAGAACTCTTCAATCTTCGTATGAGCCATGCGACAGGTCAATTGGCTAACCCAACTTCGCTCAGAAACTGCAAAAGAGACATTGCTAAAGTTAAAACTATCCTTCGTGAAAGAGAACTTGGCATCTCTGGCAGCAAGGAGTAATGGAGGCTTAGCATGGAAAGAGGATTGAGAAAAGAAAGAGTAGGTATTGTTGTATCTGACAAAATGGATAAAACAATCACAGTGGCTGTTGTAAACAAATACAAACACCCACTTTACAAAAAGACTGTTTCTAAAACTAAAAAATATAAAGTACACGACGAAAACAATACTGCAGGCATTGGCGATACAGTATTGATTGCCGAAACAAGACACATCAGCAAAGACAAATATTTCCGTCTTGTTGAAATCATTGAAAAGGCTAAATAATTAAGGAGGACTTATGGTACAACCACAAACTAGATTGAAAGCGGCTGACAACTCAGGCGCAAAAGAGCTTATGTGTATCAAAGTGCTCGGCGGCTCATTCAGAAAATCAGGCAATATCGGTGACGTTATCGTTGCCAGCGTAAAAAGCGCTAACACAGGCGGTATCGTTAAAAAGGGTGACGTTGTTAAAGCAGTTATCGTAAGAACAACTTCTGGCGTAGGCCGTGCAGACGGTACACACATCCGTTTTGACGACAACGCAGCAGTTATCATCGACAACCAAAAACAACCAAGGGGCACTCGTATCTTTGGGCCTGTTGCAAGAGAACTCAGGGAAAAAGACTACATGCGTATCGTTTCTCTTGCCCCAGAAGTTCTTTAATGGAGGTCTAAATTAACATGAAAAAAATGGAAATCAAAAAAGGCGATCTCGTTGAAGTTATCGTTGGCGGTATCGAAGTAAAGGGCAAACGTGGCAAAGTTTTGTCTACAAGCCCAAAAAATGGTACTGTAGTTGTAGAAGGTCTCAACATGGTTAAACGCCACACAAGACCACGTTCTGCACAACAACCAGGTGGTATCATCGAAAAACCACGTGCAATCGACGTATCAAACGTAATGATCGTTTGCCCAGCTTGTGACAAAGCAACTCGCATCGGTCACGTTGCTGGCGAAAAC
>JAFTHO010000041.1 GCA_017457385.1 Clostridia bacterium | reverse complement strand
TAGCCCACTGGGTTTGCGCCCACCTTTGGTTTGCTTTTGACAAGTCAGTGTGCCACAAAACAAAACCACCATTTGCTCACAACCAAATACAAAACTGCCTTGCTGTGTGGGGTGGCACAAGGTGTTGCCGTGTTGCCCGGATTGTCACGCAGTGGCACAACCATATGTTTGCTAAAGTGGTGTGGCACAAAAAACGAAAGCGCAACCGAACTGTCTTTTCTCATGAGCATACCCATAATTCTTGGCAGTATAGTTTTGACCTTGCCCGACGTTTTGCAAACAAACGCAAGTATGGATATCCCTGCCGTTGCGGTGGGTGTTGTCACAAGTTTTGTTTTTGGATTTTTGTCACTTGGCATGCTCAAAAAAATATCTCAAAAAGGTGAGTTTGCAATGTTTGCCCCATATATGGTATTGCCATTTTTGTTGTCTTGTGTGACGATATGATTTTTTGACAACCTGCACAAAAAGCAAACCGCACACGGACAATGTCCTTGATAACCAATGGGTATTATTTTTTCGGCACAAAAAAAGACGGCGTTCAGCCGTCTTGATTTTCTTGTTTTATATCTGGCCTTGCACTTGCCACAAGGCTTTTGTCGTCGTCATCTGACGAAGTGCGGAACAACCCCCTTCTGCGATAACTTTTGTCTTTGACTGTGTTGTTGACAAGCACGCACAAACCAATAAAGGTTGGCAGATAAAATGTGAGTATACGCCACAACAACATGCCCCAGAACCTAAAGCCACCCACCAGCACAGACACGATGAGATAAAAGAAACCTTCCATCGCACCAGAACCACCAGGTGTTGGTATAAACGCACTTGCCGCAGAAGTATACGCCATAAGTGCAATTACGTAAAACCACGGCAGACTTTCGCCACTGGCAAGCACGATAAAATATACGACAGAAAAGTTGAGCAACTGACAAATCATTGCAAGCACAAAACTTGTGATGAGTGTTTTTTTGTGACCGCCAATGATTTTGAGGCTTTTGCTGTAGTCGTTGACGTAGTTGTCAAATTTGTACATAACGGCCTCTTTGTTTTTGACAATTTTTAGTTTGTACAAAAGCAAAATGATGCCACGCAATATTTTTTGTGCAGTTTTTGGTATAAAGGCAAAAATCATGATAGACAATGGCATTGCTATCATGCACAACGAACCAAAATATATTGCCACTTTGAGCCATGGGTTGTCTACAATTGGGCCAAACACGGCAAAGCAAATGACAACAAGCACAAAAAATGCAAACTGTTGCATAAAAAAGCACACGACAGGCAAACTTGTTGCAATGCCTGCAGGCACTTTGTGTTTGTGCAGATAATATACCTGATATGGCTGACCACCAACGGCAGACGGAGTGATGTTGTCAAAATATCTGCCAAGTATCATTGATTTGAAAGTGAGTTTCAATCTCCATTTGCCTGTAGACCCACGCAAAAGCACAGCCTGACGCAAACCGTCAAAAAACAGCATGAGCAAAATGCTGGCAAGGGCAAGCAAAATGTAATGGATGTTTTCACCCCAGGTGCTGAGC
>JAFTHO010000003.1 GCA_017457385.1 Clostridia bacterium | reverse complement strand
ATTTACAAACTGTTGCAAAAAATATCTTGGTGGGTTGCCAATCCACTCTGCAATGTGTTTGAAGTCGTCTGCCGTGTGAAAATCACGCACGACTGTGGTGCGAAACTCAAACGGAATTTTGCCACCAAGCAAAAAGTCGACGGATTTTTCTACGCCTGCGATATCCATTTGTGCCAAACCTGCCGTCTGCGCATATTTTTGTTTGCTGTTTTTTATGTCCATTGCAACGTAGTCAACCAATCCGCTTTGCACCATGTCTATGAGCAAGTCTGGATTTGTGCCGTTTGTGTCAAGTTTGACAAGATACCCCAGATCTTTTACCTGCTGAGCAAATTGTTTGAGGTCTTTTTGCAAAGTTGGTTCGCCACCACTTATCGTGACAGCCTGCAACACCCCTTTGCGTTTTTTGAGATAATCAAAAACCTCGTCGTGAGTGAGGATGTCTTCTGCCGGTCTTACAACCAGACCTGCATTGTGACAAAACGGACAACGAAAGTTGCAACCACTTGTAAAAAGTGTGCAACACATTTTTTCGGGATAGTCAACCAAAGACAATTTTTGCATACCTGCAATCTTCATAACAAAACTCCTTTTGTGTGGAAAAACATTATCCATTAAAAACCCATTGTTGTCAATAGCAAAACAAAAACTTTGTGTGTAAAATTTTTGCCTATTTACATAACAAAATTATTGTTATACAATAATAGATATAAAACTTTTTTAAAGGTGGCTTTATGAGAGACTGGCAAAAAGAAACTGAACAACGTGTTGAATGGATAAAAAATATTGTTAATGAAAGTCATGCAAAAGGTATAATTTTTGGCAACAGCGGTGGCAAAGACAGCGCACTCGTTGGCATTTTGTGCAAAAAAGCATGCGAAAACACACTTGGCATAATTATGCCTTGTCAAAGCAACCGCAACTATACGATAGACAAAGTTGACGGCGAAAACCTTGCGCAAAAGTTTGGCATTGAGTGTCAGCTTGTTGACGTGACACCAATAAAAGAGGCAATGATGAGCGTTTTGCCTGACGTAGAAATGCCACTTGCACTTGCCAATATGAACCCTCGCATACGCATGACTGTGTTGTATGCCATTGCACAGCAAAAAGGATATCTCGTTGCAGGCACAGGCAACAGATCAGAAATAACAATGGGATATTTTACAAAATGGGGTGACGGCGGTTGCGACCTCAACCCTATTGCCGACCTCACTTGCACAGAGGCACTCGACTATCTGCGCTGGCTTGGTGCACCTGCCGAAATAACAGAAAAAGCACCTTCTGCAGGTCTTTGGGACGACCAGACAGACGAGCAGGAAATGGGCATAACTTATGCCGACCTTGACAGATATATCATGACGGGCGAGGGCGACGAAAAAACAAAACAAAAGGTAGAAAGCACCCGTGCACGCACACACCACAAACGCAGTATGCCACAGTGGTATGGCAACATAAAATACTAAGCACACACTTAAAAAGTGTGCAAAAGTATGGCTCTGTACACACTTACAAAGTGTGCAAGAGTATGGCTTGTTATATAGCAAAATTAAAAAGCATAGCCTTATGGTTATGCTTTTTTATTGCAAAAAACAGGCTCGGTATAAAGTTTGATTTAAAAAACAAAACTTTTATGGTGCTGACAAATTGCAGAGGCACACGAACAAACACAAAACAAAAAGGCACAACCGCAGTTGTGCCTTTTCTTTTTTATTATTTTAATTTGTTTTGCACGGATTGTTTATGCCGTCAGTTGTGTTGTTTCATTTGTGATTGCAAGGTGGCAAGTTTTTGTTTTGCACTTTCACTGCCGTGCTCCACAGCCTTTTGATACCAATGCAACGCCATTTGATAATTCGGCTGTCCAACCGGTCTGTCGTCAAAAGTAAAAAGGTTTAGCATTTCGTCAACGTGTTTTTTTCTGCCAAAGCCATTTTGATACATTGTTGCAAGGTTGCACATTGCGTCTGCATTGCCCTGCTCTGCCGATTTGTTAAACCAAAACTCTGCATAGAGATAATCCGGCTGACCAGCCTTGTCCTTTTCGTCTTTGTATATTTTGCCAAACCTGCCGAGATAATATGCAATGCCAATTTCGTTTTGTGCCCAATCGTTGCCAAGCTGTGCCGCCTTTTGACAATAAAAATATGCTTTTTGTTCGTCCACCTGTGTGCCAATGCCCGTTTGCAGACAACGTATAACACCAAGCAAACCATCCATATTGTTTTTGTCGGCAGACTGCAAAAAACACTCAAATGCTTTTTGCTCGTTTTGCAACACACCCAAACCATCAATATACATTTTGCCAAGGTGTGCAAGTGCCTGACCGTCTTTTTTGGATGCACCTTTTGACAACCACTCGTGTGCCAGAGCAAAGTTTTGCTCCACGCCAAGACCACAGAGATAAAAACTGCCTATCGCACCCATTGCCTCGCCACTGCCTTTTTGAGATGCACAAAGACACCACTCCATTGCAGTTGCATAGTCACCCTTTGAGCGTGCAAGCCGTGCTTTGTCAAGGCAAACCTGCACAAAAGGTTTTTGTTTTTTTGTTTTTCGTCTGCCACGACCACACTTGTCCATAACTGTGTATCCCTTTTGTCAGCCAAGTTTTGCAAGTCTTTCTTTCGCCTGTGTGCTGCCTGCGTCCGCCGCTTTTTTATACCACTCTTTTGCCTTTTTGATATCTTTTTTTGTGCCTATGCCCTTTTCGTAATAATAGCCGAGATTGTATTGACTGTTTGCACAAGGCTCTTTTTCCACACCTTTTTTTGTGAGTTCAAATGCTTTTTTGCCATCTTTTTTTACACCAAGACCGTTGTAATACATATATGCCAGGTTTGCATATGCAGCGGCATATCCATTGTTTATTGCGGTTTCGAACCATTTTTTTGCACTTGCATAGTCACGCTCGATTTCGCCATTTTCGTCAAAATCATCTTCGTCTTCAGCAAAAAAACCATAGTCTGTAAAAAGATACATTTGACCCACTTTGTTTTGTGCCCACGCATTGCCAAGTTCTGCTGCAAGACGAAAGTTTTCGCCGGCAGACATCACGTCTTTGCTCGTGCCATAACCGTTTTCATAACAAAAGCCAAGGTTTACGTATGCGTTTGCACACTTTTTGTCTGTATATGCACCCTTTTCAAAAAAACTGAAGGCTTTTTCGAGGTCTTGCTTTACACCTTTGCCATAGTAATACATAACGCCAATCTGATTTCTGCAATAGCCATCACCACAAAGATCGCCTTTTTTGTACCACTCCAAAGCCTCTTCCAGATCAACCTCGACACCACGGCCATACTGATACAAATCGCCAATCAAACCCATGGCACGGCTGTCGTCTTCTTCAACAGCCTTTTGATACCAGTCCATAGCAGTATCGTAGTCTTGATTTGCCTCTGCCTGTTTGCCTGCATCTATGCATTCGTCCGCCCAGTTTTTTGACTTTTCGCTTGCGTGCTCTACATCATCCCAATTGATAGCACTAAAGTCGATACTTTTGACCATATCATGGATTTCCTGAGCAGTGAGTGGTTTTTCGTTTTTCTTTTTGTCTTTTAGTTTTTCATGTTTTTTTGCAGGTTTTTTTTCTGTTGTTTCAACAGGTTTTTCTGCAGGTTTTTTCTGCTCTTGCTTTTTTGTGGTATTTTGTTTTTTAGCACCAAAAAGTTCAGTAAATAACTCGTCTGCAAAAGAAAGATCGTCAAAAGCATTTGAATCTTGTTTTTTTGCAGACGTCGTCTTTTTTGCAGTTGTTTTTGTTGCTTTTTGTTGCGGAGCCTTTGCTTTTTGTGCCGGCTCTTTTGTCTGTTTTGCTTTTGGCCCTTCTTTAGTGTCGGCAAAATCTGCCCATGGGTCTGATGACTTTTCTTCTTCCATCACCTCTGCCCATGGGTCGTCGTTTTGACCAGCGTTTTCCCAAGGGTCTGCTTTTGCAGATGCGCCAACCTTTGCACCACACTCACCGCAAAACTTCATGCCGGGCATAAGTTCTGCACCGCATTCGCCACAAAATTTTGTTTTGTTTTTTTCTTCTTCCTGTGCGATATTGCAACCGCAGTATACGCAAAATTTGAGAGTATCTTTAATTTGTTCGCCACATTTTGGACATGGTTTCATAATAACTTTCCTTTTTTTTGCTGCAATTTGCTTTTATTCAAGTCGTTTGAGTGCATCCGTTGCCTGTTGAAAACCCACACTTGCAGCCTTTTTATAACATTCTATTGCTTTTTTGACGTCTTTTTGTGTGCCTATGCCGTTTTCATACAATGATCCAAGGTTGAGTGATGCAGCCATATTGCCAAAATCGACTGCTTTTTTCGTATATTCAAAAGCCTTTTTCTCGTCAACCTCTACGCCCCAGCCATAAAGATAACTTGAGCCAAGGTTTGACAATGCATCAACGTTGCCCTGATCTGCTGCTTTTTGCGTCCAGTATACGCCTCGTTGATAGTCTTTTTCTGTGCCAAAACCAACAAGATAGCAATAGCCAGTCTTTGACTGGGCAAACACGTTGCCTTTTTCTGCCGCTTTTTCATAATAAGACAAAGCCATTGACACGTCGCGTGACGTACCCATGCCGTTTTCATAAAACCAACCGACGTTTACCATGCCGTTGACGTCATCTCTGACAGAAGCAGACATATAATATTCAAATGCCTTTTTATAGTCCTGCTTGACACCCCATCCGTTTTGATAAAGCCAGCCAATATTGTTTGTTGCAATTGCATATCCGTGCAAATCGCCCTGTTTGTACCAGTGCATTGCCTT
>JAFTHO010000040.1 GCA_017457385.1 Clostridia bacterium | reverse complement strand
GGTCGTAGGTTCAAATCCTACCTGGGGAGCCATAAAAAAAGACAACTCTTTCGAGTTGTCTTTTTTTATTTGTCAAATTTGCAAAAATTTGACTATAATTCGAGCCGTCAGGCGAGTTATCATATTGCAACGTTTTTTTTGGTATTGAAAACAATAGTGCAAAATGATACAATAAACAAACAAAGGGGGGATGTATGGCAGACAACGAAAGATGGGTTTTTGGCGTTGCAGGCAATGTTGTGCAAAGCCATACAGACAAAGACGGCAACGTTTTTTATGGCACAAAATCATTCACACCTGGCACACAGGTATATCTTGACGGCAAATACTGGGACGAATCCTGTGAGGAGATAACCGTTGTTGGTCTGAATCGTTTTGGCAGATTTGTGCTTGATTCTGTAAGCGTGGATATGATAGAAAACGTGCGCACCACACGAATTTATCATTCACGTGTGCTGAACATACTTGACCATGATGAGTGGATGGAAGGTCATGCCTGGTGGGGCGACACCGTTGCAGACCGAAAGGGTACGCAAAATTTTGTAAAAAAATGGAACGAAATGAAAAACAAAACAAAATAGCAAAGACAACCCAAACGGGTTGTCTTTTTTTGTTTTATATATTTGTAAAATATATACTTTGCAAACATGGTTTCAAACAATTGAAAAACAAATGGGTTTTTGCTATAATGTACTATGTATGATTATGTATAGTCGGGTACTATGCAGTTTTGTGTTTAAAACAGTTTTGGGGGAAATATGTCTAAACAAAAACTAACAAAGCAAATTCTCAAAAAACGCATTTTGCCAACCATTCTGGTGTCGGTTGTTTTGCCGTTGGTGTTGTGCGTTTTTATTCCGCTGGAAATATATGGCAACAACCTTGACGAATTTGCCTTTTCGCTTTCTGGCTTTGTGCCAATGTGCATTGTATTTGCACTTTTGCTTTCTGCAATCATTTTTGCATCAATATTCTTTTTGCCTCAAAAGGGCCATCGCGTTGCATGTGCGGTGATTGCATCAATCGTGCTTTTGGTGTTTTTGCAAGGCAACTTTTTCAACGGTGGGCTGAGTTCGCTTGCAGGCGACAACCTTGGCGACAAAGCGGTGTCTGGTTTTTCTAAAATACTCAACCTTGTCATCTGGATTGTCGTTATTGCGGGTGCGGTGGTGCTCACGCTTGTTGACAAAAAAAATTACAGCAATCTTGTTGCTGTGGTTGCGTGTGGCGTTTTGTTGTTTGCACAAATTATGTCACCGGTGGTTGTGGCATTGTCAAACGATCAGATTTTTGTTGCCAAAGAAGATCGCCCTGCATCAACAGATTCAAACTACGTGGACAGGGTGCTTACAAAACAAAACCTCACTTCCCTGGCAAGTGGCAACAACGTGGTATATTTTTGCATAGACAGATTTGACCAGAAATATGCAGAACGTGCTTTGCAGGAGTGTCCGGAGATTTTTGACGAGCTGGACGGTTTTGTTTCTTATACAGACAACGTTTCATTGTATGGACATACATTCCCTGGCGTGAGCAATCTTCTCACAGCCAAAAAGTTTGATACAAGCAAGTTGCGTGGCGAATATCTCAACAGCGTATACGAACAAAACGATACTTTGCAGGTGCTTGCCCAAAACGGATACAGCATCAATCTTTATACTCAACCATACTATGCATATACAAACGCATATTATTTGCCTGACTACGTTGCAAACGTGTCAGATGCAAAAGACTACAAAGTCAAAAACCCTGCATTGTTGTCACTCAATATGATGGGCATTGCTGCATATCGTGTTTTGCCAATGGTTGCAAAACCACTTGCAAACACAATTTCATCAGAAACGTGCAACGCACAGGTTGAAGTCGGTGGCAAAAACGGCAAACAGGAGTTTTCTGTTGATATGAAAAACGCATGGCAGTCAATCAACGGTCAGACGTTTGACAAAACAGGGGACAAAAACTTCAGCTTTATTCACGTGGCAGGTTGTCACAGTGTGGACTATGACGAAGAGTGGAACAGTGTCGGTTTGTTTGGTGACAAAGACGTTATGATTTCGCTCAAAAACAGTTTTGCGATCATCAACCAATATTTGCTGGCAATGAAAGATGCCGGTGTTTATAAAAATGCAACAATCGTTATCACAGGCGACCATGGCACACCTGTCAACGACTTTGCTGCACTTGGCGAGCCAACACGCACGGCATTGTTCTTTAAAAAAGCCGGTGTTGACAGCGGAGAGGTGCAATACAGCAAAGCACAGGTTTCTCACGACAACGTGTGGCCGGCTATCTTCCAGTCAGAGGGTATACAGGTGCCTGTTTCACTTGGCAAATCTTTGCTTGACATAAACGAAAACGCACAGACAAAGCGTTATTATTACTGGCATACGTATGGACTCACTTTCAGCGAATACGTATACGAAATCAAAGGTGACTCAACAGACTTTGACAACTGGGAGCTTGTTGAAACAAAACATTTTGACAGATTTATAATGGACTGACAAAGGATAAATTTTTATGGATATCATGTACTACGTGAGTGTGCCTTTTGGCATTGTGATGAAATGGTGCTGGCAACTTGTGGGCAACTATGGTCTTGCGATATTGTTGTTTACTCTTGCTACAAAAGTCATTTTGTTGCCTGTGTCTGTATGGATACAAAAAAACTCAATACTTATGGTAAAAATTCAGCCGGAAATCAACTTTATCAAGGCGAGACTTTCCGGCAATATGGATGCCATTGCAGACGAACAGTCAAAACTGTTCAAACGAGAGCATTATCATCCAATGCTTGCGGTGGTGGCACTTTTGTTGCAACTGTTTTTGTTGCTTGCCGTGATAGAAATCATCTATCACCCAATAACTTTTTTGTTTGGCATTGACAGCGAATCTATTGCACTGGTTGCAAACCACCTTGGTTTAAACGTTGGTGACTCAACCTGTCAGACAGCCATTATACAGGCAATCAAAAACGGCACGGTCAATGCAGACACCGTCATTGCAGGTCTTGACAGTCAGGTGCTTGCACAAATGGTGGCTGACGCTCAAAACTTCAGGCTTGACTTTTTGGGTTTTGATTTGTCCGTTATCCCTGTGGACGTATGGGGCTTGTATATACTTGTTCCTGTGCTTGCAGGTTTGTCATCATGGCTCATGTGCTGGACACAAAATATGTCAAACGTTATTCAGCACGAACAGGGCAAACTCAACCAATATGGCATTATGGCGTTCAGCGTTGCCTTGTCACTCTATCTCGGTTTGTTTGTGCCGGCAGGCATCGCGTTGTATTGGGTTTTGAGCAACCTTATGTCAATCGGTCAGATGTATCTGCTCAACCTTGCAATCAACCCTAAAAAATACGTTGATTATGAGGCACTCGAACAAAGTCGCGTTGCTCTTGCAGAGTCAAAAGCTTTTGGGCAAATTGACAAAAAAGATCCGCTTTACAAGCAAATGAAAAAACGCGAAAAGGCAGATTACAAAGCCTTCAAGCACGTTGCAAACAAGCACGTCGTGGTATATTCAGAAAAAAGCG
>JAFTHO010000039.1 GCA_017457385.1 Clostridia bacterium | reverse complement strand
TGCAACCTTGGCAGGATGTATTTTTGTGGAGAGGGCACAAAGATAGACTTTGCAAAGAGCAGAGAGTATTTTCATCGTGCAATCGCATATGGCGATACAAGCCCTGCTGCAATACGTGGAGTGCAGATGATTGATGACTTTTACAACAAGCATCCGTACTTGTTTGATTGTGAAATCAAATGATTGCAAATGCCCCCGGTTTCGGGGGCAAATTTTTTCAAAAAAAGGTTAACTGACAAAATTTTTGACACTATAACAACTCAAACAAAGACAACACACAAAGGAGATTTTGTATGAACTATTGCAAAAACAAACAAGAACTGATTTCACGTGCACAGGCGGGTGATATGACTGCTCAATTTGACCTTGCACTGTTTTATTGGTATGGCGTTGGCACACCAGAAGACCACAAACAAGGACGCGGAATTGAACAAGACCGCAAGCAGGCAGAATACTGGTTTGAGCAGGCTGCAAAACAAGGGTGCAAAGATGCACAGGAGTGGGTTGAGGCAATCAGGCAGGGTGATGCCAGATAGCCGGACAATGGCAAAACGGTTGTGCAAAATCGTTTGGCTATTGACTTGACCTTTAAAATATTGCATAATTTTAATAATACAAAGACGAAAAACAATTGTGATATACATAAAACGGAGCCAATGATGACAACACAAATGGGAAACAAATACAATATATTGTCTCTTGAGGCAAAAGATATTTTTTATGCCATGCAGACGGGTGATGGATATCGCTTGCCAAAAGAAAAAGACGACGGCAAAGGCAAAAGATATTTTGGCAAGTTTGCAAACGTGCTCGACTGGTCGCTTGACAGCGAAATGCTTGAGCAGGTGTGGACAAAAACAAACAGAAAAAAGACGTTTGGTTTTGCTGATGACAAAGGAAGATTGTATACTCTTGCCGTAATAAACGTAAAGTTTAACTATTCGGTAAAAGACTTTAATCAGTTTGGCGACGTTTTTGTAAAAAACGGTTTTGGCTTTAACAATAACAGTTTTGACAAGGGCAATCACTTGCTTGACGAAAAGGGCAACCTTGTGGCAATAAGACTCAACAAAAAAGAAGGCAATCCATTGCCTGACGACAAGTTGTTGCCATATTTTGCTTTTGACAAACAGCAGGGGTGCTACGTCAAAACAGAAAAACCAGCAAAAACAGTTGTGTCAACAACACAATTGAGAAATCATTTGTATCAAAACGGTTTTGTGTGCGAGGGCAAGCAATACGTGAGATACAAAAGATCAAGTGGCAGCAGTCGCGAGGGTACGTGTCTGTTTGTCGAGCAACCTGTCTTTAAAAAAATGGACAAGTGGAGTTGCTGTGGCCTCACCTTTAAAGAGGGTGTTTTTGACAAAACGTCGTGGGAGGCATACAAGGCATTGTCATTGAGTTCGATCGTTGGCATGGTTGACATCCCAATTGACAAAATTTTGTTTGTTGACGACTTCAAGTCTGTCTTTAAAGAGACGTCGCTTGCTGTCAGCACAGATCAGAACAAAAATCTTGTGTCAAACAAAAAAGAAGCCATCATACAAAACGACATCTGGGACGGTGAGTCACTTTTGGACGAAAGCGTGTTTTTGTCACAGACACGAGGTGCAGACATTTCGCAAAAGAGCATGTTGCTGTTGCGCAACAACTTTTTTAAAACGTGTGCATTCCGCACAAAACTGCAAAAGTGGTTTGCAGACAACAACGCAGACATAAATCTTGTCAGACAGCATGGCACAACGCTTGCAAAAGACATAAAAGATATCGTCATGGTCACAACTCCTTCAAGTTTAAAATATCTCAAATTTGTTGGTGGCAAACTTGACGAAAAAAGCATACAAAAATGGGCAGACAACGTCAGTTAATCTTTTGGCATAGTAAAATACAACAAAAAAACACCATATTTTAACGGAGATATGGTGCAGAGCAGTTATCAGTTTATCAACACGTTGCAACTGTCAAAAAGCGAGGCAGAACAGTTGCTCGAGCCATCTGTAAAGTATCTTTCACTTGTGCGAAAAGACAGTGCGGCAATGGCATTTCACGTGTTTGATTTTATCAGCAAAGAGACATCTTTGTGGCAAACTGATATATGGCAACAAACAGAAACAAAAGAGCAAATCCTTATGCGATTGCTTTCAAAAAACAAAGGGTTTGCCAAAACCGAAATTTTTAAAAACTTTAAAGACAAAACGACACGAGACTTTAAAACCAAACTTAAAAACGGGCGCATTTTGTTGCCTGGCACAAACGCCACGTTGTTTGGCAACGGCACCGAACTGCTTTTGGCAACGGTGGGCAAATTTGACAGAAAAAACCCGGCTTCTGTGCTTAAAAAAGGACAAATCTGTTGCAAAAAGTTTGCGCCCGGCACAACTTTGCTTGGTGCAAGGTCGCCACATATAACAATGGGCAATCTTTTGGTTGCGCAAAACGTGCAGCATCAGATGATTGACGACTATTTTGTGCTGGCGGACGAAATTGTGTGTATAAACGCCATAGGCGAAAACGTGCAACAAAGGTTGAATGGATGCGACTATGACTCAGACACAATGTTGCTCACAAACGACAGACTGCTTGTAAAAAAAGCATTGCAAAACTATGACAGATTTTTAGTACCAGTGTGTGAGATTGACAAAACGCCGGCAGAAAAAACCGATCTTGCAATGCTTGATCAAAAAATAAGCAGAAACAAAATTGGAGACGTCGTCAATCTTTCTCAAAAACTAAACAGTCTCTATTGGGATTTTGTGTCGCAAAACAAAGATGATCAGGCGCAGGAGGTATATGAGGATATATGCAAACTTGCAATTTTGTCAGGTATAGAGATTGACAAGGCAAAACGCAAATATGACGTCAATACAGAAAAAGAGCTTGACCGCATATCTGCAAAATACAAAAACAAAAAAGAGTCTCAATGCAAACCAATGTT
>JAFTHO010000038.1 GCA_017457385.1 Clostridia bacterium | reverse complement strand
CAGCTGACTGATACTAATAGGTCGAGGGCTTGATCAAAAAGACTTTGCTAGTATGCAGTTATCCATGTTCATTTGTTGAGCAAGGTTACAACTGACTTTAGGTCAGAGTAATACAATAGCGGTGGCAATGGCGAAGAGGATACACCTGTTCTCATACCGAACACAGAAGTTAAGCTCTTCAGCGCGGAAAGTACTTGGCTGGCGACGGCCCGGGAGGCTAAGACGCTGCCGCTTCCATTAAGACGACTAGAGATAGTCGTCTTTTTTTTGTTGTTTTTTTCTTCTTTCTGATTTTTAATCGATTTTTGATTTTTATTGAAAACCACCATTAAAGCCTCCCTTGTGTAAAGGGAGGGGGGGGGACCGCTTGCGGTGGAGGGATTGGATAAAGAAAGTTTTGTTTTAATCTGTTTTGTTTTGCAAAACCAATCGTTAAAGCAACTGTTATATAAATCGTTAAAGCAACTGTTGTAAAAAACTCTTGTTTCAAGCCACTACGATGTTATATTTTTTTAGTCTTGTTTCAAGCCAGTAGGGGCGGTCATTGACCGCCCGCAAAACAACGCGCTCATCATGGCGGGCTACCAATGGTCGCCCCTACAATGTTATATTTGGTTTAGTGCAAAGATGTTATATTTGTTTTTTTGTCAAAACCGTTGTTTTTTTGTTTTTACTGACAACATTGCATTTTGGTTGTTTTGTGGTTGTGCTTTGTTTTTTGTATGCATATTTGTTGAAAATCAAGATTAAACGTTTGAAAAAAACATTTTTTTGACGCTTTGTCATTTTTTTAACAAAAAATTATTATTTTACTATTGAATTTTTGTATGAAATATAATATTATAATTATAATATAAATTCAGGGGTGATAATATGTATCCGATTATATGGTTGGGTGTTGTTATTGTTTTTGTAGCGACAGAACTTGCAACAACACAACTGACTACAATTTGGTTTGCAGGTGGTGCACTTGTTGCATTTGCATTGTCATTTTTTGACGGCATAAACATTTGGGTGCAACTTGTTGTGTTTGTTTTAGTTTCTGTGATACTGCTCATTTTTACAAGACCTGCACTCATCAGACTGGTAGAAAAAAACAAAGTCAAAACTAACGTAGAAACCGTTCCTGGCAAAATTGCTTTGGTGTCAGAGCAAATTGACAATCTTCAAAGCAAGGGTGCAGTAGATATTGCTGGCATCACATGGACAGCCAGGGCACAACAAGATGACGAAATCATTGCCGTTGGCGAAAAAGTTGTCGTTTTGCGTGTAGAAGGCGTTAAAGTTATTGTAAAAAAAGTATAAATTTTTTTAGGAGGGAATTTTTATGAGTCCTGTAGCAATTATTATTTTGCTTTTGGTTGTGATGATTGCAATCACAATCGTTATTTCTTGTATCAAAATCGTTCCGCAGGCAAATGCGTTTATTCTGGAAAGACTCGGCGCATACAAAGAAACGTGGAGCACAGGTGTGCATTTTAAAGTGCCTTTTATTGAAAGAGTTGCCATGAGAGTAAATCTCAAAGAGCAAGTTGTAGACTTTCCACCACAACCTGTTATCAC
Source organism: Clostridia bacterium (assembly GCA_017457385.1). Lineage (GTDB taxonomy): Bacteria > Bacillota > Clostridia > Christensenellales > CAG-314 > Heteroclostridium. The sequence goes on along the minus strand of JAFTHO010000038.1, from coordinate 1,588 downwards.
AAAAGACAACGTAACAATGCGTATAGATACTGTAGTTTTCTTTCAGATTACAGATCCAAAACTTTATGCATACGGTGTAGAAAACCCTATCATGGCTATCGAAAACCTCACTGCAACAACTTTGCGTAACGTCATTGGTGAAATGGAGCTTGACGAAACACTCACTTCTCGTGAGATCATCAATACAAAAATGCGTGCCGCTCTCGACATGGCAACAGACCCATGGGGCATCAAAGTAAACCGTGTAGAACTCAAAAACATTATGCCACCAACAGCAATTCAGGATGCGATGGAAAAACAAATGAAGGCTGAACGTGAACGTCGTGAAGCCATCCTTATTGCAGAAGGTGAAAAGAAATCTACTATTTTGATTGCAGAAGGTAAAAAAGAATCTGCAATTTTGGATGCAGAGGCAGAAAAGCAAGCTGCAATCCTTCGTGCAGAAGCAGAAAAAGAAAAGATGATCCGTGAGGCAGAAGGTGAAGCAGAGGCTATCCTCAAGGTTCATCAGGCAAATGCACAAGGTCTGCAATATCTCAAAGAGGCAGGCGCTGACGAAGCTGTTTTGACACTCAAAAGCCTCGAGGCACTTGCAACACTTGCAAACGGCAAGGCAACAAAAATCATTGTGCCATCTGATTTGCAGGGTATAGCAAGTCTTGCCACAACTTTTAAAGAAGTTGTATCTGACGACAAAAAACAATAACAAAAACAAAACCCACCGCAAGGTGGGTTGTTTTTTTTCTCTGTCAAAAAAATCACGTCAAAAAACCTTTATTTTGCTTTTATATTTTGATACAATAATCTCAAGGAGAACTTTATGAAACAAAAACTCAACAAAGAACAACAGTTGCAACTTGCAATTGACCTTGCAAAAAAATATCACGAAGGTCAGGTGGACAAAGCAGGCAAACCATATTTTTTGCACCCACAAACAGTGGCAACCCTTGTTGATGATGTAGACGCAAAAATAGTGGCATATATGCACGATTTGATAGAAGATACGCCCGTCACAAAAGAGTTTTTGCTTGAGTGTGGTTTTGATGAGCATATTGTGGATGCGGTTGATATGCTCACTCACAAAGACGAAAACGACGACTATTTTGACTACGTAAGGGGTGTTGCAAAAAACTCACTTTCAAAAAAAGTAAAGATTGCCGACCTAACGACAAACAGCGATTTGTCACGGCTTGACAACCCGACTGAAAAAGATTTTGAACGAGCAGAAAAATATAAAAAAGCCCTGCAGATTTTAAAAGAGGAAAATTGAAAGACGGAACTTTTATTCCGTCTTTTTTGTTTTAATATTATTTATAAAATATCTTTCAACTGTTCCAGCTTTGTTATGTAAAAATCGGCATCAACGTTTTGTTTTGTATTATATCTGTTAAACCAGCAGGTTTTTATGCCATAGCTTTTGACACCCGATATATCTGCCGTCAGTGAGTCGCCAATTATCATTACGTCTTGTTTTTGTGGGTTGCCAAGTCTGTCAAAACAACAATCAAAAAACTCTTTCGTTGGTTTTTGATGTCCAACTTTTTCGTATATAAAAAATTCGTCAAAAAATTGCTTTATACCGGCAGTT
>JAFTHO010000037.1 GCA_017457385.1 Clostridia bacterium | reverse complement strand
GAAGGTGCGGCTGGATCACCTCCTTTAAAGGAGTACTTCAAATGAAGTACAGTCGACGTTAGCTAGAAATAGTTAATGGTAGTCAGCGAAAACGAAAGTTAAAAGCTGATGAAGGAAAGAGACGAAGTTGGAACGTCTGACAAAAAACAATGCCAACAAACCCGGAACTGTGACTTTCGTTACTTATTCTCACAATGTCCAAATTAAAGGAGTCAAGCGAAAGCTTGGCTGTTTTTTTTGTCTTTTTTGGCACACAAACGTGTGCCTTTTTTGTTTTGCAAAAATCTCTCTCTTGACATTGTTTTTGTTTGGTATTATACTTTCAACAAAAAATCGAGGTTGTTATGAAGTTTGGTTTGCTTGGTCACCCTTTGGGGCACAGTATGTCACCATATATCCACAGCGAGTTGCTTAAACTCAACGGGGTTGACGGTGTGTATAATTTGTATGATATTTCGCCTGACGATTTGTCTGCAAAAAAAGAGGTGCTTTTTGACCTGAATGGGTTTAACGTGACTATACCTTACAAAAAAGAAATTATAAAATATATCGATTGTCTTGACGACACTGCATCACGCTACAACTCTGTAAACGTTGTAAAAACAGGTGGCAAAAAAGTTGGCTACAACACAGACGTGGTTGGTTTTTTAAAGTCAATCCAGAGCATGGGTGCAAGTCTTGACGGCAAGGTGCTTATGCTTGGTGGCGGTGGCGTTGCCCGGATGATGGGTGCAGAAACTGTGATAGCAGGTGGTGACCTTACTATTGCAGTGCGCAATCCAGACAGCGACAAAACAAAAAACCTCGTTGCTATGCTCAAAAACATTGACGGCAATGCAAAGGTGCAGGTTGTTGATATAAAAAATATCTCTGGCAAATTTGATTTGCTGCTCAATGCAACAAGCGTTGGCATGCACCCAAACGTTGACCAATCACCTGTGCAGGAAGAAGTTGTGTCAAACTGCAAATATGTTTTTGATGCAATTTACAACCCAAAAGACACCCTGCTTGCAAAATATGCATACAAAAACAACGTCACTTGTGTTACTGGTATGGAAATGCTTGTGCGCCAGGCAGCGGCGGCACAGACAATATGGCTTGACGTTGATTTTAAAGAAGAAGACATAAAACAACTCATCGACAAAGCAAATTTGCATATGGAGAACAAATGAACAAAAATATAATCACCCTGACAGGTTTTATGGGGTGTGGCAAAAGTTACGTGGCAAAAATTCTGGCACGAGAAATCGGATACAAACTGATAGATACCGATGCCGAAATTGTAAAAAGACAGGGCAAAAGTATACCGCAGATAATGAGTGAAGTTGGCGAAAAAGGCTTCAGGCAAATTGAAAGAGATGTTATTGCCGATTTGCTTAACGAAGATTTTTTGGTGTTGTCTGTTGGTGGAGGTGCAATTTTGCACAATGCCGATTTGCTTGTGCAGGGCAGTACGGTTGTTTTTTTGGATACCGATTTTGAAATTTGTTACAACCGTATCAAAAATGACAAAAACAGACCGCTTGCTTTTGGCAAAAGCAAAGAGCAGGTTTTTGAAATTTATCAAAGTCGTATTGACTGCTACAAAACAAACTGTCACCTTGCAATAAAAAACGACGACGGCAGTGTTACCGTCAAAAAAATTAAAGAATTTTTAAAAAATAATTAAATTTTTTTAAAAAAATATTGACAACGGCTTTCGGTAGGTATAGAGTATTTTACAAGGAGAAATCAATGAGAAATTCTTTCATCTTTACAAGCTATTATTTTTTCTTTAACTTGTTTTTTGCTAAAGCAAGTATTTTTTGATAGCTTTTTTTCTTATTGATAGAGTATAAGTCGTATATTGAGTCGGTATTCTGGATATAAGGGATACCGATTTTTTTGTTGGTTTTATCCACGGAGGTATTTATGGTAATTATTCTTAAACAAAATGCAAAACAAGAAGAAATAAGCGAACTTTTGCAATGGATAAGGGCGCAAAACGTAGATCCGCAATCAATCGAGGGTGAATCACAGCATATCCTTGGTCTTGTTGGCAACACACATGCTATTGATATCGATGCTATCACAACTTTCCCTGCGGTAGAAAACGTAAGACGTATTGCAGAGCCTTACAAAAAAGCAAACCGCAAATTTCATCATCACGACACAATCGTTGACGTTGCCGGTTACAAAATCGGTGGTGGCAATTTTCAGGTTATTGCAGGTCCTTGCTCAGTAGAAAGCGAACAACAAGTGATTTCTATTGCCCAAAGTGTAAAACAATCTGGCGCACATCTTCTTCGTGGCGGTGCATTTAAACCAAGAACTTCTCCATATGCCTTTCAGGGTCTCAAGGATGAAGGTATCAAATATCTTATCCAAGCAAAAAAACAAACTGGCATGCCAATCGTGTCAGAACTGATGAGTATGGAACATATCGACCTGTTCAACGACGTAGACGTTATTCAGGTTGGTGCACGCAATATGCAAAACTTTGTTATGTTGCGCGAACTTGGTGCATGCAACAAACCAATTTTGCTCAAACGTGGTCTTGCAAACACTCTCGAAGAGTTTTTGATGTCTGCCGAATATATTATGGCGGGTGGTAACAGCAACGTAATTTTGTGCGAACGTGGCATCCGTTCTTTTGACCATGCAACACGCAACGTGCTTGATTTGTCTGCTGTGCCTGTGCTCAAACGACTCACACACCTTCCGATCATCATCGACCCATCACATGCAACAGGCAAGGCAGAACTTGTTGAATCAATGTCACTTGCAGCAGTTGCAGCAGGAGCAGACGGTTTGATTATCGAGGTGCACAACAATCCTAAAGCAGCATTGTGCGACGGTGCTCAGTCACTCGACTTTCCTATGTTTGCAAAACTTATGCACAAAGTTGACGTGCTCAAAAAATGCGTAGACTCTCTCAAGGACTGATATGAAAAACCTTTTTGTAAAAACAAGCAAACCATATGACGTAAAGATAGGTGCAGGTGAGATAAACAACCTTGCAGACTATATAAAACAAGTCAAAAATTGCAACAAAATTGCCATCATCACAGACGACGTGGTAGGTGGTCTTTATGGCAAAAAAATAAAAGACATTTTGTGCGACTATGACGTGTGCTATCACGAGTTTTTGCATGGCGAAGGTCACAAAACAATGGATACAGTATCCTCTTTGCTTGAATTTCTGGCACAAAACAAACTCACACGAAGCGACCTTGTGGTTGCACTTGGCGGTGGCATTGCGGGTGACGTTGCAGGTTTTGTTTCGGCAAGTTTTTTGCGTGGTATAGACTTTGTCCAGATACCAACGACGTTGCTTTCTATGGTGGATTCATCTGTGGGTGGCAAAACGGGGGTCAACCTTTCTTGTGGCAAAAACCTGGCGGGTGCTTTTCATCAGCCTTGCCTTGTTGTGTGCGACCCTGACTTTTTGGCAACTCTGCCGGATGAGGAGTTTAAAAACGGTCTTGGCGAAGTGATAAAATACGGTTGCATTTCAGACAAAAACCTGTTTGATCTGCTTGCCACACAAGACGTGCATGCCAATCTTGAAGAGGTCATTTATACCTGCATCAAAATAAAGGCAGACTTTGTCGAGCAGGACGAGTTTGACAAAGGCGAAAGACAAAAACTCAATTTTGGCCACACACTTGGTCATGCGGTAGAAAAGGTGACGGATTTTAAAATTCCTCATGGACAAGCGGTTGGCGTGGGTATGAAACTCATTTGTCAGTGGGCAGAAAACCAAAACCTCACGGCAAAAGGTTGTGCCGACAAAATTGACGGTATGCTTGCAAAATACAATATGGTGCGTGACGTAAACTGTGACAAAAAACTTTTGTGGCAAACAGTCACAAACGACAAAAAACTAAAAGGAAAACAAATAGATCTGGTGTTGATAAAAGATATTGCAGACTGCATACTTTATCGCACAAACATAGACGATCTCACAAAATGATTTTTGCTTGCCACTTTTTTGTGGCAAGTTTTGCAATATAAAATATTTTTTTTGACAAACCACAGGTTTGTAAAGTAAAATTCTGTTATGTATATCAAAACTTTTGCCAGCAGTATTAAAAACTGCGTTATAAAAGCTCCGCCGTCAAAATCCATGGCGCACAGAGCCATACTTGCCGCAATGCTTGCCGACGATGCCTGCGTGGTGCAAAACGTGTCTTTGTCTGCCGACGTAAAGGCAACGCTCGGTGCTGCAAAAGCACTTGGCAAAGACTATACTTTTTGTGATGGCAAAGTGTTTTTTGGCAAACGAAACAAAGTGACAAAAACCCTTGTGGATGCAAACGAAAGTGGCTCAACTTTGCGCTTTTTAATGCCAATATGTGGTGCTTTGGGTGTGGATACAACCTTTGTCGGTCAGGGCAAACTGCCACAAAGACCATACGACATGCTTGCAAAAGTCATGCAGGAGCACGGCATTGTTTTTGACAAAACGTCCGGTATGCCATTTTGCATTTCTGGCAGACTCTCAAGCGGTGTATACAAAATTGCAGGTGACGTATCTTCGCAATATATCACTGGTTTGCTGTATGCCTTGCCTTTGGTGGATGGGGACAGCGAAATAATTTTGACTTCGCCTTTGCAGTCAAAAGGATACGTGGATATGACTTTGTCTGTTCTCAGGGCTTTTGGCATTGATATACTTTGCACAGACAATGGATACAAAATAAAAGGCAATCAAAAATATATCGCAAAAGATTTTG
>JAFTHO010000036.1 GCA_017457385.1 Clostridia bacterium | reverse complement strand
GCAAACACGTCTGTTTCGTATACGCTCTTGAAACCGTTGATAACGCAGACTGTACGTTCAAGACCCATGCCAGTGTCTACGTTTTTTTGTTTGAGTGGTTCAAAAGTGCCGTCTTCTTTGTTGTTGTATTGCATGAAAACGTCGTTCCAGATTTCGAGATATTTTCCGCAATCGCATTGTGGGCCACAGTTGTCGCCACAAGCAGGTTTGCCTGTGTCAAAGAACATTTCTGTATCAGGACCGCAAGGACCAGTCACACCGGCAGGGCCCCACCAGTTGTTCTTTTTAGGCAAATAATAAATTTGTTCTTTTTTGAGACCACAGCTCATCCAGATTTCTGCTGATTCGTCATCGCGAGGAGCATCTTCGTCACCTGCAAAAACAGAAACCGCAAGTCTTTCAACAGGGATGTTAAGATATTTTTCGCTTGTCAAAAACTCAAAACTCCAAGTGATAGCCTCTTTTTTGAAGTAGTCACCCAAAGACCAGTTGCCAAGCATCTCAAAGAAAGTGCAGTGAGAAGCATCGCCTACTTCGTCAATGTCACCTGTGCGCACGCATTTTTGAACGTCAGTAAGACGGTTGCCTGCAGGGTGTTTTTGACCGAGAAGATATGGTGTGAGTGGGTGCATACCTGCAGTTGTAAACAAAACTGTAGGATCGTTTTCTGGAATAAGGCTGGCACTGCGAATGATTGCGTGGCCTTTTTCGTTAAAGAAGTTGAGATACAAACTTCTGAGTTCTTTAGAATTGATTTGTTTCATAAGTATTGTTCCTTCTATTTGCAAAAACCCAAAACGTCAGGTTTTTTATCAGTCTTTTTTAAATTTTGTATTGAAAATTGCTATTGCCAAAAATACCAGTGGTATTGAAAAGGCATATACGCTGAGTGTAAGTGATTGCACACCGTGCAGATACATATATGCAAATGCACCGCCCGTGATGAGCATTGCACCAAGCGCGTTAAAGTCGATGCCTTTGTGTGCCTTGCCTGTGATCATGCCAAGTATTTTTGCAAGCAGGATAATCACAAGATCAACCACAGCCATCGCCACGATAACGCCAACAATGAGTATCTCGATAGAGTCAAACGTATATTTGCCTGCTATAGTTGAAAGATTGTTTGCGCCTGACACAAAGTTTGAAAGCACTGCCATAAGCACGTCCCAGCCTGTCATTTTTACACCTGGCACACTTTCGCTTGTATATACCAGCAAACCAAACTTTTTGATAAAGTCGACCTGCTCCGGCAACAAAATAAAATAAAGGCCAAACAATGCAATCAAAAATACCAAAAGATTTTTGATACGATGTTTTTTGACTGCCGGTTTTGGTGGTTCTACCACGATTTGTTGCACAACAGGTGGAATATATTGTATTGCAGGCACTTGCTGACCCGCAACCACAGGATATTGAGCCACTTGCTGAGGTTGTTGTTGCACAACTTGTTTTTTGGCTTGTTTAGCCTGCGCTTTTGCATCTTTTTTGGCTTGCTTTTTGTCAATTTTTGCCTGTTTGCGAGCCTGAATTTTTTCGCGATAAAGTCTTTCTTCTTCCTCACGTTTGATGCGTTTTTTCTCTTTGCGTGTGAGTTTTTTGTCCTGTGATTGTGTAACCACCACAGAAGTTGCCGCAATTTGCTCCTGACGCTCTATCTGTCTGTTGACAGCCATGGCAGAAGGCATAGTGTATGCAGAAAAATCAAAACCGCAGTTTGCACAGAAAGTTGCCCCCGCCACGTTTGACGCACTGCACTGAGGACACACTGCTTTTGATTGTGCTTTTGGCAATTTGCTGCCACATCTTTTGCAAAAGTTTGCAGAGCCCTGGTTTACCGTGTTGCATTTTGTGCATATAACGGGTGCCTCGGGACTTTTGAGTTCATATCCGCATTGATAGCAATATCTTGCTGACAATGGGTTTGCTCCACCACAACGGCTGCAAACGTTAAAACTGTTTTCGTTCATATACGTCCTCCACTACTTTGCCTATACCCTGCTTTTGCCACAATAAGAGCAAAAATCGGCGTCAGCGTCGTTTTCGTACCCACAAGTGCAAGTCCAGTTGAACCTGTAACTTGTTGGTGCGTCAAACTGATATTTGCAGTTGGTACAAAATTTTGCATTGGCGCTGTTTTCTGCACCGCAAACAAAACAATATTTTTTTGGTACGTCCACCTTGAGGCTTGTGCCACAACGCAGGCAATAATCCATTTCTGTCGAATTGAGTGCCTGACAGTTTGGACAGATTGTTTGTCCTTTTGTGTCATCCTCGTCCACCAGAACGCATTGCAACAGTTTGATGTTGTCGCACTCTTTTGGTTTTACGACGATTGTCATTTCTTTTACCTTTGCATCAGAAAGGTCAAAAAAGCAATAACTGCAAAATCTTGCGTTTACGTCGTTTGGATGATTGCAATTTGGACACATATATTTTTTTACCTTACGGTTTGTGTTGAAGTTGTTTACTTCTTGTCCGCAATATGGACAATATACGCTGGCAACTGGTATCTCGTTTGAGCAATGAGGGCAGTCGAAAGTTTCGGCCTCTACTGCGCCTGCATTTCGTTTTACTTCTGCCATAGTTGCGCCAGGCAACCTCGTGCCACATTCTGTGCAGAAATCTGCACCTGCCTTTACCTCTTTTTTGCAGTTAGGGCAGGTTATTGCCGCAATTTCTTCAAAGTCAGAAGTGCCACATGCCGTGCAAAAGCTTATTGAGTTTTCGTTGAGCTCACCGCAATTCAAACACTTTTTCATAAGATTTTTCCTTAACTGATATTATAACATACAAAGTTTGCTATTAGCAATATTGCAAACTGTGTTTTGTGGCAGTTTATTTATTGAAACTGTCTTTAAGTCCAACGATTTCGTTAAATACTGCTCTTTCAGTTGTGCTGAGCTTGTCTTTCACAAAGTAGCCGATACGCATAAACTGGAATTTGTCTTCTACCTGTGCCTGACCTGCCGCTTTTTCTACAAATGCTTCTTCAAGACGCATGCTGTCTTTGTCAACACGGTTGATATAGTCTGCCTCGCCGTTGTTGATGCCCAAAAGCGGTTTAAAGCGACGCAAAGTAACTGTGTCAAAGTTGTTTGCATCTACCCACTGGATAACGCCTTTAACTTTGAGACCGCTTGTATCGTTGCCAGATTTGCTTGTTGGCACGTAACTGCACACAAGTTCTTTTACGTTGCCATTTTCGTCAAACAAAACGTCGTCGCATTTGATGATATATGCACCTTTGAGTCGAACGTATGCATCTTTGTAAAGTCTGTGATATTTTGGTGGAGGTGACACCATAAAGTCACTGCCGTCGATATACAACTCTTTAGAGAAGGTAACCTGTCTGTAAGTTTTTTCCTGCTCGTTAGGGTTGTTTTCGATTGTAAGAAGCTCACTGCCTTCGTAGTTTGACAAAACAACCTTGATTGGATTTGTAACCGCCATAACGCGTGTGGCATCACGGTTGAGATGTTCTCTCACGATAGACTCAAGATATGTATGTTCTACCTCGCTGTTTGCTTTTGCAACACCAATACGTTCGCAAAAATCTCTCACTGCAGATGCAGGATAACCACGACGACGGATGCCACAGATTGTTGGCATACGTGGGTCGTCCCATCCCTCTACTGTTTTTTCGTCTACCAAACGTTTTAAAAAGCGTTTTGACATAACTGTATCTGTAATGTTGAGTCTTGCAAACTCGATTTGTTGTGGTTTGTTTTCGCATTCGCACTCACGCACAAACCAGTCGTAAATCGGGCGGTGATCTTCAAACTCCAGAGTACAGATAGAGTGAGTGATACCTTCGATTGCGTCTTCCAATGGGTGAGCAAAGTCATACATTGGATAGATGCACCATTTGTCGCCTGTGTTGTGGTGTCTTGCACGAAGCACACGATAAATTACAGGGTCGCGCATGTTGATGTTTGGACTTGCCATATCAATTTTTGCACGCAAAACTTTTGTGCCGTCTGCAAACTCGCCGTCACGCATGCGATAGAACAAATCGAGGTTTTCTTCTACACTGCGGTTTCTCCATGGGCTTTCTGTGCCTGGTTCTGTAAGAGTGCCACGGCTTTTGCTGATTTCTTCTGCAGTCATATCGCATACAAATGCTTTGCCCTTTTTGATGAGAGTAACGGCATAGTCGAACATTTTGTCAAAATAGTCGCTGGCATACAAAAGATTGTCCCATTCAAAACCAAGCCATTTGATGTCTTCTTTGATGCTTTCTACGTATTCTTCATCTTCTTTAACAGGGTTTGTGTCGTCAAAACGCAAGTTGCATTTGCCGTTGTATTTTGACTTTATGCCAAAGTTGATGCAAAGACTTTTTGCGTGACCAATGTGGAGATATCCGTTTGGTTCTGGTGGAAAACGTGTGATAACCTCTTGTGTTTTTCCACTTGCAAGATCTTTGTTGATAATTTCTTCGATAAAATTGTTAGCTTTTATTTCCATATATTACCTTTGTTTAACGAGGAATCAACCCTCAAAATTGTCAATAATTACTTCGTCAGTTTCTGGTGGGGCTTCGTCAGGCATTGGAGCAACCTCCACACCATCTGCAAATTTTGCCATATCCTTTTCTTTTTTGGCTTGCTGATTTGCTTCAAACTGCTTTGTAAGAGCCATCGAATATCCGTCTGCCTCGCGGAAGCGTACGATTTCGCCAATCCAATCCATGTTGATGTCAAAGTCGTTGCGACCATTGCGGTGTTTTGCCACGTAAACTGCGGCACTTGTTGACGGAGCATTCTGGTCTGTCTCTGCCTCTGGCTTGTAAATCATAAGTACGATATCTGCGTCCTGCTCGATAGCACCAGATTCACGAAGGTCGCTGAGTTGTGGTTTTTTGTTGACTTCGTTGCCACCGGTACGTTTGAGCTGACTGAGTGCCAAAACAGGAACTTCAAGTTCACGTGCCATAAGTTTGAGGCCACGGCTGATGTCAGCAACCTCTTGCTGGCGGTTTTCCTGACTGCCACGTTTTTCGTCACCCTTCATCAACTGGATATAGTCGACAAGCACCATATCAAGTCCGTGTTTTGATTTGAGTCTGCGACACTTTGACAACATCTGGTCAACAGTGATGTTTGCAGTGTCGTCTACAAATATTTTGGCTTGTGAAAAGCCCTGACTTGCCTTCCACAAACTTTGCCATTGTTGTTGTGTGAGTTTGCCTTTGAGAGCATCGCCCATTGGCACGCCTGCAACAGAGCAGATAGACCTTTGAGCAAGTGAT
>JAFTHO010000035.1 GCA_017457385.1 Clostridia bacterium | reverse complement strand
GCAAGCACTTTGCTCATAATGGTGGTGGCACTCGTTGTGTTTAAAAACAAGCAGGTTGTGGGGCAAAAAATCTATCAGATTGCATGTATGCTTTCAAACTGCGGATTTTTTGGTCTGCCTTTTTTGGCTGCATTGTTCCCTGGCAACGATCACGTTATTTTGTATGCGTCTATGTATATCATCGTGTTCAACCTTGTGTCATGGACGCTTGGCATTTTTATACTCACGGGTGACAAAAAATATATCAGTGTAAAAAAGGCACTTGCAAACCCTGCAATAATTTTTAGTGCAATTGGTTTTGTGCTGTTTTTGTGCAAAGTCACTGTGCCGGCGCCTGCAGTCACTTTTACAAACTTCTGGTCAACGATGACTTCTCCCGTTGCAATGACGGTCACGGGCATAAGGCTGGCAGATATGCCGTCAAAAGTGCTTGTGTCAGACTGGCGTGCATACGTTGTGTGCGCACTCAGGCTTTTGGTTGCGCCTGCGCTCACGTGGTGTATGCTCACTTTTTGCGGTGTGGCAGATGCAAACCTGTTCAACACACTTGTCATTGCATGCGCAATGCCTGTTGCGGCAACAACCGTTGTTTTTGCAGAGGCTTTTACAGATGCACCGGAGGCAAGCGTCACCACAATGTTGCTTTCTACCGTGCTGTGCATTGTGACAATACCTGTTGTCAGCATGCTTTTTTTGATATAACTTTAATGCGTCATATGGTTGCCACAAGACGCATTTTTTATTCAAATATAACTATGGACAAATTTGATATACTTGTGTGCACTTCTGCCGGAGTAGAGGCTGTCACAAAAAGAGAATTGTATAAACTTGGCATAACGGACTGCCCTGCAACAGACGGCCGTCTGGCCTTTAAAGGTGACCTCAAAACCATTTGCGACTGCAACGTAAGTCTGCGCACGGCAGACAGAGTGCTCATTAAAATTGCAGAGTTTGGCGCACAAACGTTTGACGACCTTTTTGACGGCATATTTGCCATTGATTGGCGTGATTGGGTTGCTGTCAACCAAAGAGTTGTAGTTTCTGCAAAGTCCGTCAAAAGCAAATTGTTCGCCTTGTCCAGCATACAAAGCCTTGGCAAAAAAGCTATTGTAGAAAAACTCAAAAAGGCATATAAGGTTGGCAGTGTTGACGAAAACGGAACAACCGTTAAAATAGAAATTTCACTTAAAAACGACGTTGTTACGGTGTGCATAGATTCAAGTGGCGACGGATTGCACAAAAGGGGTTATCGTGACCTTGTTGGGGCTGCACCACTTAAAGAAACGTTGGCTGCCGCAATGATTATGTTCAGCGTGTGGAACCCTGACCGTCCTTTTGTTGACCTGTTTTGTGGCAGTGGCACTTTGCCTATCGAGGCCACAATGATTGGTCTCAACATTGCACCAAACGTCAACCGTGATTTTGCGGTGCAAAACTTTAAGTTTTTTGAGCAGGACGTTCTGGACGAAGTCCGTTTGAAAGCGCGTGACAGTGTTGTTGAAAGACCGCTCAGAATAATGGGTTTTGACATTGACAAAAATGCAATTTCTTTGTCAATGCGTCATGCAAAAAGGGCAGGTGTGCAGGACTATATACATTTTCAAAGGCAGGATTTCAAGGATTTTTCGTCAAAAGACAGATATGGCGTTATTGTAAGCAACCCACCTTATGGCGAGCGACTTATGACAGAAAAAGAAGTGCGCTTTTTATACAAAGACCTTCATGCAAAATTTGCCACACTCAACGACTGGAGTATGGGTGTGCTCACGTCATATTACAATTTTGAAAAAGTCTTTGGCAAAAAGGCAGACAAAAACAGAAAGTTTTTCAACAGCAACCTTGAGTGCCATTTTTATCAGTATCTTGGTGCAAGACCACCAAAAAAACAACGTGACGAAAATCAGGACTAAAATGACGTATGCAACTTTTGTACAAAAAGACAACAAGTTGCATAAAAGACAATGCATTAAATAAAAAAACAAAAAACCCACTCAGACGAGTGGGTTTTGCGCTGTATTATTCAGTTTTAAACGGCTTGAGCAAAGGCGTTTAAAATCGCATCTGACAGTTCTTGTCTTGTAGCAGGGTTGATAGGGTGGGCAACGTCTTTAAATTCGCCTTCCTTCGTTTTTTTGCTAGGCATTGCAATGAACATTCCTGATTCGCCTTTGATCACTTTAATATCGTGCACAACAAAACATTCGTCAATAGTGACAGACGCAACTGCTTTGAGTTTTGAGTCATCACTGTTTTCGACTTTTCTAATGCGCACTTCAGAAATTTTCATTGGAGTAGTCCTTCCTTTTGTTTTTTATCTATTATAATCCAATTTGTTGTACATTTCAACACTTTTTGAAAAATAATTTGACAATTTTATAAATTATGCACAATAAAAGCACATTTTGTTATACAAGTGCATAATATAATGTATGTTGACGACGGAAAAGTTAAAAAATTGTCACCACGTGCATTTTGTTGGCATTGGTGGTGTTGGCACGTCTGCTTTGGCGCAATGGTTGCATATGCAGGGCAAAAAAGTGACTGGCAGTGACAGAACAAAAAGTGTGTTTACAGACAAACTGGAGGGCATTGGTATCAAAATTGACATACCATATGCCCCAGATCAGGTGCATTTGTGCGACCTTTTGGTGACAAACTCGGCAATTTCAGATGACGACAGCGAGGTTTTGCTTGCAAAAAGCCTTGGTGTGCCTGTTGTGACAAGGAGTCAGTTGCTTGGTGTTGTGTTTGACGGCTTTGCAAAAAACGTTGCTGTTTGTGGCATGCACGGCAAAACAACAACAAGCGGTATGCTTGCCCATTGCCTTTGTGTTGCAAAAAAAGACCCCACGGCTTTTGTTGGTGGAGAGTGTCATGGCTTTGGCAACTTTTTGTATGGAAAAAGCGATTTTTGTGTGGCAGAGGCGTGTGAATATAAAGCAAATTTTTTGACAATGCATCCATACGTCACCTGTGTGCTCAATATCGACCACGACCATCCGGATTTTTTTAAAGACAAAAGGCAGGTGGTGGAGGTTTTTTCCTGCTTTGCAAAACAAACCAAAAGTAGTGGGGTGGTTGTTGCAAACGGAGATCAAAAGGAGACAAGGTTGCTTGCAGACGTTACTTTTGGTTTTGGCAAAAACAACGACTATCAGGCACAAAATTTGTCGCAAAAGGGTGGGGTATACGACTTTTGCGTATACAAAAAGGGCAAACCTTTTTGCAAAGTGAGTTTGTCTGTGCCAGGCTTGCACAACGTATACAATGCTTTGTGCGTTGTTGCTACACTTGACTTTTTGGGCATACCCCCTGACGATATTTGCCGTGGCATAACTACTTTTGAGGGTGTAGACAGACGATGCACCGTATACAAAGGCAAAACAAAAGTGGTGGTGGACTATGCACATCATCCCTGTGAGATAAAAAGTTTTTTAAACACGATAAAGCATATGGGTTTTGACAGGACGTTTTTGGTGTTTCAGCCACACACCTATACACGCACGCAGGCATTGTTTGACAGTTTTGTGCAAGAACTTGTGGCGGACGAAATTTTTGTTTTGCCAACCTATTCTGCACGTGAAAACAAAATTGAAGGGTGTGACGGCATTGACCTTGCAACAGCATTGCAAAAACAAGGCAAAAAGGCAACCTTTGCCCATGACAGGCAAAACCTTGCACAGTTGTTGCAAAAAAACACAAATGGCAACGACGTGATTTTGCTTGTTGGTGCAGGGGACGTTGATAAAATTAAAGATTTGTTAATGTAAAACAAGGATAAAAATTGCATGGTAGAATATGTCAATATTTACAAGCCTCTTTATACGTGGCTTTGTTCACGTTGCAATTATCCAAATTAAAGGCTCCCTCTGGCGAGGGAGCTGGCTGGCGAATGCCAGACTGAGGGAGAGCAAATGTGCAATTTTGATTTAATCAACATTGCAACTATAACAACAATTACGTTATCTCTCCTTCCGTCACTTGTTCACATACGTTCACTGCGTGCCACCTCCCTCCTCAGATGGAGGCTTTTTATGGTTGCCATTTGTTTAAATCAGCATAATTCAATGCAATAAAAAAAGACCTGCGGTTGCAGGTCTTTTGTCATTATGTTCAATCAGTCAATACGGAATTGAATACTTGTATATTTTGTTTCGTCTGGTGTCATTGCCATGAGTTTTTCAGGCAATTCTGCAAAGCGGAACGTTTCTGTTACCATACCTTTTACGTTGACTTTTTTTGTTGCAAGCATATTGATTGCCGCAGGAAAGTTGCCTTGTGAGTTGCGCACAGAAACCATAGAGATTTGTCTGCGGTGCAGTTTTGTCAGGTCACATTTTTCATAAGTTGGCAAAAAGCCTGCAAGACAAATTGTGCCGTTTTTGCCACAAAGATCAATTGCATCGTTAAAGTGCAGTTTGCTCTCGGTGAGGAACACGACTTTTTCGCACATACGGCCACCTGTTATGCCACTTATGTTGTCTTTCCAGTTGGCTTTTGTTGTGTTTTGCGTATAGTTTATGTTTTCGCCTGCAAGTTTTTCCAGTTGATCGGCATTGTCGTCAATTGCAATTGCAATGCCCTGATAATATGTTACCAACTGTGCAAGCACGTATCCAAGTTTGCTTGCGCCCATGATAGCAACGTGATCGCCAGGTTTGAGGTTGAGTTTGTCCACAATGTTGAGTGCCATTGATACGTATTCTGCAAAAATTGCAGTTGTGTCTGGCATCTGGTCCGGGATAGGGTGCAACAGACTTTGGTGCACTATAGTAAAGTCGCTAAAAACACCTTCGGTGCTGTATCCAAGCATATGCATGTTTTCGCACTTTTGTTTTTCGCCCATTTTGCAAAAATAACATTCGCCACAAGGCAAAAAGCCTTCGATAATCACCCTGTCGCCTTTTTGCAAAAAGTTTACGTTGTCCGGCATAACTTCGCTTATTACGCCAACGGCCTGTCTACCAAGTGTTATTGGCGTTGGCACTTTGTATTTTCCGCTGAAAATTTTGAGGTCGGTTGTTGTTATTGCAGCAAGGTCGATTTTTACTTTTACAAACTCTTTAGAAGTGATTGCCTGGCTTGGCAAAGTTTCGAGCACAAGTTTTTTTGGTTTTTGCAAAGTGTAAGATTTCATATGCACACTCTCCTTAGTATATATTATTATACCAAAGGTCAGCCAAAAATCAAGGTTTTTGACAAATACGTTTTTTGTTGTTTGCAAAAAACAATTTTGTAGCAACAAATTGACGGCAAAAACTTTTTTTGCCAAACTAAAAAAGACCATCAGCCCCGCAGGGGAAAAGTCACTGCAGATGCGAGTGAACAGGAGAAGAACGTCTGGTCTTTATAACGTAGGCTTCTTTCAACCGTCCGTTGTCAAAACGGACGGTTTTTTTGTTCAATCAAACACAGCAAAACAGGTGACTTTTTGCTTGCATATTGACATTGCCTGCACCTTAAATTAAAATAACAAAAAGGGGTAAAGGCTTGCAGATTGGCAAAAAACTATCAATCACACAACCGTCCCCTGATTGTGCATTAGGAGATATGCAATGGAAGAAAATATTAAGATGTTAATGTTTTTGGTTGATGAATATAATTTGAAATATTCTGTACAAACATTTAATAACTATCCATTTGGAAATTATAAAACAAAAACATTTAGTTTTTATAATGATTCAGGGTGTTTTACAATTAGGTATTTATTACAAAAAGACGAATTGGATTTTTATTTTTCTAGCAGATTTTCTAATGAATGTAAAGAACTACAAGAAAGATTAGTAAATATATGGATAGATGAACCTGAAATATGGAATAAGCATCAAAAATGGATATTTTCATTAAAAGATCCATTTTTTTGGTGGAAAAAGAAAAAAGTGATTAAAGCATTAGCAGAAACCATCAAAACTAAAATTGATAAAAATAAAGAATTCTTTGGAGTTAAAGTATTATAAATACACTTTTTTAGAAAGAGCATATTGACAAAAACTATCAATCACAGAACCACCCCCTGATTGTTTCGTCTAATTGTTGGTGCCGGTTTAGGATTAGGTGAAAGTTCTATCGGTGAAATCATTGAATGGTGGCAAAGTAGACAACAAACAAATATGGCATATTTAAGGTTTGCCTGCTAAAATTTTAGGAGGATTTATGGAAATTATATTTTATATATTTTTGTTATTAATCTGTGAAATATTTGTTTATTCTTTGATAATCGGCGGTGATTATTATTTGAAAAGCAAAAATTGCAAATTGATTAAGCGAAGTAAATTAATGTTTAAATCTAAATATGGTAATAATCAAGAATTAAGTAGAATCATCTATTGGTTTCAAATATTTAATTATATCTACATTATTGCGTATTTATCTATAGCTGTAATCGATACATTCTTTTACAAAAGTTTAGTATTATTCAATATTGATTTTTATTCAATAATAATTTATTTTGGATTAGTAATAATTTTATTGATTTTAATTTCTATTTTATCCCCTAAAAAGGATATAAAATAATTGTAAACAGCCAATCAGGGGATGGTTCCTTGATTGCCACCCTTGATTGTTATATAAGACTTCCAGAAAATAATTGACTAAAAAACAAAAATACATATAATAATATTTGTGGTGACTGAAACGAGATAGTTTTTACTATCAGAGCAGGTGTAATCGGTTATATAATCATATAACTTAGTTGCAATTTGCAACTATTGGACTAGTAACACAACCTAAAAAGGTTAGTAAGTGCCATTTGATTTTTTAAATCATTGTAAGAGACAGTTATTCCAAATCCACATAAAAAAGAGAAGTCGAAAAACTTCTCTTTTATTTTTTTCTATTCTTTTTAAATAATCAGGTGAAGGTTATCTGATTGGTTTCAGGCAAGTGGATGTGACGTGATTTAAAAGATTGACTAAAAAAGAAAAAACAAGTATAATAAATATAACAAAGGCAAAAGCCTGTGTTGTCGCCCGAAAGGTATAAATATCCTAAAGGGCTTTTTTATTTTGTTTGTGTGGCAAAAAATGCAAAAGCAAACAAAAAAATAAATATACGCAAAAAAACTTGACAAGTTTTGGGTTTGCCTTTATACTAATTCGGCAAGATTAAAATTAAGAGGTGAAATTATGAAAGAAGGTATTCATCCAAAGTATAGAGAAGTAGACGTTGTTTGCGCATGCGGTGCTACTTTCAAATCAGGTACAACAAAAAATACCGACGTTATCAAAGTGGAAATTTGCAACAAATGCCACCCTTACTTCACTGGCAAACAAAAACTTGTTGATGCTGGTGGTAGAGTTGATAAGTTCAAGAAAAAATACGGTATTTAATTTTAACATTTTTTGAATGAATGGGGAGGTACAGGTATATTCTGTACCTTTTTGTTTTTTATACAGGTCTATATGAAAAAATGCACTATCGGTGGTCAGGCCCTTATCGAAGGCGTTATGATGAAAGGTCAGGGTGCAATGGCTATTGCCGTGCGTGACGAGTTGGGACAAATTCGTCTTGAGACAACACGCACAAGCAAAAAAAGCCCCTGGTGGAAAAAAATCCCAATCCTTCGCGGAGTGATTGCTTTTTTTGACTCTATGATAAGTGGCGTTGGCACACTTTTAAAATCAAGCGAAATTTTTATCGAAGACAACGAGGGTAAAAAGGCGACAAACAAAAAAGAGGCCGGCATGGGCTGGTTTATGTTTTTCACTTTGCTCATCAGCATTGTGCTTGCAGTCGGCTTGTTTTTCTTTTTGCCAAACGTAATTACAGATTTGCTCACAGGCCTTGTGCACGATATGCATCCGTTTTTGAAAAACCTCATTGACGGCATTGTGCGTCTTGGCATTTTTATGTTGTATATGTGGGCTGTCACAAAAGTAAAAGACGTGAGACGTGTGTTTATGTATCACGGGGCAGAGCACAAAACAATCAATTGTTTTGAGCACGAAATGGAGCTGACGGTTGAAAACGTGCGCAACAGCTCACGCATACACGACAGATGTGGCACTTCTTTTATGTTTTTGGTTATGTTTGTGGCAATCGTTGTGTTTTCTTTTGTGGGTTGGCACGACAACACGTTCATCAGGCTTTTGGTGCGTCTTGCATTGTTGCCTGTTGTTGCAGGTTTGTCATACGAGGTGCTCAAACTGCTTGCCAAAACAGAAAGCGTGGTGTTCAAACCATTTAAAGCGCCTGGTGCATGGTTGCAAAAACATATGACAACCAAAGAGCCTGACGACAAAATGATAGAGGTTGCAATTGCAAGCTTTAATGCCGTGCTGGAAATGATGAATGACGAAACAGTTACCGAACAAAAATTTCCTAAAACAATGCCACTTGGTCAGTATCGTCAAAAGGCAATGGATATTTTGCTTGCCAAGGGTGTAGACGAACCAAGCGACGTGGACTGGATTTTGTGCGAAGTGACAAAACTAAAACGAAGCGAACTTGCAGACGACATCAACGTCACACCATATATGCAAATCAAGGCAGAAAATATGCTCAGGCAACGTGCAGATGGCAAACCACTGCAATATGTACTTGGCAATACAGACTTTTTTGGCTATGAGTTTGACGTAAACGAAAAGGTGCTTATACCAAGGTTTGAGACAGAACTTTTGGTTGACAAATTGTTGCCATATATCTCAAAACAAAGCAGGGTGCTTGACCTTTGCTGTGGCAGTGGTGCAATTGGCATCACAATAAAACTCAAAAAAGACTGTGAGGTCACACTCACAGATCTCAGCGAGGGTGCTGTTGAAATGACAAAACGCAACGCACAAAAACTTGGTGCAACGGTTGACGTTTTGCATGGCAATCTTTTTGAAAATGTGTCTGGTCAGTTTGACCTTATCGTGAGCAACCCGCCGTATATCCCAACTGACGACATTTTGGGTCTTGACAAAAACGTAAAAGATTTTGAGCCTGTTATGGCACTTGACGGTGGCAAAGACGGTCTTGACTTTTATCGCGAAATTTTGTCACAGGCACCACAATATCTTTGCGACAAAGGCATGCTTGCCTTTGAACTTGGCATTGGTCAGATGGATGACGTAGTGGCGCTGGCACAGGACAATTTTGACCTTGTTGCAAAAACAAAAGATTACAACGGCATAGAACGCATTGTTGTTTTCAGCAAAAAACAAAAATAAGTTGCAATATAAAAACAAACTATTGTATAAAAAATTGTCAAAAATAAAATTTTGCAATACAATATACAGATAAACAAATATTAAGGAGTGGCTTGTGTTTACAAAACTTGCCGATATAAAAAACAAGTTTAACGAATTGACAGAACAAATTTCTCAGCCTGACGTAATTGCAAACCAGAGTTTGTGGACAAAACTCGTTAAAGAACATTCTTCTTTGACGGGCATTGTAGAAAAATATGACGAATGGAAAAAAACTGACGAAAATCTTGCCGGCGCGCTTGAACTTGTTGAGATAGAAACAGACGAAGAAATGCTCGAAATGCTCAAGATGGAAATTCATGAGCTAAAGCAAAAACGCATCGATCTGGAAGAAGAACTTAAAATTTTGCTTTTGCCAAAAGATCCAAACGACGACAACAACGTTATCGTAGAAATCCGTGCGGGCGCAGGTGGTGACGAGGCCGCTTTGTTTGCGACAGAAATCAAGCGTATGTTTTATCGTTATGCAGAGCGTCAGCGCTGGAAGATTGACGAAATTGACGTTAACGAGTCTGAACTTGGCGGAACAAAAGAAGCAACCTTTTCTGTAATAGGCACTGGCGCATACAGCAAACTCAAGTTTGAAAGTGGCGTTCACAGAGTGCAACGTGTGCCTGCAACAGAGTCACAGGGCAGGGTGCATACCTCTACAATCACCGTTGCCGTGTTGCCGGAGGTTGATGATATAGAGATTACTATTGACGAAAAAGCTCTCAAAATAGACACTTATCGCAGTGGTGGTGCAGGCGGACAGCACGTAAACAAAACAGAGTCTGCAATTCGCATCACACACTTGCCAACAGGCATTGTGGTTGCTTGTCAGGACGAACGAAGCCAGATAAAAAACCGCGAAAAAGCAATGAAAACTCTCAAAAGCAAACTGTATGACCATTTTCAGTCTCAGGCAGAAAAAGAGTATTCAGAGGCAAGACGTTTGCAGGTTGGCACGGGCGACCGAAGCGAGCGTATCCGTACTTACAACTTTCCGCAAGGCAGGGTTACGGATCACCGCATAGGCCTCACACTCTATTCGCTCGATACTTTTATGGATGGCGATATAGAAGAAATGATCGAGGCACTCAGACTTGCAGATCAGACTGCAAAATTGCAAGGTAACAAAGGAGAATGATATAAATGCTTAGAATTACAGACAGAGCAAAAAACGTGTCACCAAGTTTGACACTTGCTATCACAGCACAGGCAAACAAAATGAAAAGCGAAGGCATCGACGTAGTTAGTTTTGCTGCGGGCGAACCAAACTTTAATACGCCTGACTATATTATCAATGCCGCTAAAGAGGCTTTGGACAAAGGTCTTACAAAATATACTCCTGTTCCTGGCACAAAAGAATTGCGTGAACAAATCTGCAAAAAACTCAAGGCAGACAACAACCTTGACTATGATTTTGATCAGATCATTGTTTCTACTGGTGGCAAACAAACTTTGTACAACGTTTTCCAGACAATCGTGCAGGAAGGGGACGAAGTTATTTTGCTTGCTCCATACTGGTTGTCTTATCCTGAGATGATCAAATTCTGCGGTGCAAAAGTGGTTTCTGTTGACCTTGCAGAAGACAAATGCCTTCTCAACGTTGACAAGATCGAAAAAGCAATCACACCAAACACACGTGCAATTCTTCTCAACTCTCCAAACAACCCAACAGGTGCAATTTATGACAAAGAGAGCTTGTGCGCTTTGGCAGATATGCTCAAAAAATATCCTGACATCTGGGTTATTTCTGACGAAATTTATGAAAAACTCGTATATGACAATCAGGAACATTTTTCTATCGCTCAGGAGTCTAAAGAAATGTACGACCGCACTTTTGTGGTAAACGGTATGTCTAAAGCATATGCAATGACAGGCTGGCGTCTTGGTTACGTTGCTTGTCCAAACGCACAAATTGCAAAAGCAATGAGTGGTTTGCAATCTCACCAGACTTCAAACGCAAACAGCATTACACAATATGCAAGCTGTGTTGGTTTGCAGGGTGGCGAAGAGTTTATGGCAAACATGAAACAAGTTTTCGAGGCTCGTCGCAACATGTTGTTCGATGCATTGCAAGGTGCACAATATATCACTGTAAACAAACCACAAGGTGCATTTTATATGATGCTTAACGTGTCTGGCACTTTTGGCAAATCATACGAAGGCACAGTTATCAACAGTGCGCTTGATTTTGCAAACTTGCTCATTAAAAACGCAAGCGTGGCAGTTGTTCCATGCGAAGGTTTCGATGCACCAAACTTTGTTCGTTTGTCATACGCTATCAGCGAGGCAGATATCATTAAAGGTGCACAACGCATTAAAGAATTTGCAAGCAAACTTAAATAATCAAACAAAACAAAAGCCACCCATTAGGGTGGCTTTTTTGTATATTGACATTGTGTTTGTATTAAAGTAAAATAAACTGAGCAAGGTGTTTTTTGTTCAAAGGCTGAACAAAATTGAAAAAGGGGTATCAATGAGCAAATCGAAAGGCAAGGGCAAAAAACTTTTTAAATTTTTTTTCAAAGCCGGCACTATATGTGCCTATATTGCTCTTGTGGTGGTTTTGATTTTGCAGGCTCTCACCCCTGGCGAACAATCGGAGCAGATGAGTGAGCAGTTTGGCAACAAGGTGGACGAAGTTGTCACTCAAATCCATCAGCCACAAAATCAGCATGTTCCTGTGCAAAACGTGGTGATCGACTCAATAAAAATTGACGGCAAAACGTCAGACACAAATACACCGACCATTTTCGTTGGCAAACAGGGCAAAATTTATGCATCAGTTTTGCCGGATGATGCAACAAACGCATCGTTGACGTACAAATCGTCAGACAAAGAGGTTGCAAAGGTTTATTCTGACGGACGTATTGTTGCCTTGTCCGTGGGCAGTGCCGTGATAACGGTGTGTTCGCAGGAAAATGAAGATATAAAAACTACCGTCGCAATTGTTGTTGAGCAAGTGCCTGTGCAAAGTGTAACGATAGGCAACCTGCCTGATGAAATACACGCAGGTCAGTCTTTTTATCCGGAGGGTGTATTTGCACCGGAAGATACCACACAGACAGATTTGATATGGTCGTCGTCAGACGACAACGTGTTTGTGGTTGACGACAAAGGAAAGGTCACAGCAAAGGCGCAGGGTGTTGCCACTTTGACGGCAACGTCTGTCTTTGACGACGATATTTTTGATACTGCACAACTGACAATTCTGCCACAGGAAATAACGCCGGTTGTTCCTGTGCAAAGCATTGCAATCGTGGCAGGTTCGCTTGTTGGATACAAAGGCAAATCACAGCAACTTGTGGCAAATCTTTTGCCGGCAGAGGCAGAGGACAGTGTCACTTGGTCAACGTCTGACAAAAGCATTGCAACTGTGTCACAAAAAGGTGTGATAAAGTTTCGCAAGGCAGGGCAGGTGACCATAACTGCAAAATGCTGCAACTTTGACAAGCAGGACAGCGTCACTTTTGTGGTTAAAGAGGTGCTTTCGCAAAACATTGTGCTGGATGGCAGGGATATGTCATTGCAGGAGGGTGCATTTGTGCTCAGGCAGGGCGAAACGGGCAAACTTGTCGCCACGCTCGACGAAGATGCAACGGTGCTTGACGTGAGTTTTGAGTCGTCAGACGACGACGTTGCTCAAATTGGTGCAGATGGTATCATCACTGCAAAAAAAGGTGGCAGAGTCACAATAACTGCAACCACAAGTTATGACGGCAGATCAACTGTTGAGACAGTTTCGCTTGTGGTAGAAAAAACACCTTTTGCCGAGACAATCAAAAACTTTTATATGTGGGTGCGCAAGGCATTTGGACACTTTGGTGCGTTTCTGGTGCTTGGCATTCTTGCAACGATGAGTTATTATATGATTTTTTCAAAAAGCACAAAAGGCAAACTCATCGGCTTTGCGGTGTGTATGTTTGCAGGCTTTGCCGTTGCGGGCATCACCGAGATTTTGCAGTTGCCTGTGTTTACCCCTGGAAGGACGGCATCACTTGACGACGTGTGGATTGATTTTAAAGGATATTGCTGTTCGGCACTGGTGATATACCTTGTGATATTTGCAATACATTTTGGCAAAATGATTGCAAAACGAAAAAACAAAACAAAATGATTGTGCAAAACGTCACTCCTTTTTGGGTGACGTTTTTTGATTGTTAAAAAAATGCTTTTTGATTGTCAAAAATGAGATAAAAAAAATATTGTTAATTTTTGCAAAACCCCTTGAAATATAAAAAATTTTTGCTACAATATAAACACAAGAAACAAAATCGCAGGAGGTGCACTACAATGATTAAGCTTATCTGTGGCGAAAAAGGTGCAGGCAAAACTAAAAAAATTCTCGATATGGCAAACGATACAGCAAAAACTTCAAAAGGTACTGTTGTATTTCTCGATAAAGACGACTCTCACAAATTGTCACTCTCATATAAAGTACGTTTGAATGACATGTCAGAATGGAGAATTTCTTCTGACAACGAATTGGTTGCTTTTATTAAGGGCATGCTCGCAACCAACTATGACATTACTGATATCTTTGTTGACGGTGTAGTAAAAATTTCTGGCCACCCGGTAGAAGAACTTGCAAACTTCTTTGGTTGCCTTGAAAGAGTTATCAGCGACAAGGACGTAACAGTTGTCCTCACTATCAGCAAAGACGCAGATGCTTTGCCTGACTTTCTCGCCAAATACGCTCAAGTCTAACGAGTGGTTTGGTATATCGCTTTTGATATCAAACGGTCTGTTTTTTACAGACCGTTTTTTGTTGCAAAAAATTTGCTTTTTTGTGCAAAAAACAAAGTGTATATATAATTTTTATATAAATATATGTTCTTGTCAAAAAATGTGTTTAATGCTAAAATGTATGCTAGAGGTTTTTATACATTATGGAAAATAAAAAAGTTATATTCAGTGGCGTTCAGCCAACAGGCAAAATAACAATCGGCAACTATCTTGGTGCTATCAAAAACTGGACAACCATGCAGGAAGAGTTTAACAGCATTTTTTGCGTAGTTGACCTGCACTCAATCACAGTAAACCAGGTGCCGGCAGAACTTCGCAAAAACACTTTTGACCTTTTGGCTTTGTATATTGCATGCGGTCTTGACCCACAAAAAAGCATTTTGTTCGTGCAGTCACACGTGCCTGCCCATACCGAACTTGCATGGGTGCTCAACACAGTCACAATGGTTGGCGAAATGAACCGTATGACTCAGTTTAAGGATAAATGTCGCAAACACGCAGATAATATCAACATGGGTCTTATGGACTATCCTGTGCTTATGGCGGCAGACATTTTGCTTTATCAGACAGACCTTGTGCCTGTTGGTATCGATCAAAAACAACACGTAGAGCTTGCGCGCGACGTTGCACAACGCTTCAACAACAAATACAGCCCGACTTTCGTGGTGCCAGAGTGCTATACTCCAAAAGTTGGTGCAAAAATAATGAGCCTGCAAGAGCCAACTGCAAAAATGTCAAAATCTGACGAAAACGAAAACGCAGTCGTTACAATGCTTGATGACAAAGACACTATCATGCGCAAATTCAAGCGTGCCGTTACAGACAGTGATACAGTCGTTCGTTTTGATGCAGAAAACAAACCTGGCGTAAGCAACCTTTTGTCAATTTACAGTTGCTTTACAGGCAAATCTATTGCCGAGGCAGAAGTTGAGTTTGAAGGCAAAGGATACGGCGACTTTAAAACAAAAGTTGCAGAGGCTGTTATCGAAGGGGTTTCTCCAATTCAGGCAGAACAACAACGCATCGTAAAAGACAAAGCATATCTTGAGGAAGTTTTGAAAGACGGTGCATACCGTGCAAGCAAACTTGCATACAAAACTTTGGATAAGGTATACCGCAAGGTTGGCTTTATCCCACGTGTACGCTGATGTTTGGATATATCAAAGTTGCAAAAGACAAAATGGCACCGGGCGAGTTTGCCCTGCATCATGCGTTTTTTTGTGGCATATGTATATCAAGCAAAGAGCAAATGGGCTTTCGCTCACGCATGCTCACAAATTTTGACATAGCCTTTTTCAACGTGCTGTTCCACAGCTTTTTGAATTTGGATATCGAAATTTATGACAGTCATTGCATCACCACGCCACGCAAAAAAAGATCAATCGTCAAAAGGGACGAACTGACGGACAAACTTGCTTTGTCAAACGTCATTTTGTCTTATCTCAACCTTATGGACGACGTGCTTGACGAAAAATCTTTAAAAAAGCGTATGGCATTGTGGGCGATAAAAAGGCCGTACAAAAAAGCAAAAAAACTCTTTCCGGAGATGGACGAGCAAATCACAAAATATTATTATGAGCTGACCGACCTCGAAATGCACAACTGCACTGTTTTCGACAAGGTATGCCATCCGTTTGCAGAGTTGTCACGTGTGTTTGCAAAAGTGATACTCGGTGACAAGGCAAACAGTTATATTCTTGATTTGTGCTACAACCTTGGCAAGTGGATTTATCTTGTAGATGCACTTGACGATCTGGAAAAAGACGCAAAAAAGAAAAGTTACAATCCGTTTATAGCATGCTTTGACGGATATAAAGACAGCAAACAGTTTGTCAGGGACAATCAGGCAGATTTTGAGTTTGTGTTGTATTCTACACTCAACAAAATTGCCGAAAATTTTAATGACCTTGACCTTGACAAATATTATTGCGTATTAAAAAACGTTTTGCACGTATCTGTGCGGGACATCACTGCAAAGGTTTTTGCAAAATATCTTGACGAGGAGGATACTTCAGTTGAAAAATCCATTTGAGTTTTTTGGTCTGGACAGCAATGCAGATAGACAAACACTTGATCAAAGATACAACCAGCTCAAAGCAGAGTTTAAAGAAAAACGCTTTCTCGAAGGTGAAGAAGGCGAACTTGCCGCACGCAATCTAGGATATATCGAGATTTATTATCAAGAGGCAATCGACTTTATTTCCAGACGTGATATGGGCAACAATGAGAGTATGTACGTCAGGGTAGAAAATCTCATCAAATCAGGTGACCTTTCTGGTGCACAGCACGCACTTGACGAAATTTCTTCTCGTGATGGCGAGTGGCACTATCTGCAATCTATCATCTATTACAAACAAAACTGGTTTTTAGAGTCTAAAAAACAACTTGAGTTTGCAATGTCAATGGAACCACAAAATGCAAAGTATCGCAATTCATACGACAAACTTACAAAAATCATGGCAAGCAAAACTGTAAGACCAGAAGATTTGCGTTCTCGCGAAGAGTCAACACACGGTCAGCCGATAAACACGGGCATACCAACCTGCACGGGCAACTGTTGTTGCGATATGTGTATTGCAAACACCTGCTGCAACTGTATGAGCAGTTGTATGCATTGCTGAAATAAAAAACCAAAAGCACGGATTTTTCCGTGCTTTTTTGTGTCTTGACAAACGCAACAACAGGTTGCTTGTTTGTGGCGTGTGTTTGGTGTATAATCACATTGATACAGGAGGGAGCATATATGCAGACAAAAGACGTGATATTGCAACTAAGGACAAAACACAATATGTCACAGGACGAACTTGCAGAAAAAGTATACGTCACAAGACAGGCTGTGTCACGGTGGGAAAACGGAGATACAATACCAAACACAGAGACGCTAAAACTGTTGTCAAAACTGTTTAACGTGTCTATAAACACTCTCTTGGGGTCACCTCACGACCTTGTGTGTCAGTGTTGCGGTATGCCTCTGGAAGACGAAAACATCAGCAAAGAAAAAGACGGCCTGTTTAACGAAGAGTATTGCAAATGGTGTTATGCCGACGGCGACTTTACTATGGATTTTTGGAAACAATATATAAAACTTGGCGGAAAAGAAAAGTTTGAGCAATTCAAGCAACAGATTATCCATGAGTTCAACACTCTTTTGCATATAGAGGGGTTGCCAAAGGTGACAGACCTCAACGTGTTGTCAGGCAGTTTTATCAATCTGGAATATCGTCTGCCAAACGGTCAGATGGTAAAGTTTCTGGATGACAACGCAACATATCTTGGCAGTCAGCTTGAGTGTGAGTTTGGCGGTGACAGATGTTTTGGCATTGCCGCCAACATGGAGTTTTTGCTTGTTTGCACTTATGAGCAGGACGGAAAAAATCCCGAACTGGTAATGTACAAAAAAAGATAAAAATCACAAAATACGTGAAAGAAAAAGCTGACAAAAAAACAGACAAATCAAATACAAAAAGCACGGGGTTATCCGTGCTTTTTTGCATTGCCCATTGACATTGTATAGTATACAAGTTATTATTTATATATAATATGGCAGAGGTACAATATGAACAAAATTGCAAGATATACAAGATTGTTTTTGATAGTGGTTTTTTGTATGACAATGTCACTTTTGTTTGTGGCATGTGGTGACACGCAAAAAACCTATACCGTCACTTTTGATGCAGGCCCTGGCATCACTGTTGCAAGCCAGGAGGTGAGTGAGGGCAAAACAGCAACAAAACCAGTCGATCCCGAAAAATTTGGCTATTCGTTGTTTACTTGGAAAAACGGTAATGAGTCATGGGATTTTTCTTCGCCGATAACACAGGATATTACACTTGTTGCGGACTGGCGTCAGTATCTGTATTTTGATGACGACAAAATCACACGTGTTGACAATTTTTATGCTCCTGCAGATTTGACTATACCTGCTGAGTTTAAAACAATTGGCGAAAGAGCTTTTATAAATTGCCATAGTATCAGATCAATCAAACTTTCACCCGGTATAACAACTATTGAGGACGAGGCTTTCAGCAACTGCTTTAATCTCGAAAGCGTTAAAATACCGGATAGCGTAACGACAATAGGACAAAGAGCTTTTTACGAATGTATAAAACTGACAGATGTGACTATACCCGACGGCATCACAACAATCGGGGCATATACTTTTGCTTCGTGCAGGGGCATTGAAAACATCTCTTTGCCAGACAGCGTGACAAGCATTGGTGACGGTGCTTTTGCATATTGTTCGTCACTGGAGGAGTTTGTTGTGCCAAAAAACGTTGTCAGCATTGGCAGGGATGCATTTAATCAATGCAATGCCATGACAAAGTTTTCTGTTGCACAAAATTGCAAACTCGAAACCATTGGTGCGGAGTCATTTTATTTTTGTCAGAATCTTGAAGAAATATCAATACCTGCAACTGTAGACAAAATTGGCTATAATGCTTTTGACAGATGCAGTGATCTCAAAAAAGTGTGTATAACGGATATTGCAGCATGGTGCAGTATCGAGTTTGAAAACGAAAGATCAAACCCGTTGAACGAAAGCGCAGATTTGTACGTCAACAACACAAAAACAACTCAGATTGCAATACCTGACGGAGCAACAAAGGTTTGTGACTATGCCTTTTACGGCTATGACAATCTCGAAAGTGTGACCTTTGCCGGCAGTGTGCAGAGCATTGGCAAATATGCCTTTGCATATTGTGACAATCTTGCCGTGTCGGTTTTTGACAATGACAGTCAGCTTTCTGTCATTGATGACTATGCTTTTTTTCACAGTGGTGTCAGCGACATAACAATACCTGCAAGTGTTACAGAAATAAAATACAATGCATTCAACAGCACAAATCTGCAGACACTTGTTTTTGATGCAGACAGCAAGCTCGAAAAAATTGGCTCATATGCATTTTATGGTATCAAAGTAAAAAGTGTGACAATTCCATCTGGAACAAAAATTATTGATGAAGGGGCCTTTGGCCTTTGTTCAAATCTCGAACAGGTTGTTTTTGCGGGCACTCAGTTAAAAACTATTGGCAAATATGCTTTTTCTGCATGCACAAAGCTTGCAAGCATAACCTTCCCGGATGGTATAGAGTCTGTTGGTATGTTTGCTTTTGCCGGATGCACAAGCCTTAAAAACATTGATTTGCCGGATAGTATTTCAATTATAGACAAATATGTTTTTGAAGGTTGTTCTGCACTGGAAAGTATTTTTGTGCCAGACAGTATTGTTTTGATTGATCAGGAGGCGTTTGAGGATTGCACAGGCCTCACAAGCGTAACTTTTGGCGAAAACCCAAAGACAGAAATTATTGGTTATGGCGTTTTTCGCAATTGTACGGCATTGAGGGATTTTTATGTTCCGGCAAGCCTCAAAAAAATTGGCAACTATGCGTTTCAGGGATGCGACAATATGCAAAACGTATATATCACAGACCTTTCTGCATGGTGTCAGACAGAAATGAACACCGCATTTGGCAATCCTCTGGGTTCGACGGCGGGGCTGTATCTCAATGGCAGTCTGGTCACCGAGGTGGACGTTGCAGATGACGTAAAAACAATTGGCAATGCTGTTTTTTACAAATATGCAAAACTTCAAAAAGTTACTTTTGGCGAAAACAGCAGTCTTGTCTGAATTGGTGAAAGTGCGTTTGTTTAACCCCAACAGAACACCTTTTATAGTAGTAAATCGTTAGTTTTTCAGTAAAAATCATCATATTTCAATAATAACAGGAATTTCGTAGGTGTCTTTGAGTCTTGGCTCAAAGCCTTTTTTTAATCCTATT
>JAFTHO010000034.1 GCA_017457385.1 Clostridia bacterium | reverse complement strand
TTTTTGCACCCTTTCCACTGCCCACCATGATGGCAACAGGAGTTGCAAGACCAAGTGCGCACGGACAAGAGATTACCAACACAGACACACCCCTTGCACTGGCAAAACCAAACGTCTGACCAACTGCAAGCCATATGCCAAAAGTGATGAGAGCAATTGTGATAACCACAGGCACAAACACGCCTGAAACTTTGTCTGCAATTTTGGCTATTGGTGCTTTTGTTGCAGATGCATCTGACACCATTTTTATGATTTGTGACAAAGTGGTGTCTTCGCCAACCCTTGTTGCTTTTGCACGGATATAACCGGATTTGTTTGTTGTTGCGGCAGAAATGCGATCGCCACTTTGTTTGTCAACAGGTATGCTTTCGCCTGTGAGCGCAGACTCGTCCACACTGCCGTGACCATCCACCACAATGCCGTCAACAGGCACTCTGTCACCTGCACGAATTACAAACACGTCGTCAATTTTAACCTGCGATACAGGCACGACTTTTTCCTGACCGTCAACAATTATCCTTGCGGTGTCAGGCGCAAGACTCATGAGACCTTTGAGTGCATCTGTAGTGCGTCCTTTTGACTTTGCCTCGAGCATTTTGCCAAGTGTGATGAGCGCAAGTATCATTGCGGCTGCTTCAAAATAAAACTCGTGCAAAAAGTGCGATGCACCACTCACGTCACCAGACACGTAGCACGTTGTCATCTGATACAATGCAACAACACTGTATGCAAAGGCAGATGCAGAGCCAAGTGACACGAGAGTGTCCATATTTGGCGCACGATGCAAAAGCCCCTTGAAACCATTGACAAAAAACTTTTGGTTGATGACCATAACTATTGCCGCAAGCAAAAGTTGAGTGAGACCAATTGCCACGTAGTTGCCATCCATAAAAGCCGGCAAAGGCCAGCCAAGCATGCCGTGCCCCATGGACACGTACATGAGCAAAAGCAAAAATCCAAGCGAAAACAAAAGTCTTTTTACAAGCACGGGTGTCTCTTTGTCTTTTAGAGCATCAAGTTGTGCATTGTTGTCTTTTGCACCTTGTTGCTTTTGTCCTTTTATACTTGCGCCATAACCTGCCTCCACCACGGCAGAAATGACAACGTCAGGTGATACGTCACCCTCTACCACCATAGAGTTTGTAAGCAGATTGACAGACACGCTTTTTACTCCGTCAACAACCTTTACTGCTTTTTCCACACGGGCACTGCATGCCGCACAACTCATGCCCGTTACGTCATATTTTGTCATTGCAATCCCCCTTTTATTTCATAAGTTTGTGCAAAAGACCAATAAGTTCGTCAACAACCTCGTCGTTGCCAAGCCTGATGTCTCTTGCCACACAGCCTTTGACGTGGCTGTCGATAATTTCACGATTGAAGCCGTTGATTGCGGCACTTGCGGCAGAAGATTGCACAAGGATATCCGCACAATAAGCATCGTTTTGCACCATATTTTTTATGCCCCTTATCTGCCCTTCTATACGGTTGAGCCTGATGATAAGGTCGTGTTTTGTCTGTTCGTCACGCAAAGTCTGTTTGCCACACGAACAACAGTTTTTTGTGTTTTCCATAATATCTCCATATACCCCTATGGGGTATTTTTATTTTACTACCTCGCAGAGATATAGTCAATAGCAAAATCAAACTTGTTTTGTTTGTTTGCCAAAGACAACACAATTTGCACGACTTTAAATCTGTTGTTTAACTAAAGTAAATGGAGTGTCAAAAGACACTCCATTTACTTTAGTTTTATGTTACTTTTTACATTTTGTTTGTTTTGAGTCAGCCTTGCTTGTCATAGTTTTGCAAAGCCATTTTCAAAAATCTGCCCGTGTGGCTTTGCTGGCACTGTGCAATTTGCTCTGGTGTGCCGGTCGCAAGGATAGTGCCACCTTTGTCGCCACCTTCTGGGCCAAGGTCAATTACGTTGTCTGCCACACGGATTACGTCAAGGTTGTGCTCGATGACGATGACCGTGTTGCCACCTGCAACAAGTCGTTGCAAAATGCTGATGAGTTTGTCTACGTCTGCTGCATGCAGACCTGTTGTTGGTTCGTCAAGAATATATATCGTTTTGCCCGTGCTTCGTTTTGCAAGTTCGGTTGCAAGCTTTACCCTTTGCGCCTCGCCACCAGACAAAGTCGTTGCACTTTGACCAAGCGTGATATAGCCAAGACCAACGTCATACAACGTTTGCAGTTTGTTGCGTATTGCAGATATGTTTTCAAAAAAGCCAAGTGCCTCTTCTACCGTCATATTGAGCACGTCAGATATGTTTTTGCCTTTGTATTTTACCTGCAAAGTCTCTTTGTTGTATCGTTGCGAATCGCAAACTTCGCAAGGCACGTATACATCCGGCAAAAAGTTCATTTCTATTTTGATGATGCCGTCGCCGTCGCAATGATCACAACGGCCACCACGCACGTTAAAACTGAATCGTCCTGCTTTGTAACCACGTTCTTTGGCGTCGGGCGTTTGAGCAAACAGTTCGCGTATGGCGGTGAACATGCCCGTATAAGTTGCAGGGTTGCTCCTTGGCGTGCGACCAATTGGGCTCTGGTCGATTGCAATGACTTTGTCAAAATGCTCAAGACCGCATATCTCTTTAAACTGTGCGTGTTGCTTGCGACCACGGTTGAGTTTTTCTGTCAGCACAGGCAACAAAGTTTCGTTGATGAGCGAACTTTTGCCACTGCCAGACACACCCGTGACAACGTTGAACAAACCCACAGGGATATCTACGTTCACGTTTTTGAGGTTGTTTACACTTGCACCTTTGAGTGAAAGAAAACGTCCGTCAGGCTCTCTGCGTGTTTGTGGTGTAGGCACGTATTTTTTGTGTGACAGATATTGACCTGTTACAGACTTTTCACAATTTTTGAGACCATCTACGTCACCAGCATATACAAGTTCGCCCCCATGCACACCCGCACCAGGACCAATGTCTATAACGTGGTCGGCAGAAAGTATTGTGTCTTCGTCGTGCTCAACCACAATGAGAGTGTTGCCAAGGTCACGCAGATGTTTGAGTGTACCAATGAGTTTTTCGTTGTCACGCTGATGCAGACCAATGCTTGGTTCGTCAAGAATATACAACACACCCATAAGACCACTGCCAATTTGCGTTGCAAGACGAATGCGTTGCGCCTCGCCGCCAGACAGACTGCCACTGCTTCGTGACAAAGTGAGATAATCCAGACCAACAGACACCAGAAAGTTGAGTCGTGCATTGATTTCTTTTAGCAAAACCTCGGCAATTTTGTTTTTCATGCTGTCAAGTGACAGGTTTGCAAAAAAGTCACAAAGATCTGTTATTGACATATCGCAAAGTTCTGCAATATTTTTGCCACCGATTTTTACTGACAGACTTTCGTTTTTGAGTCGTTTGCCATGGCATACATCACAAGGTGTTGTGCGCATAAACTTTTCGTATTCTGCCTTGACCCAGTCTGCAGACGTTTGTGCATATCTGCGAGTCATCATTGGCATAATGCCTTCCCAGCTTGATTTTAGTTTGCCCGAAAATGATTTTGTAGAATATTCTACTTCTATCTCTTCGCCACCATTGCCATACATTATGATGTCATATGCCTGTTTTGAAAGTTGTTCAACAGGAGTATAAAGCGAAAAACCATAGTGTTTTGCAAAGGCACTGAGTTCTTTAAACAAAACGCCACCGTCTATTGACACGCCAAAAATTTTTATTGCACCATCGGCAAGCGATTTTGTTTTGTCAGGAATAATCAGATCTTCGTCAAACTCCATAACAAAACCAAGACCTTTGCACTCTGGGCAAGCACCAAACGGACTGTTGAAACTGAACATGCGTGGCTCGAACTCTTCGATAGAAATGCCACAGTCAGGGCAGGCATAACTTGCAGAAAACAAAGTCTGCTCGCCGTCAAAGTCAACCACAACAAGATTGTTTGCAAGTCGCAAAGCAGTCTCGATGCTGTCGGCAAGACGTTTGTGCATATCCTGTTTGATAACGAGTCTGTCCACAACAACGCTGATGTTGTGTTTTATGTTTTTGTCAAGTTTTATTTCTTCTTCCAGCAGATAGTTGATGCCGTCTACGTTAACACGTGCATAGCCGTTTTTGCGCAAATCGGCAAACAGTTTTTGATATTCGCCTTTGCGCGCCCTGATGACGGGAGCCATAATCATAATTTTTGTGCCCTGCGGTTTTGCCATGACCTGATCGCAGATTTCGTCAACAGACTGTTTGCGGATTTCACGACCACATTTTGGACAATATGGCGTGCCTACACGTGCAAAAAGCAACCTGAGATAGTCATATATCTCGGTGACTGTACCCACTGTAGAACGTGGGTTTGAAGAAGTTGTTTTTTGGTCGATAGAAATTGCAGGCGAAAGACCCTCGATATACTCTACGTCTGGTTTTTCCATCTGACCCAAAAATTGTCTTGCATAGGCAGACAAACTCTCTACGTAACGGCGTTGACCCTCGGCAAACAAAGTGTCAAAAGCAAGACTGCTTTTGCCACTGCCAGATATACCTGTGAAAACAACAAGTTTGTCACGAGGTATGGACACGTCCACACCTTTGAGGTTGTTGACCTTTGCGTTTTTTATAAAAATATCGTTTCTCATAGTTTTTTTGATTTGATTTAAACAAGATTTTGTCTGACAGAACAGATAATTCACGCTTGCATTATCTCTCCTTCCGTCTGGCATTTGCCAGACACCTCCCTCGTCAGATGGAGGCTTTTTGCACAACTGTTGTATCTTGTTTTTTTTGTTTGATTGTTTGGTTTTAAAGTTTATCTCTCAAGCTTTTTAAGTTGTCTTTCAAGCTTGTTCAGTTCTTCTCTCAAAACAATGGCTTTCTCAAAATCGAGATTGTTTGCAGCCTGTTTCATTTGCAGACGCACAATTTCTATTTGTTTTGGCAACTGATTTTTAGAAAACTCCTGAGTTTGTTTCTTTGTGATTTCAAGAGTATTTTTGACGTTGTGTCTTATCGTTTGCGGAGTGATGCCGTTATCAAGATTGTATTGATGCTGAATTTGTCTGCGACGGTTTGTTTCGTCAATGGCACGCTTCATACTGTCTGTGACGACGTCTGCATACATGATGACACGTCCGTCCACGTTGCGGGCAGCACGACCGATTGTCTGTATCAAAGATGATTCGCTACGCAAAAAACCCTCTTTGTCTGCATCGAGAATTGCAACCGTCTGCACTTGTGGCAGGTCGAGCCCCTCTCTCAAAAGGTTGATGCCCACAAGCACGTCAAACGTGCCTTTTTTGAGGTCTGCCAAAATTTCGATACGCTCGAGCGTGTCTATATCGCTGTGCATATAACGCACTTTTATGCCGTGCTCCGTGAGATATTTGGTCAGACTTTCGCTCATACGTTTGGTGAGAGTTGTGACAAGCACCCTGCCACCATTTTTGACTGTGCGGTTTATTTCGCCAATAAGATGGTCAATCTGACCCTCGACAGGATGAACGAAAATTTCGGGATCGAGCAAACCTGTCGGACGTATAATCTGCTCAACAACCTGACCACTCTGGTCAAGTTCGTATTTGTTTGGCGTTGCAGAAACACACACCATCTGACCGATGCGTGCATCAAACTCTTCAAACCTGAGTGGTCTGTTGTCAAATGCACTTTGCAGACGAAAACCATAGCCAACAAGATTTTCTTTTCTGCTGCGGTCACCGTTGTACATACCCCTCACCTGTGGCAAAGTCATGTGACTTTCGTCAATAAAGGTGATAAAGTCGTCCGGAAAATAGTCAAGCAAAGTATAAGGAGTCTGCCCCCTTTCACGTCCATCAAAATAGCGCGAATAGTTTTCGATACCATTGCAATAGCCAAGTTCTGACATCATTTCCATATCATAACTTGTGCGTTGTTTTAGTCTTTGCGCCTCTATTGCCTTGCCCTGTGACTCGAGACATGCAACTTCGTCAAGCATATCCCGGCCAATTTGTGCAATTGATTTTTCAAGAGTGACACCCTCTACGACGTAGTGGTTTGCAGGGAATATTATAGAGTGCAGCAAGGTAGAAATCTGTCTGCCTGACACAACCTCAACTTCGCTTATCCGGTCAATCTCGTCGCCAAAAAACTCAACTCTGATGGCAACGTCGCTGTTTGATGCAGGAAAAATCTCTACAATATCGCCACGCACACGAAAAGTGCCACGATGAAAGTCCATATCGTTTCGCTGATACTGCACTGCAATGAGCTGACTGATGAGTTCATCTCTGTCAAGTTGTTGTCCCGGGCGGAGAGATATGCTCATTTTGTAATATTCGCCAGGCGCACCAAGACCATATATGCAGGAAACTGACGCAACAACTATCGTATCCCTGCGCTCGAACAACGAGCATGTTGCAGAGTGACGCAGTTTGTCAATTTCTTCGTTGATAGACATTTCTTTTTCGATATACAGGTCACGCGCAGGAATATAACTCTCTGGCATATAGTAGTCGTAATATGACACGAAAAACTCTACCCTGTTGTCCGGGAAAAACTCTCTGAACTCGTTGCAAAGCTGTGCCGCAAGAGTTTTGTTGTGAGATATAATGAGAGCAGGTCTGTTTGTCTGCGCAATGACGTTTGCCATGGTGAAAGTTTTGCCACTGCCCGTGACACCCTTTAGCACCTGTGTGCGCAAACCGTTGTTTATCCCCTCGACAAGTTTTTGTATTGCCTGTGGCTGATCGCCACAAGGTTTGTATTTTGACGCTAATTTAAAATCTTTTTGTTCCATCACAACAATTTTATACCAATAATAAATTTTTGACAATTATTTGAACAAATGTTCGACAACAATAAAAAATGCTTTTGTATTTTTGCCACTAACGAAAGCAACTAAACACAAAAGCACTATTTTTATTTTTCTGTATTGAGGTCGTAGATCATTTTGATGCCGACGAGTGACAATCTGCGGTCCACCACGTCAATGAGGCCAACTTCGTCTTTTACAAGCTCTGACAAACCGCCTGTCGCAACGACTTTGATGTCTTTTTCGCCCATTTCTTTTTTCATAGTTTCGATGATATATCTCACCTGACCAACAACGCCATAAGTAACGCCCGCCTGCATATTTGT
>JAFTHO010000033.1 GCA_017457385.1 Clostridia bacterium | reverse complement strand
GGTGGTTTTGAAAAGGTATACGAAATGGGTCGTTTGTTCCGCAACGAAGGTATGGACACTCGTCACAACCCAGAGTTCACTACGGTAGAACTTTATCAGGCATACGTTGACTTTGAAGAAATGATGAACATTTCGCAAGAACTTTTCTGCTACATTGCAGACAACGTAATCGGTTCAAGACAAATTCCATACGGCGACGTTGTTGTAGACCTTGACAACTGGCAACGTCTCACTATGATCGAAGCAGTAAAACAATACACTGGCGTAGACTTTAGCAATATGACAGATGAAGAGGCCGTTGCAGCGGCAAAACAACTCGGTTGCCCATGCGACAGCAAAAAAGAAACCTGGGGTTATGCTTTGTACGAAGTGTTTGACCAAAAGGTAGAAGAACATCTTGTTCAACCAACTTTCATCTACGACTATCCGGTAGAAGTATCACCACTTGCCAAAAAGTCAGTAAAAGACCCACGCCTTACCGAACGTTTTGAGTTTTTTATCACAAACAGAGAAATGGGCAATGCATTCAGTGAATTGAATGACCCAATCGATCAGAAAGAACGTTTTATGGCACAGGTTGCACAGCGTGAAGGTGGCGATGACGAAGCACAAATGATGGACGAAGATTTTGTAACAGCTCTCGAATATGGCATGCCACCAACAGGTGGTCTCGGCATTGGTATCGACAGACTCGTTATGTTTTTTACATACCAGTCATCAATCAGAGACGTATTGTTGTTCCAAACAATGAAGCCAATCAAAAAATAATTTATATAAAAAGCAATAAAAACAAAAAGACTACTCGAAAGAGTAGTCTTTTTTTTGTTTATCTAAAAATATATCATTTGACCGAAAAATGTTGTTTGATAAAATAATGTTTTTGCTATCAAAAATGTTCACAAACCACATTAAAGCCTCCATTGTGAAAAAGTCTTGTTTCAAGCCAGGTAGGGGCGGTCATTGACCGCCCGCATGACAACGCACTCATTTTGGCGGGCGAGCAATGCTCGCCCCTACGATTTTGTATGCAATTGCGAAGGGTGTCCCTCAGGGACCCGACCAAATGTAACTTGATTAAACAAATGTGTTTGCAAAAAAAGAAAAAGCCTCCCTTGTGTAAAGGGAGGGGCACCGCTTGCGGTGGAGGGATTGTTTAAATACAAACAGCCCCTCAGTCACTGTCGTGACAGCTCCCCTTGCACAGGGGAGCCTTTTAATATATTTGTATTTGTCAAAATTTTTTTGGCGTATTTTGTTATCGGAATTTCTCTTTATTAATTATCAAAATTTCTCTTTATTAATTGTCGGAATTTCTCTTTATTTATATATGCGCACGCATGCGCGAATAAAGATGAAGTGAAAAGGGGATATGAAAACCAAAAACAATATAAAAAAGAGTATAAAAAAAGACACTTAAAAAAGTGCACTTATCAACAAATCAAATTGACTATTGCAAACAAACTGCTCATTTGTTTGATACAGTCAAATAAATTTAATTAGAAAACTTCTGTAAAAATTTCAAATAATCAATCGGCTTGCCTTTCTTGTGTGGCTGCAAGTGCCTGTGCAAAGCCAATCGTGCGGAACTGCTCTTGTTCGGTCAGTCTTCTGAAAAATCCCAAAAGCACGTTTTCGAGATCTTTTTTGTCGTTTTTGTCCATTGCTTTTACAAAATATCCATCTCTGCCAACAAGGCAATCGACTGTCACTTCAAAAAAGTCTGCAAGTTTGAGCAGGTCGTCAATAGAAGGTTCTGTTTTGCCTTGCTCCCAGCTTGAAATGCACGCTCTGGTGCGATTTATTGCATGGGCAAGTTCTTTTTGCAAAACACCGTTTTCTTCTCTAAGGTCTTTGAGTCTGAGCATAAAAAACTCTCTCCATAATAATATCCTATTATACAAAAAAATTAGCAAATTGTTGTGTTGATGTCTTGACAAGCAAGAAAATATTGACTATAATTTTACAAAAGCAACAATATATTGCTTAACTGCGTCGTGTCGCGCAAAAAAACTGACACAAAACCAAACAGTTGAGCAGCTGTTTGGCTTATTGGCTTGTAAAGCCCAAAATTTATAGGAGGAAACTATGAAAAAGAAACTTTTGACAGTGCTTTTGGCAGTTGTTATGGTTTTTGGCGTTTTCGGTTTGACTGCTTGTGGCGGTTCTAACCCTGCTGACGACTACAACTACTATGGCATGAAGTACGAACTCGAAGACGAAGTTAAAGTCTTTGCAGTAACATACTCTGGCGTTCAAAACATCATTTCAGATGGCAGTGCTTTCTTGCTCATGCTCGATGATGAAACTGGCAATGCAAAAGCAAGATTCCAAGCTGTTAACAAAGCTGCTAACGAACTTGGTGTTACTGTTGCTCACTTCAACCCAGACCTTTTGGGTGGTTTCAACAGCGAAGTATCAAAATCAGAATTGAGAGTAGAAGCTAACATCATGAAAGATTTGTCAGCTGCTAAATCTGCAGGTGCTAAAACTTACCAAGATAACCTTATCGAAATCCTTGGTCTCGAATCACTTGCTGATTTGCAAAAACTCAACAACAAAGTTCTCGCTATCAAAGGCGGTCTCGCTTCTAAAGCAAGCTACCTCCCATCAAGCGATGCTTTGGGTGCTGACAGCAAATACGTTACTGTATCTAAATCAGGCAGAAACGGTTATGTTGACACAGTTGTTGCTGCAGTAGATCCAGCTAACTTGGAAGTTGCAGTTGCTAACATCGCTACAAGAAAACCAAGCTTTGCTGGTATCAAAGGCGAAGATGGCAAAATCGACGTTGCTAACGCTTTCCAAATCAAAGAATCTATGCCAATGTACAACCACTTTGGTAACGGCACATTCCACATCTACAACACAGATCTTAACGACGAATCAGAAAAGAACTTCACTGCAGAAAAAACTGACGTATACGTAACAGTTGCTAACTACGGTATGTTTGCTCACTTGATCGC
>JAFTHO010000032.1 GCA_017457385.1 Clostridia bacterium | reverse complement strand
CAGTGGATACAACCCCACGTCAAGCATCATCTGGTTGATTTTGTCAAAGTCGTCAGTCCACTTTTGCAAATATCCTTTTGCATTGTCAACCGTGCGAAAATAACCAACCTTTACAAGTTTTTCTGGCTCGTACATGGCAAACCTGATATATCGCTTGAAATAGTCTGGCGAAAGTTTTTCTACCGCACCCATAATGTCAAGTGCTTTTGTGCAATGCACCCCTTTTGTAAAAAACTCGATAACCCATCTTTTTTTGTCCTGCATTTAAACACACTCCACACACAACCGTCTATTTGTCACACTTATATTTTGGTGGCTCATAGTCTCTGATACTGTCAACCCCAAAAAATGCATTTAATATTTCTTCTGGTACTATCTTTACCAAGTCAAGCCTTGTTTTTTCGCACTCGGCAACGTTGGTTGGGTCTTTAAAAAAAGGAACCCTGTTGTGTTTTATGCACATGTCGTTTATTTGTTTATACAGGTCGATATATTCGTTTAAAAAAGGCTCTTTTTCTTCTGGAAAATATTGGAGCAAAGGCAAATTTTGCAAAACTTCTTCGTCTGTTGTTTCAGGGTCAACCAAAAACCTGCTGACGTCTTTTTTAAAGGCATAGTCGCCATATGGGTCAACCAACCTTATCATTTCTTTTCGGTCAGGAATATCCAGATATTTGAGTATATATTCTAACTTGCATCTGTCCATAACACTACCTCTTTTTAATTTTTTTTTATTTTTTAACACAAATAACAACTTTCCTCAAACGATTTAAACATATCATCAATTTCTTTGATGTCTTTTTCACTCAAAGAACAAGAAGCCATGGTAAACATCAACAATATGATACCAAATATAGAAAATAATTTTTTCATTTTCTCCCCCACCCAATGGTTATCGTTTAATAGTTGCATGCCACGCACATTTATCTGTTTGCCAATACGCTTGTCTTATTTTTTTGTAATCATTTTCCATCTTAAAGAACGTGCTCTAAAATAAATATAATCATCTTGAATTTCTTTTACGTTTTCTATATTATCATCTACCCAATAAATGTATCCATCATCAAATAAGATGGTCGAATCAAATATTTCATGACTGTTCATGTCATCAACATTAAAATGTATTAACACATCTCTTTTAAATTCCAACAAAATATCACATTCCCAGCATCCAGTAAACAACACCTGAACAACACTAGGGTCATCAAATGTTTCTTTTAATTTATAGCTGATATTGTCCAATACTGCATCATGAAATCCCCAGGCTGCATGCAACAGATCTTGTGCATCCTTTTCGTTTTTTACATAATTCCATTCAGAAATATTCAACCTATTGTTTATTTTTTTGGCTAAACCAATAAACTTTGAATCAATTGTTTTGCCTTCTTTGATGCGAGTAATTAGATCAATATTATCCAGAATCCATCCAAATCCAAAACAATTTTTAAACGACTTTACCCAGGATAATTTTATTGCTTCTTTTTCAACCATACCATCAACGTCAGCATCAATTACAAACACTTTTCTTTTTAGTGAAGGCTTAACATCATATACGTTTAAAAACTCAAATTTTTCATTTTCATCATCAAACACAATGACTGTTTCATAAAATCCAGGATCAAATTTGGCAAAAATATATGAATAATATTCTCTATCATTAGCAACAATTTTGGCAATCATGATTTGTCCTCCTGTTTTTATTCAACCCTGCAAATTGCAATTAATCTGTCGTTTGGTTGTTTTCTTTTAACAATTATACATTGCCACAAACAAAAATTCAATATGCCAAACAAAAAAGCAAACTGATTTAAAACAAAAAAACAACAACCCCCTTTGCAAAACTGCAAAGGGGTTGTGAAAAATTAATTTTTGTTTTTTGCACTTATGACAACTTTCATTTATAAAAGCAACGAAATAAAAAAGCCAAACATAAAGCCAGCCAAACATAAACCCATTTCGAACTTTAGCCCTTTTATTTTTACATGTTTAAAGTGCTTTTTTAGTGAAAGCAACAAACATATTGGACAATTGCTGATTTCCGTCAAATAATAATCACCTTGGTAAAAAGTAATTTTATCTGCATGTTGAAATTTGCTGTATCCTATCAACTCAATTTCTATTTTTGTAACGTCATCACAAAGAAAAGAACGATCTCGTGTAGAAAAAGAATGTTCTCCCACTACAAAATAGGGTTTACACAAAAACGAAATCAACCACCCCAAAAAATAAATGCCTGCCAACAACGCAATTATCGCAAGATATACGGTCAGACTGCTAAAATCCCCT
The DNA here is from genome assembly GCA_017457385.1 of Clostridia bacterium. GTDB lineage: Bacteria > Bacillota > Clostridia > Christensenellales > CAG-314 > Heteroclostridium. The sequence continues at coordinate 886 of JAFTHO010000032.1, read as the reverse complement.
TTGCACACTTTTGGCAAAATAAAACCAGTCATAATCGGTACTATTATGACTGCACAATATGCTATTGATGCCAAATAATTTGGCCTGTATTCTTTAACCTTTTTCATATTAAAAACATTATACATTGCCACAAACAAAAATTCAATATGTACAACAAAAAAACAACCCCCTTTGCAAAACTGCAAAGGGGGTTGGAAAAAATAAAGTTTTTGGTTTGGCAAGGTACGACACTATTAATACAATTTTGATAAATCGTTTAATAGTTGCCATAATCGTTTAATAATTTGAAACCACCTAGTATATCATTTAATAATGATATATCAAACGACATATACTTATTGTTTTACTAGTTTACTCATATATCTTTCTGTCTTTTTAAAAACTTTGTTAATATCTAATAAGCATTTCTTTGGAAGTTTATAGTATTTAGGTAATTCATCTATCGAAAATACACAGCTAAATAAATATTTGTATGTGTATGTTTTATTTTTTTGATTTCCTTCAAAATACATATTATACATTTTAGCAATTGTATTTAATAGATTCCATTTATCTAATACTTCTTTATAATCAACTGGATTTTCGTAATTTATTTTAGTAAAATCATATACAACCAAAGAGTCATCTAATTCATATATTGATTTTTCTGAATCAATTAATTCTTTTTCACTGTTATAGCAAATAATATTCTTGTTTCTTACTAGCAATTCATCTACATCGTCAAAGTATAAAGTTACGAAACATTCTTTTTTAAATATAATTTTAATCGGATAACCCACTCTCATAAAAATCACCTATACTTTTTCTATAATTCAAAATTAATTTCACCAACAATATTTAATTTTGTTCCATCAAAAACAAAAATTCTTTCTTGTCTATTTAACTT
>JAFTHO010000031.1 GCA_017457385.1 Clostridia bacterium | reverse complement strand
GTAAAGAGATATTACAAATGTTTTGGTCGCAAACGCAAAAATGGTTGCACAAAAACAATGGTTCGCAAAGACACCTTAGAAAAACTTGTTGCAGACAGCATAATACAAGAACTCAACAGCCCAAACATTATAGACAGCATTGTAAAAGCATTGTTAAAAATGCAAGACAGCAACAACAAAAACAACCCTTTCCTTAGCCTTTTGATTAAAGAACGCAATCAAACGGAAACTGTCATAAACAACATTATGGATGCAATAGAAAAAGGTGTTGTCACCAACACCACTACCAAACGATTGAAAGAAAATGAGCAAAAACTTGAAGACCTTGAACGAAAAATCATCATAAAAAAAGCAAAACCAGCGTGCAACTGACCGAAAAAGAAATACGCCAGTTTTATGAAAAAGCATTGCATATGGAAGCAAAAATGCTTATACATTATTTGGTTAAACAAATAGTTTTATATGACGACAAAATAGAAATACAATTTTATCATCCACTGACAACAAGCTCTGACGAAAGTCAGCGCTTTTCTTTTTGCTCAAAACAAAAACATATGGTTTATAAAGCAAAACGTATGCCAACTATAAAATACAAAATGCAGATAGAAATGTTTGTATAATAAAAAACCGTGGCTATTTATTCCACGGTACTCTTGACACGAGCCTCTATGGAGCGTGGGTTTGGGCAAAAGAGCCAACCACCAAGCCCATAGGGGCTTTTGTTTTGCCATTGGCACAAGCCTGCCACACTCCGTTTCTCGTGTTCAAGAGTCTTTCGCGGCATAAAACGCCACTAAATTCATACAAAGTATTTCCATTATTAAAAATATAATTTATAATAAAATAAATAAGTCATACAAGGAGCAAATTGATGATTCTTCACAAGTCGAATCTCGACTATGACACATTGAGAAAAATTGTGTTAAAGGTTATAAAACAAGGGAACTTTAATCAATATGGAAATATAGAAGCACAGGTTGCACAAGAAATTAAAACTTGTTTCAACTTACAAGAAACCAATTCTTTTATTTCTTCGCCTTCTTATTGCGATTTACATAAAGAAGATAAAGAAAAAGTTTTGGAAATTATTTGGGACTTAATTATACAACGAGTTTTGACTATCGGGTTGGACTCTTCAAATAATAGTTGGCCTTTCTTGAGAATAACTGAATACGGAAAAAAAGTTGTAAACCAAGAAGAAGGCATAATTGTTTATGATATAGATGGCATGCAAAAAATGTTGTTAAAAAAAGTTCCTAATGTAGATCCTGTTATTATGAGTTATTTCATTGAATGTTTAAATACATATAGAATTGGTGCAGTTTTTGCATCAAGTGTTATGTTGGGGTGTTGTGCTGAAAAGGCCATATGTCTGCTGTTTGATGAGTATCTTGAATGGCTAAATATTAAAGCAAGTCAAAAAGAATATAAAAATTTAGAGAATTGTACAAACAGAACAATATCAAAAAAATTTCAAGCTTTAACAGAGTCTATCTGCGGACATAAAAGCGAACTTCCAAGCAACTTTTTTGATGATTACGATTTATTTATTAATGCAATTTTTGCAATAATTAGAAGAAATCGAAATGACGCAGGACATCCAACAGGAAAACAAGTTGACCGAGATGAACATAGGACATTAATTTATCTTTTTTGTACACACTGTAAAAAAATTTATGATTTGATTCAATTTTTAAAAACAGAAAGAGAGGACGCACTATAATGGTGCGCCCTCTCTTTCATAAAAAGAAAAACCTAAAACAAACTTGGTGTTCGTTTTAGGTTTTCTTTGGCGGAGATTGAGGGATTTGTAAGGAGTAAAGCGACGGAATAGCGATTGTTGCGACAGCCAATCGCGTCACCCAGGGTGAAAATCCCCCTGAACAAAACAAAAAGGACTAAGCAAATACTTAGTCCTAATGCTGGCGGAGGGTGTGAAACGTAAAACTATACCGTTTTGTTTGCTAATTATTAAAGCAAACGGTTATCGTTGTGCCAACGTCAACCTGGCTTGATATTGCAAGGTTTGCATTATACAATGCGCAAATGTGTTTTACTATTGCAAGGCCAAGCCCCGTGCCACCAGTCTTTTTAGACCTTGATTTATCCACACGATAAAACCTTTCGCAAAGGTGTGGTATGTTTTCCTGCTCGATGCCTATGCCCGTGTCCTTTACTGACAAAACTGTTTTTTTACCAGTCTGTTCAATATCTATATTTATTGAGCCACCCTGCTTGTTGTAGTTGACTGCATTTGAAACAAGGTTTTGCACCAACTCAAAAATCTTTTTTGGGTGTGCATTTATATTTGCATTGCCATTGATTGTGGCAACAACTTGTTTTTTGCTCATTTCGTTTGCAAGTTCGCACACAACTTCGTCCACAATGGCACGCAAGTCGACAGATATACATTCCTCTTGATTGTGGTCGCCGCTTTCAAGTCTGCTGATTTTTAACATATCGCTGATGAGCGAAGCAAGACGCACGCTTTCTTTGTGAATGCGTTCTACCTGTTTTTTTGATGAGTCGTCAAGTTGTTTTGACAACAAAATTTCGCTCAATCCCTGCATAACGGTAACAGGTGTTTTAAGTTCGTGTGATGCATTTGCAAAAAAGTCGCTTTTTTGTTGTGCAATTGCTTTTTCTGCCGTGATATCTGTGATGATTATTATACAATCAACTGTCTGCCTCAAATAGCCATCTGCTTTTTTGCACAAAACAGACAAATGCTTGTCTTTATAGTCAATGTCAAAACGTTCCTGTCCACTTGCAATTTTTTGATACATGGCAGAACTGTCAACCAGATAAACTAGCTCTTTGCCGACCATATCATCTTTTGCACCAAACAGATTGATTGCACTGTTGTTGATAAACACAATTTTGTTTTTGCCATCAAGGGCAATTATGCCTTGTGCGATATTTGCCAAAACAGTGCTGAGTTTTTGTCTTTCCTGCTCTTTTTTTGCAATTTGCACAAGCATGTTTGCATTGAGATCGTTTATTTCATTTAAAACTGCATACAGTTCTGGTTCGTCACTGTTTGTATCTATGGCAACGTATTGACCTTTATTTAAACTTTTAAGGCTGTCGCCTACTTCTACAAACTTTTTGGATATTTTGTTTGCAAAGTGGTTTGACAACAAAACACACAACCCTATCACCACAACAAGTATTATCACCAGCAAAGGAAAAGCCAGCTGTATATATGATAAAGTCTGTGTGTTTTTGATTGCAAGACGCAACACTATTTGAGTGCCGTCGTCAAGCGTTGTTTTGATTGCATAATACGTCATTGACTGACCAAAAGTTTCTGACCGTCTTTCCGTTACCTTTGGAGTATCTGCCAATGCATTTTTAAATTCTTCACGGTCGGCGTGATTTTCCAGCGAAGCTTTTGTGTCACTTTCATAAATAACGTTGCCGTCCAAATCAAAAACTGTCACACGAAAAACGTCGTTGTCTGAATATTTTTCAAAACTGTCAAACTGAGCCACGTCTGTCAACAATGCAGATGCAAGCTCTGTTTCGGCAACAAGACGTTTTTTGACAACGTTTTTGCCATTGATATTAACAGCAATCAAACCGATAGCAAACATAAGCAAGACAGACGCTATGGCTATTGCAAAAAACTGATAAAATATCTTTTTTTTCATTTGTTTTGATAACGGTATCCCACACCACGCACAGTGACAATACAGTCGTTGCCACCAGCCTGTTTTATTTTTTCTCTCAATGAGGCAATATGCATATCCAGCGTTCGGGTTTCGCCAAAATAATCTTCGCCCCATACTTCGTTGAACAACTGTTCTCTTTGAATTGTGACACCTGATTTTGCAATGAGCAATTTTAACAAATTGAACTCTTTGAGCGTAAGTCCAAGGTCAACGTCATTATAAAAGATTTTGTACAAATTATTGTCAACAACAAAACCATCTGACTTTGTAACAAACAAACTTGCTCTGCGCAAATTTGTTTTTATCCTTGCCAAAAGTTCAAGCACAGAAAAAGGTTTTGACATATAATCATCTGCACCTTTGTTGAGACCTTTTACAAAACTTATTTCGTCACTTTTTGCACTGACAATAATGACAGGCAATCTTTCGTCAACTTCTCTTATTTTTGAAAGAATTGTATATCCGTCCATATCGGGCAACATAATATCCAGAATAACGAGAGATGGTCTTTGCATGACAAAATCGGCAAGAAAATCCTTGCCGTTTTCGTATGTTTTTAATTGATATTCATCTTCAAGCGCACCCTCGTACACTTCGCGAATACCCTCGTCATCTTCTACTACGTATATAAGTTTTTTGCTCATATAAGTTATCCTTTAAAATTTTTGATGCACACCTGTTTCGTTATATTGAGTCCATTCTGCAACGTTTACTGCGTGGTCGCCAATACGTTCAAGATATTTGCCAATCATCATGAGAGTAATTGCCTGCTCGCCATTGTTGCCGTCTTTTTTGATGTATGCAATGAGTTCCTTTTTAACTTCATCAAACAACTCATCCATTTTGTCATCTGCTCTTACAACCTCGTTTGCAAGTTCAAGGTCGTTGTTGATAAAACTGCTCACGCTGTCACGAACCATTTTGACTGCAAGGTTACCCATTGCAGGTATGTGAGTGAGTTCTTTTATATAAGTTTCACCAGGCATACTGTATACAAGCTCGCCAATATCACTAGCCTGATCACCAAAACGCTCGATGTCAGTAATCATTTTTAATGCTGTTGATACACTGCGAAAATCTTTTGCCACAGGTTGTTGCCTAAGCATAATGCGCATACATTTTTTTTCAATATCCATTTCGTACTCATCAACACGTTTGTCCATTTGACCAATGCTTTTGCCAAGTTCTCTGTCGCGAGTGACCAAAGCTGTGATAGCATCTGCAATCATTTGCTCTGTCAAACGGCACATTTCAACAAGTTGTGTTTTGAGTGATGAAAGTTCTTCTTCAAAATTTTTTCGTATAGACATTGTCTTTACTCCTTGATTATACTATAAAAACACATTTTTTCAACTATTTAAGATTTATCTTTATTTGTCTTTATATAATTTTATCAATCCAATAACAGATATGGGAATGAAAACCAGACACAAAGTGACTGCGCTTATGATAAGAATAATATTGTCAATAGTAATGGCTCCTATGAGTAAAAAAATAACGAAAATCAAGCCCTCCCATAAAATACGTTCTTTTCTAAAAGCTCTTCTTGTTTTTTTCATACTTACCCTCTTAACCAAATCTGCCTGTGATATATCTTTCTGTTTTTTCATCTTTTGGCGAAGTGAAAATCACGTCTGTATCGTCATACTCTACAAGTTCGCCCAAAAGGAAAAACGCTGTTTTATCTGCAATGCGTGCCGCTTGTTGCATGTTGTGAGTAACAATAACGATAGTCAAATCTTTTTTGAGTTCGTCCATAAGTTCTTCTATCTTGCCGGTAGAAATTGGGTCAAGTGCAGAAGTTGGCTCATCCATAAGCAAAATTTGTGGATCTGCCGCAAGTGAACGAGCAATGCAAAGACGTTGTTGTTGACCACCACTCATGCCCAATGCACTCTTTTTGAGACGATCTTTAACTTCATCCCAAATGCTGGCACGACGCAAAGACAACTCTACAATTTCGTCAAGTTCGCTCTTTTTTGTTATGCCAAAAGTGCGTGGAGCAAAGGCTATATTGTCATATATGCTCATTGGGAACGGATTTGGTTTTTGAAACACCATGCCAACGTTTTTACGCAACATATTTATATCCGTGTCTTTTGCATATATGTCAACGTCACCGATTTTATATTCACCTTCAATTCTGCAATCCTCTACCAAGTCATTCATTCGGTTGAGTGTTTTAAGAAATGTGGATTTACCACAGCCTGACGGTCCAATAAAAGCAGTAACCTTTTTTTCTGGAATTTCTATATTTATATTTTTTAATGCATGAAAATCTCCATAATACAAATTGCAATCTTTTACAGAGATGTTCATTTTGCCTTGAAACGGATTCATTTTGTTTCTCCTGTAGATTTTTTAATAATTTTGCCTAATGCACCTGCCAAAAGGTTGAGGCAAATTACAAACACAAGCAACACAACTGCAGTTGCAGCTGCTTCGTCTGGATAACCGTGGCTTGCGAAATAATATATATCAAGTGCAAGGCTTGTGCCAGGTGACATAAGACTCGCAGGGATATCTTTTACAACCATGCCGATTGTAAGTATAAGCACGGCACTTTCAGACACAACACGACCTATTGCCAGTATGATTGCAGTGACAATGCCACCTGCCGCAGATGGCAACACAATTTTGAATATCGTCCTTACCTTGCTTGCCCCAAGTGCATATGCACCTTCGCGCAAGCCACCCTGCACGGCAACAAGACTCTCTTGCGTTGACCTGACTATAGTTGGCAAAATCATGATGGCAAGCGTTATGCCACCACCAAGCATTGAGTATCCCCAGCCAAATGCAACAACAAAAATCAGATAACCAAACAAGCCGTATACTATGCTTGGTATGCCAGCAAGCGTTTCGGTCGCAACCTGAATAACACGCATAAGTCTGCCTTTGTTGTTTGTGTATTCAACCAAAAATATTGCACTTGCAACACCAATTGGCACGGCAATAAGTATAGATATGCCAACAAGTTGCAGCGTGCCTATAATTGCAGGCAAAATTGACGGAGAAACGCTATAATCACCAAACAGCAAGTCACCGGATATTTTTGTGACACCGTTTATAAGAACGTATGCAACAACTGCAAGAAGGCACAACAAAGACACACCCAATGCCACCGTGCAAAAAATGCGAAGTGCAAAAAACAATTTTCTGTTACCGTTGCCAGCACTGTTAAGATTTTTCATTTTTAGCACTCCTTTTTGTTTTTTCTTTCTTTTCTTTTTTGAGCAATGCAAAACTGACGTTGAGTATAAGGGTAAACACAAACAGCACCACGCCTGTTGCTATAAGAGCAGACAATGCATCGCCTTTTAGTTCCAAAGCACCCATCGCTATGTTTGACGTGAGTGTACGCACACTTTTGAACAAGCCGTTTGGCATTTCTGGGCTGCCACCAATGACCATAATTACTGCCATTGTTTCGCCTATTGTACGACCAATTGCAAGCACCACACCTGCAAATATGCCACTTTTTGCCGCAGGCAACATGATTTTGAAGGTTGCCTGTTCTTTTGTTGCACCAAGTGCCAGTGCCCCCTCGTAATAACTGTTTGGCACGGCGTTGAGTGCGTCAAGGCTGACACTAACTATTGTTGGGAGGATCATAACAGCCAGCACCAGTGATGCAGAAAATATGCCGTAGCCAACGCCTGTTGGTGAAAGATAGTTGCCAACGAACGGAACGATTATCGTCATGCCAAACAAACCAAAGATAACGGATGGTATGCCTGCCAGCAGATTTATCATTTGTCTGACTGGTGCAACAAATTTTTTTGGACAAAATTTGTAAAGTGCAATTGCCGTGAACAAGCCTATGCCAACACCAAGCACAACCGAAAACGCCGTGACGTAAAGAGTTGCAACTATCATTGGCAAAATGCCATAAAGTGGGTTGTCAATTGTTGGAGCCCACGTTGTGCCAAACAAAAACTTGAAAACCCCTGTTTTTGCAATAAATGGCACACCACTGGCAAACAAAAAGACTGTGATTACGACAAGTGCTAAAATAGAAAAAATGGCAGAGAAAAGGAAGACTCCTTTCATCACCTTTTCTCTTGCATTGATAAATTTATACATATTTTTTCCCTTTGCTGTTATTCAGCAAGTTTTTTCCAGACCTTTATTGCATCATCACCTGCATCTGCATTGTAAATTGCCTTGAGTTGAGCCATAGTGACATTGTCAAAAGTGTTGTTTTTGTTGACAATGACTGCAATGCCGTCTTTTGCAACTGTATAGTGAGTGCAACCTTGCGCCTTTGCTTGATTGAATTCTTCTGAAATCATACCAAAATCACTAACACCGTTTTCTGCATTGTT
>JAFTHO010000030.1 GCA_017457385.1 Clostridia bacterium | reverse complement strand
GCCTCTCCTTATATATAAAGGCCGTCAGTTTTGGCAAAAAGTGTCTGTCTGGCAAATACAACAAAATCATCAAACCGTCCTTTTGGGCGGTTGTTTTTTTGTGCTTTTTTGTTGACAAATCAAACTAATTATCTCATTGACACAATTTGTCCTTTGTGATACAATAATCTCTAACTAATTAGACTATAATAATAAGGTATAATTAAATATATATTAAGGAGAAAAACGTTGAAAAACTCTACTAGCAAAAAGATTTTATCTATAATTGCAGTGTTTGCAATGTTCTTTTTGGGCGTTTGGTTGGTTATGTCGATGTTTCCTGCGCAGGATACAACGCCAAAATACAATCAGTTTTTGCAACAGGTGCAGGAAGGCAAAGTTGCCGAAATGTATATTGAAGGCAACTATACAATGACTGTCACTCTGGCAGATGGCACAGAATATACAATCAACATCCCTAGCAGAACACAGGCAACTGTTGACATTCAAAACGCAATTGACAACAGTGGCATTGCAGATTATAGCCCTGTTTTGGATTTTGACAAACCTGATCAAGGCAGTATTTTGGACTATATCTTCCCATTGCTGATGATCGCGGTGGCTGTCATTCTGGTGGTTATGCTTATGAAAAAAATCGGTCAGCAAAACAACCAGAATATCAATTTTGGCAAAAGCAAAGCTCGCGTCAACGAAAACGTAAAAGTGCGTTTCAGCGACGTTGCCGGTGCCGAAGAAGAAAAAGAAGAACTCAAAGAAATTATCGACTTGTTGAAAGCGCCACAAAAATTTAATGAGTTGGGTGCGCGCATCCCTCGTGGCGTATTGCTTGTTGGCCCTCCGGGAACGGGCAAAACTTTGTTTGCAAAAGCAGTTGCAGGCGAAGCTGGCGTGCCTTTCTTTTCTATCAGTGGTAGTGACTTTGTAGAAATGTTCGTTGGTGTTGGTGCAAGCCGTGTTCGTGACCTGTTTGATCAGGCAAACCGCAACATGCCATGCATCGTGTTTATTGACGAAATTGATGCTGTTGGTCGTCAGCGTGGTGCAGGCCTTGGTGGCGGTCACGACGAAAGAGAGCAAACTCTCAACCAGTTGCTCGTGCAGATGGACGGTTTTGAAACAAACAACGGCATCATAATTATGGCGGCTACAAACCGTGCCGACATACTTGACCCTGCATTGCTCAGACCAGGTCGTTTTGACAGACAAATTTATGTAAATCGCCCTGACGTTCGTGGTCGTGAGGCTATCCTTAAAGTTCACGCACGCAACAAACCAATGGCGCACGATGTAGACTTTAAAACTGTTGCACGCATCACAAGTGGCTTTAGTGGCGCAGATTTGGAAAACCTGCTCAACGAAGCGGCAATCCTTACTGTTCGTGATGGAAGAAAACTCATCAGCATGAAGGATATTGCAGAGGGCATCAACAAAGTCATCATGGGTCCACAAAAGAAAAGCCGTCTGGTGACAGAACATGATAAACGCATCACAGCTTATCACGAGGCAGGTCACGCAATTTCTGCATACTATCTTGAAAATTGCGCACCTGTACACCACATTACAATTATCCCACGTGGTCAGGCAGGT
>JAFTHO010000029.1 GCA_017457385.1 Clostridia bacterium | reverse complement strand
GGCTTGCGGAATAGTACGTGGAAAACCATCCATAATAAAACCGTTTTTGCAATCGTCCTGATCAAGTCTGTCTTTAACGATTCTAAGTACTACTTCGTCGGGAACCAATTGTCCTTTAGATGCATATTGTGCAAACAACTGACCAAGTTCTGAGTCTGGTTTGAGTGCACGGAAGATATCACCTGTTGAAATATGTGGCACGCTGTATCTTTCTGCAAGAGATTTTGCCTGACTGCCTTTGCCTGCGCCCGGAGCGCCCAACAATACGATACGCATATCTATTCCCTCTCTATAGTTTTTTGTTTTGTTTCATCTGGCGGATACGCCCTGTGGCGCATCCTTTTGCCAGGAAACAGGTCCTTATTTGTTAAGGAAGCCTTTGTAATATTTCATCATAAGTTGTTGTTCCAAAGCTTTGTCAAACTCCAACGCAACGTTTACTACGATGAGCAAACCTGTTGACGTGAATGTGTTGAGCAAACCAAGGTTGCCTGCACCTACAATCTGGAAGAGAATGCTTGGTACAAAAGCGATGATTGCAAGGAACAATGCACCAAAGAATGTGATTCTTTGAATAACTTTTGTGAGATAATCTGCAGTTGGTTGACCCGGTCTGATACCAGGAATAAAACCACCGTTGTTCTGGATATTTTTTGACACTTCGATCGGATTGAATTGCACTTGTTGATAGAAGAATGCAAACAAGAAGATGAAGATTGTCAACATGATTGGGTAGAGCCATGAAGACGTACCCATGTTTACTGTGTACCATGTTACCCAGTCTTGTCCTGCCCAGAATGTGTTAAAGAGCATTTCTGGGAAAGAAGTAAGAGCAAATGCAAAGATAAGTGGCAATACGCCAGAACCGTTTACACGTACAGGAATTGTAGTGTTTTGGCCACCATACATTTTGTTGCCCTTGATTTGTTTTGCATATTGAACAGTAATTTTTCTTTCTGCTTTGTCAACGAATACGATGAATGCAAAGATGATTACTGCCATTGCAAGGAAGCCAAGGAGTTCCCAGCCACCTGCATTGAAGCCACCTTCGATAACACCTTTGATAGCAGCAACGATTGCATTGCCTGCTGTTGCAAGGATACCAACGAAGATGAGAAGTGACATACCGTTTGATACGCCATATTCTGTGATACGTTCACCAATCCACATACACAAAGTTGCACCTGCGATGAGGATGAGTGATACGAAGATGAAGAGTGCCCAAGTTGGCACTGAAAACTCTGCAGAGATGAGCTCTGTATTGAGTACGCCCTGTGCATTGAACGCAACGAGAATACCAACTGCCTGGATTGCCGCAAGAATTACTGTAAAGATACGTGTGATCTGTGTGAGTTTTTTGCGACCCTCGTCACCTTGTCTTGAAAGTCTTTCAAGTGGTGGGATTGCAACTGTCAACAATTGAAGAATGATTGACGCGTTGATATATGGTGAAATACCGATAGCAAACAACGTACCGTTTGCAAGCGCACCACCGTTGATAGCACTGATGATACCAAGGAATGTGTTGCCTGTTACAGCACCGCTGATTACTGCTACATCAATACCTGGCACAGGAATAAACGAACCAAGTCTGTAGATTGCTACAAGCAAAAGAGTGAACAAAATTTTTGTTCTTACCTCTTTTGACTTGAAAGAATTTTTAATTGTTTGCCACATTATTCAATTACCTCTGCTTTGCCGCCAGCTTTTTCGATGTTGGCAATAGCAGATTTTGAAAATTTGTGAGCCTTTACAGTAAGCTGTTTAGTAAGAGTACCGTCGCTCAATACTTTAAGGCCTGCATTGCCTTTGTCAGCCGCAAGACCCATATCGTATACCAATTCAGGTGTGACGACTGTACCGTTGTCGAAACATTCGAGATCACCAAGGTTGATGATAGAATATTCTTTGCGCCAGTTGTTAGTAAAGCCTCTCTTAGGCAAACGACGAACCAAAGGCATTTGACCGCCTTCAAAACCGATGCGAACACCGCCGCCGCTTCTTGCCCATTGACCTTTGTGACCTTTACCGCTGGTTTTACCGAGACCGCTACCAGTACCTCTGCCGAGTCTTTTTGGTGCAGTCACTGCGCCAGGAGCAGGTTGAATAGTATGAATTTTCATCAATGTGCCTCCTACTTACTTAACTTCTTCTACTTTGACCAAGTGTCTAACTCTGAACAACATACCGTTGAGAGCTGGGCTAACTTTGAACACTTTAGAAGAACCTACTTTTTTGAGACCCAAAGCAGCTACAGTTGCTTTTTGAACTTCGAGGCAACCGATTGTACTTTTGATCAAAGTTACTTTTACGCTTTCTTCTGAGATAGCATAAGGCATTTCGCCTTTGTTGTTTTTAACGTTGTAGAGTGGTTTTTTGCTTTCAACCACAACTCTGCCGTGATGCATTTTTGGAGCAGTTGTTTTAACTTCTGACATTTGTTACCTCCTATTATGCTTGCACTTCTTCAACAGATTTGCCTCTCAATGCAGCAACTTTTTCTGCTGTTCTGAGATTTGCCAAACCGTTGATTGTTGCTTTTACACAGTTGATTGGGTTTGTGCTGCCAAGACATTTTGTACGAATGTCTTTGTAACCTGCTACTTCGAGCACGCTTCTTACTTTGCCACCAGAAATGATACCAGTACCTGGTTGAGCTGGTTTCATAAGAACTGTACCTCTGCCAAATTTGCCCACGATTTCGTGAGGGATAGAAGTACCAACGATTGGCACGTTGATCATGCTCTTTTTAGCTCTTTGTGTTGCTTTTTCGATAGCTTGTGGAACTTCCGCAGCTTTACCAGTGCCGCAACCTACTTTACCTTTGCCGTCACCAACTACTACCAAAGCTGTAAAACGCATTGTTCTACCACCTTTTACTACTTTAGTTACGCGGTTGATGCATACAAGTTTCTTTTGGAGGTCGTCAGCTTCTTCTCTTCTTTCTCTGTTGAACTTTGGTCTGCTGTTTGGACGTTTGTTGTCACGTTCAGCTCTTTGACCTTGGTTTTCACGTCTTTCCATCTGAATTTACCTCCTATTAGAATTTCAAGCCGGCTTCGCGAGCGCCTTCTGCAACTGCTGCCACACGGCCTGTATAAAGATAGCCACCTCTGTCGAATACAACTTCAGTGATACCTTTTTCCAAAGCAAGTTTAGCAGCTTGTGCGCCAACTTCTTTGGCTTGTTCACATTTTGTTTTGCCTGCAAGTTGATCTGCCATTTGCAAAGAGTTTGCTGCAACAAGTGTAACACCGTTTACGTCGTCGATAACCTGAACGTAGATGTATCTTGTGCTACGGTAAACGTTGAAGCGAGGTTTGAGGCTTGTGCCAGAAACTTTTTTTCTAACTCTTGCATGACGGATTTTTCTGTCAGCGTTTTTATCCAATTTAGAAATCATATTTTCACCTCTTATTTACCAGCAGTTTTGCCTTCTTTAGTAATAACAACTTCGTCTTTATAACGAATACCATATGAGTGATAAGGCTCAACTTCTCTTTTAGCTCTGATGTTTGCAGCCACTTGACCTACCAAAGTTTTGTCGATACCTTTAACAACAACTTCTGTAAGTTGTGGACATTCGATTGTGATGCCTTCTGGAGCTTCGATTTCGATTGGGTGTGAGTAACCAATGTTAAGGATGAGTTTTTTGCCTTGAACTTGTGCTTTGTAACCTACACCGTTTACGATGAGAGCTTTTTCGAAACCTTTAGTTACGCCAACAACCATGTTGTTGATGAGCGCTCTGTAAAGACCGTGTTGTGCTCTTGCATCTTTTTTGTCGTTTGCTCTAGAAAGAACGATTGCGTTGTTTTCTACTGCAACTGAAATATCTTTGTTGCCGATTTGTTGAGAAAGTTGACCTTTTGGACCTTTTACAGTAACGAGACCAGCTTCAACTTTAACTTCAACACCTTCTGGAAGGACGATCGGCATTCTACCAATTCTTGACATAAGTGCTTATCCTCCTTACCAAATGAATGCGAGCACTTCACCACCGAGGTTGTTTGCTCTTGCTTCTTTATCAGTCATAACACCCTTAGAAGTTGAAAGGATGGCTACGCCGAGACCGTTCAATACTTTAGGGATTTCGTTGCTTTTTGCATATACACGGAGACCTGGTTTAGAAATACGTTTGAGACCACTGATTACGTTGCCTTCTTTGCTGTATTTCAAAGTTACCCCGATGCTGCCTTGTACGCCGTCTTCTTTGAGTTCTACATTGCTGATGTAACCTTCGTTCAAAAGGATTTCAGCAATGGCTTTTTTCATTTTTGATGCTGGAACTTCTACAGTTTCGTGCTTTGCAGTCAAAGCATTTCTGATGCGAGTCAGCATATCTGCGATTGGATCTGTAACAACCATTGTTTTTTCCTCCTAAATAACTGACTTACCAGCTTGATTTTTTTACACCAGGGATTTCACCCTTGTAAGCAAGTTCTCTGAAGCAAACTCTGCAGATACCGTATTTGCGGAGTACAGCGTGTGGTCTGCCACAGATAGAACATCTTGTATAAGCACGAGTTGAAAACTTTGGTGCTTTTTGTTGTTTCAAAATAAGAGCTTTTTTAGCCATTGTTTTCCTCCATTACTTTGAGAAAGGCATACCCAAGAGTCTGAGAAGTTCTCTTGCTTCTTCGTCGCTTTTTGCAGTTGTTACAAAAGTTACGTCAAAGCCTCTTGTTTTTTCTACCTGGTCGTATGAGATTTCAGGGAAGATGAGTTGTTCCTTGATACCCAATGTGTAGTTGCCTCTACCGTCGAATGCATTTGGATTTACGCCGTGGAAGTCTCTAACGCGTGGGAGAGCTACTGACACGAGTTTGTCCATAAATTCGTACATTCTTTGGTTACGCAAAGTTACTTTCGCTCCGATTGGCATACCTTCTCTTACTTTGAAGTTTGCAACGGATTTTTTAGCTTTTGTTACCATAGGTTTTTGACCAGAAATCAATTTGATTTCGTCAACGGCGAGTTGGAAAGATTTTGCATTGTCTTTAACGTCGCCCAAACCTGCGTTGATAACGATTTTTTCAAGTCTTGGAACTTGGTTGATGTTTTCGTATTTGAAGTGTTCTTTCAAAGCAGGAACAACACTGTTTTTATACGCAGCCATCAATCTGTTCATTTCTTTAACTTCTGCCACAGTGAATTTCCTCCTTATTCAGCTTTTTCAGCTGCTTTTTTTGTTGTTTTGCGTTTTGTAGCAGCTTTTTTAGCTGGTTTTTCTTCTTTTCTGTCTACGATAACAGCGCCGCATTTTTTGCACTGTCTGAGATATTTGCCGTTTTCGCCAGCAACGTGACCGATGCGAGTTGCTTTGTCACAAGCTGGGCAAACGATCATTACGTTTGATACGTCGATTGCACGTGGTTTTTCGATGATACCACCTGGTTGTTGTGCAGAACGTGGTTTTGTATGACGTTTAACCATGTTGAGGCCGTCTACTACTACTGTACCTGCTTTTGGGCTTGTAGCCAAAACTTTGCCACGTTTGCCTTTAGCTTCGATACCACCGCAGATAACTTCAACGAGATCGCCTTTTTTGATTTCCATTTTTTTCATGTTAGTTCAGACCTCCATTAAAGAACTTCTGGGGCAAGAGAAACGATACGCATGTAGTCTTTTTCCCTGAGTTCTCTTGCAACAGGTCCAAAGATACGAGTGCCTCTTGGTTGTTTTTGGTTGTCAATGATAACTGCTGCGTTGTCGTCAAAACGGATGTGTGTACCGTCTGCACGGCCTACGCCAGAAGTTGTTCTTACGATAACTGCTTTAACAACGTCACCCTTTTTAACGATACCGCCTGTGTTAGCGCTTTTT
>JAFTHO010000002.1 GCA_017457385.1 Clostridia bacterium | reverse complement strand
TTGTTTGCAATGCAAGCAGTGCCACAAGCAATGCCACCAACAGTAAGCAACCATGCGCCGATTGCAGGTGAAACTGTTGCAGATGCAAGTTCACTTGTTTCGCTGTATTGACCACCAAAGATAAATGTGCAAACAAGTGCAACAACTGCACATGCTGCAACAACAATGCCAACGATCAGACAAATTTTGTCATTGAGCTTTACTTTGCCAAAAGTTTTGAGCAAAGAGCAAGCAACAGCACCAATGCCAGAAATTACTGTAAGTATAGCAAAGATGATTGCCATTACGCCCCATGTTCCTTCAAGATCAAAAAGTTTGCCACCTTCTGTTGCAGATTGACCCAAAATTTCTACAGTTACGTTTGCCCAGTTTACAAACAAACCGATAATTGCAAGCAAAACGCCCACAGCCATTGCGATAGTGCAAACGAGAGTAGTTGTGCTCATTTTAGATTTTGCCATAGTGTTTTTCCTCCTTTACAATATATGCAATATTTTAACACGATGACAAAAAAGATACAAGAAAACAAATCATACAAAAACAATGTGGTGTATTATTAAATTTGCCAACCAGTGATAAAAAAATAAAACCTCCGGTTGGTGTCAACCAGAGGTTTGTTTTGTCAGTTTTTGCAATTTGCAACCGTCAGGCAAAAACTGCTCAAAAGGCTTGCACCAATTATTTTTTTGTTTTTGTTTTTGCCAAAAGTGAGCCAATGCAGCACAAAATGCCGGCAACAACAAGCATCCAAAAACCAATGGCAGGCAAAGTTAATTTTACTGCAGAAACGGCTTCTGGCACGTTGCGCAGGTTGCAGTTGAGCAATCCACTGCAAATTGTGCCTGCAATGAGCAAAAAGGTGGTCACACCTGCAATCTGGTTTGTTTTGCCAAAATCTTTTTTGCAACACAAAGTCAAAACAGACAAAGATACACATCCTGCACATGATATTGCGGTCAGTATGCAAAAAACAAGATAGCACCAAACCGTCAAAGGCAATTTTGACGAATAAAAGAAAAGATAGTCGTCAAAACTGCTTATCGTTTGCCACAATGTTGCGCCACCAGTTGTTCCGTTGGCAGTATGTGTCAAAAACAAACTGACTGCAACCAAAACAAAGGCAACTGCACAAAAGCATACAGACAGCAAAGGGTTTGATTTTTTGATTATTTTGTCAAACAACTCTTTTTTGTCATTTGCTATATAAAAAATACCACCAACAATGCAACTGCAATAAATCATAAATGCGCCATAATACATATTGTATACGCGCAGGCTTGACCACGTGTCGAAAAATTCGTTTGAACACAACAACATAAATATTATGGAGATGACGGCAAATACAATTGTCAAAACCGCACACCAAAAAGCAGTTTTTTGCAATTTTGCTTTTTTAAACAAAGGCAAAACAAGTGACAAAGCCACAAAAACAAGACAGAGGATAGCAAGTGTGGCAAAAATCGTTGCAAACAAACCCAGGGTTGTGTTTAATCCTTCAATGTCTGCGCCCGGCAAACCAAACAAACTGTGTGTTTTGGTATAATGCCAGGTGTTGTCTGTTACTGTGATGTGATAAAACACGGTTTGTCCACAAAAAATGCCAGCAAAAGCAACGAGTGCGCACAAAGCGATTATAGTTGTAATCAAAGGTGAAAATTTTTTTTCTGTCATAAAAACCTCCGTGTGTGGTGAACAGGTAATTTATAAAAACATATTAACACAAGTATGGGTGTTTTTCAAGGTTTATATATTAAAAGCAAAAACCTGTTTACAATCAAATTATATTGTTATAAAATATACAATACAGGAGTTTTTTGTTATATATGGAAAATACAAAAGAAATGCGTTTAAAATCTGACAAAATGGGCACTATGCCTGTTGGAAAACTGCTTTTCAGCATGTCTTTGCCGGCTATGATAAGCATGCTTGTGCAGGCACTTTACAACATTGTCGACTCTATATTCGTATCACAATACAGCGACGCAGCATTTACTGCCGTCAACCTTTCTTATCCAATGGTTATGCTTGTTATTGCATTTGGCATAGGCATTGGCGTTGGTGCAAATGCACAAATTGCAAAACGACTTGGCGAGGGCGATCAGGCAAGGGCAAACTGTCTTGCAAGACAGGCTTTGTTTATGGCTGGTTGCGTATACGTGGGCATGGTGATTTTGTCTTTCACGTGTTCAGGCTTGTTTTTGCGTATGTTCACTCAGGACGAAGAAATTATCCGTCTTGGCACACTTTATCTCAACATATACATGGGTCTTAGCATATTTGCCTTTATCGAAATGGTCTGCTCAAAAATTTTGCAGGCAACAGGCAATATGAAGGTGCCAATGATGTCACAACTCATCGGTGCAATAACAAACATCATACTTGACCCAATTCTTATCAACGGTATCAATATCGGTGGCACACAGATTATTCCGGAAATGGGTGTTGCAGGTGCTGCCATTGCAACAATCATCGGTCAGGCATGTGCAATGACTTTTGTGCTCACAGTGTTTTTGACACGCAAGCAGGACGTATCTTTGTCACTCAAAGGTTTTCGTCCAAACGCACAGGCAATTGGCGAAATCTGCCGTATAGGTTTGCCTGCAATGGTCATGAATGCAATCGGTTCTGTCACAACGGCAACTCTCAACGGCATCATTGCCAAATATATGTACGCAGTAGACACACTTGGCATATACTTCAAAACACAGTCTTTCATTTTTATGCCTGTGTTTGGTCTCACGCAAGGTGCATTGCCAATTTTGAGTTACAACTTTGGTGCAAACAACAAAAAACGTTACAAACAGACAGTCAAACTGTCACTTGCAACTGCGGCAAGCATAATGCTGGTGGGTTTTTTGCTCTTCCAGTTTGCAACACCTGTCATTTTGCTTATGTTCAACACAAGCGCAGATATGGCACCAGTCACAATACATGCACTCAAAACAATCAGCTGGTGTTTTTTGCCTGCATCATGTGGCATCATGATCATCACAATTTTGCAGTCTTTGGGCAAAGGACTCCATTCTTTGTCAATGTCAATTGCACGTCAGCTTGCATTGCTCATACCTGTTGCAATCGTTATGGATATGATCATTGGTCTTGACGGCGTATGGCTTGCTTATCCTGTTGCAGAAGTGGTTTGCGTGCTTATATTCGTGTGGGTCACTTTGTCTGCATACCGCAAGGCATTCAGACAACGTGCGGAAATTTTTGGAGAAAGTGAAAAATGACGGCAAAAGAAAAACAACTTGCAGGGCTTGAATATCTGCCTGATGAGGCACTTGCAAAAGAGCATTTGCAGGCAAGACAAAATGCATATCTTTACAACAATATTCCGCCACTCAACCAGGACGAAAGGGAAGAGTTTCTCAAAAAAATCCTTGGCAAAGTGGGCAAAGACGTGACGGTATATTCGCCCTTTTCTTTCGACTATGGCACAAACATCACAATGGGTGACAACGTGTTTGTCAACAGCAACTGTGTGTTTCTGGACTGTGGCAAAATAGAAATCGGCAACAACGTGTTTATAGGGCCACAGTGCGGTTTGTATACACCTTTGCACCCAATGGATGCAACAACACGCAACACTGGCATCGAGACTTCAAAACCGGTAAAACTGTGTGACAACGTGTGGCTTGGCGGTGGTGTTATCGTTTTGCCTGGCGTGACTATTGGCGAAGGTGCAGTTATAGGTGCGGGCAGTGTGGTGACAAAAGACGTGCCACCATATGTGTTTGCATGTGGCAACCCATGCGTTGTCAAAAAGGAGATTTAATGAAAGTCGTCATAAAAGAAGGTTTCGATTGCCTTGATGAGATAAAAACTTTGTTTTTAGAATATGCCCAGGGTCTGGAGTGCAGTCTTGACTTTCAGGACTTCGAGGCAGAAATTGCAAATCTGCCGTATAAATATGCCAAGCCGGAGGGCAATTTGTTCATTGCAAAAATCCGTGGCGAGGCAGTTGGTTGCGTTGCATACAAAAACCTTGGCAACGGCATTTGCGAAATGAAGCGTATGTACGTACGTGAAAAATATCGTCGTTTTGGCATTGGCAAAAAACTTGCAGAAATATGCATTTCAAGGGCAACAAAAGCAGGGTACGAATATATGTATCTTGACACCCTCGAGAGCATGACGCTTGCACTAAATCTTTACAGACAACTTGGTTTTGAACAAATCGAGCCATATTACAACAATCCGTTGCCAGACGTTGTCTATATGTGCAAAAAATTGCAAAAAACACAAGACTGAAGAGGTGTTTTATGAACGGCGAACAACGCAGACAAATTATTATAGAAAAATTAAAAACAGGCACTCAACCGATAAGTGCAACGGCATTTGCAAAAGAACTTGGCGTAACAAGACAAATCATTGTGGCAGACGTTGCTTTGTTGCGTGCGGCAGGCTATCAGATCAAAGCCGAACACAAAGGCTACGTGCTTGATAATCAGCAAAACGGCATAACAAAACTCATCGTTGTAAAACATGGCAAAAACGACGTTTCAAACGAGTTTTATGCAATAGTAGACAATGGTGGCAAGGTTGTTGACGTTGTGGTTGACCACCCTGTATATGGCAAACTGTCTGCCGAACTCAATATTTCTTCTCGCTATGATGCAGACTGTTTTGTAGAAAAAATGGATGGCGAGGGCGTAAACCCATTGTCCCTTTTGACCGAAGGTATGCATTTGCACACAATCATCGTAAATGACGAAAATTCTTTTGAAAGGATAAAATCTCAACTCAACAATCTTGGCATTCTTATAGAAACAAACTGATAAAAGCAAAAAGGCACGGTATTAAACCGTGCCTTTAATTTTTTCTTTATCGTGTTTGTGCCATAAAAAATAAGCACCATAAAAGCTTTGTGCTTTCATAGTGCTTAATACCGAGCCTACTTTTGGACACTTTAACTCGAAGTAGTGTGGTTTACACAAAAGCTCTTGCAAAGTTTATTATAAAAATAAAACTATGTTTTACTCGTGTTTGTGCCCATAAAAAATAAGCACCATAAAAGCTTTATTCTTTCACAGTGCTTTATTTTGAGCCTACTTTTGGACACTTTTTAAGTGTCAGTTTTTGTTTGCCCATACAGGTGCAGGAATTCTGCCACCACGAGAAATAAATTTTGATGGGCTTGTTGTGTTGATTGGCATGATAGGGGCTGTGCCAAGCAAACCACCAAAACTTACACTGCCACTGTTTTTGCCATATACAGGGATAACGCGTACGGCAGTTGTTTTGTTGTTTACCACACCGATAGCACATTCGTCGGCAATCATTGCAGACAAAACGTCGGCAGGTGTGTCACCACCAACGGCAACCATATCAAGACCAACAGAACAGATTGCAGTCATTGCCTCAAGTTTTTCAAGTTTGAGACAACCTTTGTTTACTGCATTTATCATACCGATGTCTTCGCTTACAGGAATGAACGCACCGCTCAGACCACCAACGTGAGAACTTGCCATTATGCCTCCTTTTTTAACGGCGTCGTTAAGGAGGGCAAGACATGCAGTCGTGCCGTATGCACCAACAGTTTCGAGACCCATTTCTTCCAGAATGTGACCAACACTGTCACCCATTACAGGTGTAGGTGCAAGAGAAAGGTCGATTATGCCAAAGTTTGCATTGAGTCGTTTGCTTGCTTCCTGCGCAACCATTTGACCAACACGAGTGATTTTGTAAGCAACTTTTTTTACAGTTTCGGCAATTTCTGTCAGGTCGCCGTCTTTTATTTTTTCCAAAGCAACTTTAACAACGCCAGGACCGCTTACGCCAACGTTGATTACTGTGTCGGCTTCGCCCACGCCATGGAAAGCACCCGCCATAAATGGGTTGTCTTCTACTGCGTTTGCAAAAACAACAAACTTTGCACAACCAATGCTGTCCTGCTCACGGGTGAGATATGCAGTTTCTTTAATGATTTCGCCCATGATTTTTACTGCATCCATATTGATACCTGTTTTTGTAGAGGCAACGTTTACAGATGAGCAAAGTCTTTGTGTCTGTGCAAGTGCCTGTGGGATGGTATACAAAAATTCTTTTTCAAAATCTGTCATACCTTTTTGCACAAGCGCACTGTAACCACCAATAAAGTCAACGCCAACTTCCTGTGCGCATTTGTCAAGCACTTTTGCAACCTCAATGCTGTTGCCTGTGCGTGCAGTAACAAGACTTACAGGGGTTACGCTAATACGTTTGTTTACGATAGGCACGCCAAATTCGTTTTGAATGTCGTTGCCAACCTTTACAAGATTTTTTGCTTTTGTTGTTATTTTGTCATAAATTCAGTCGCATGTTTCGCTTGTTGTGTCTGCAATGCAATCGAGCAACGAAATGCCCATTGTGATAGTGCGCACGTCAAGGTGTTGAGAGCTGACCATTTTTATGGTTTCAAAAATTTCTTCTTTAGACAGCATGTGTCACCTCACACTCTGTGCATAGCATCAAAAATGCTTTGGTTTTGCATTTTAATGTCCATACC
>JAFTHO010000028.1 GCA_017457385.1 Clostridia bacterium | reverse complement strand
TTCTTCATCATTTTTTAGTTTTTCTGGCAACAGCAATATATTTTCCGTCAAATAAGCCTTTTTTATATCACAAAAATCGATTTTAACGTGTTTTCCAAGCAATGTTATACCCTTGAGGTCAAACACTTCTTTGTGTTTTTCTACGTTTCCAAGCGCTTGTTTCACCTTGTTTTCTATCCATTTTTCTTTTTGCAAAACAATCTCCTGAGCACGTGTTATTGACGTGTTTTTTGGATAAAAAACACGCACTTCTCGTTTTGTTGTAACTTCTATTTTTATACTCTTTCTGTCTGCTTTAAAATAACTTATCTGCATAATATTGCTCTCTGTTTTATATTATATATTTTTGAGCAAAAAATAAAAAGTTTTTTGTTGTATTTTAAATAATTTATATATTATGTTTGTAATAATATTATTTATTCTTGACTTTTTTCAGTTATATATTGACTATTTATTGCCATTTTGATATTATTTTTATATGGGAAATGATTTTAAATTTTTAAAAGGCAATATCGAAACAATCATCCTTAACGCCCTTTACAACGGCGACAAATATGGATACGAAATTGCCAAAGAAATTAAAGAAAAAACCGAAAACAAATACGAAATCAAGCAACCTACCCTCTATGGCTATCTCAAACGCCTTGAAGAGCAGGATCTTGTCGAATGTTATTGGGGTGAAGAATCTCACGGCGGAAGAAGAAAATACTTCCGTCTCACTTCTCACGGAAAAGCCACTTGCGAACAATATCTTTCTGAGTGGAACTTCCACCGCAACATTTTAGACAGTCTGATTTCTGAGCCGGCAGAAGATTTGCCGGAATATACCCCACAAGACAACGTGTTTTTGGGTTCAAAAGGCTCAAGAAAACGCAAACAACGCAAAGATTTTCGCGATGAAACAGAAAATCAGCAACTGTTTGCAGAATTGATGAAGCTTTCTCAATCAGTTGAAGAATCTGATGAGGTTGAAGAACAAACAGATGACGTTGTTTTGACAGAAGAAGATTTTGACGTTGCACAACAAACTTTTGAAGACGAACAGATTTTTGACGAAACTGCAATTGTTGAAACACAACAAGCAGAAGTTTTGCAAAATGACAATGTTTGCAAAACAGAAATCACTCAGGAAGAACAAGTTTTTGCGCCCGTTGAAGAACAACCTGCTGAAGACAACTCAGATCCTCTTTATAATCTGATTGAAACTGACGACAAAGTTGAAGAATCTTGTGATACAGAAGAAATAAAAATTGCAACATGCCCTGTCATTGAAAGAAAAGCCGGCGAAGTTGCAGAAACAGAAATCACAAACGAATTCACTTTTGTTGAAATCGAACAAAAAGAAGAATTGCCACGAATTGACAATTGTGATGAAAAATTTGTTCCAAAAACAGAATATACCGAAGATTATTCATACGTTTCTTCATCAAAAGAAGAAAAATCAGAGTTTTTGACTTCTATTTTCACCAAAAACGAAGAAGAGACAGTTGCAACTCCTTCTGCCTCATCTCAGCAAAACGTTGATGAAAATGAAACAGAAGCTCAATACAGACAAATTCTCAACAGTCTGCTTGGCGATCAGATCGTCAACACAGACGAAAAGATCGCACAGATTTCACCACAAATCTCTTCTTATCGTGATGAGTTTACTTCTGAAAACCTCACTATGGCAGAAATGGCAGATTCTTTGGCAAAAGAAGGCTATCGCATAAGATTTTACAACACGACAACTTCTCAATACAAAGCTGTGCCAATGCTCATCAAAAACAAAATCAACTGCGTCACTGCATGGTCAACTTTAATTGCATTTTATGCACTTTTGGGGCTCTCATGGCTCATTTGTGGCTCCGGAGTGAGCATCTTTGGTGTTTGTGCAACTGCATTTTTGTTCTTGCTTATACCGGCATATTACACTTACGTTTATATTTCAAAACCAAACATTAGAGTAAAGCCAACACACGACTTTAAACACTCTATCATCAGCAAACTGATAATATTTGTTTTTGCAACTGCATTGATTGCAACGATAAATTTGCTTTTGCTCAAAACAAACCTTGCAAATCCTGCGGATATAATGCACAAATTTATCATACCAGAGCTTTTGATACTTATGCTTGTTGTTTCAGAAATTATTTACAACGCATTTTCAAAACACAAAACTTTTTATAACTGACAAAAAAAGAATCAGTCGATTGACTGATTCTTTTTGCATATCACGATTTGTTCTCGCGCAAGTTCGTCGCATCTGTTGTTAAATTCGTTGTCCGCATGTCCTTTAACCTTAAAAAAAGTTATTTTGTGTTTTTCCATTTCGCACAACAAACTCTTCCACAAATCCTGATTTTTGACTTCTCCTTTGCTTGCTGTTTTCCAGCCGGCAAGTTGCCATTGTTCAATCCACTTTTGATTGAAAGCATTTGCAACATAGGCAGAATCGGTATAAATTTCTACCTCACAAGGCTCTTTGAGTTGTTTTAACGCCATAATCACACCAAACAACTCCATACGGTTGTTTGTCGTTTGCTTGTCATAACCAGCACACTCTTTTTTGTACCCGTTATACATCAAAATGGCGCCCCAGCCACCAACACCAGGGTTGCCAGAACAAGCCCCGTCAGAATATATAACTACTTTTTTCATATTTTTATACTTGCTCCAATTCGTCGTTTCTTTTTTTGCTTGCCCAAAGAGTTTTTTCTACAATTTGTTCCATATCAGATGATTCAAGCACTTTTACGCCCTCAATTGTTGATCCACCCTTTGAACATACGTTAGAAATGAGTTTTTCAAACGTTTCTGTTGAGTTCATTGCAAGTTTTGCAGATCCGCATGCAGTTTGCAAAACCATGTTTTTTGCATCCTGTTCGTCAAGACCATACGCAATGCATTGATTATAAAAATATTTAAAATATTCAAAGAAAAATGCCGGACCACATCCACTGACTGATGAGCAAAAATTAAAGTCTTTTTCTTCAATTTCAATGAGAACACCAAGTTTTTGCAACAAACCTTTTATATATTCTTTCAGTTCACCGCTCACGTCTGTCAGTTGAGCAAGAGTAACACCTTCGCCATACCTGCACGCAAGATTAGGCATAATTCTCACAACTGAGCAATCTTTGTTTTTTATGACTTGTTTTACATACCCCAGTTTTTTGCCCGCCATGATTGAAACAATAGCCTCACATTTGACGTTTTGACCAAATTTTTCTTTCAACCCATCAAAAGACTGTGGTTTTACCGCAACAAAGGCAATACGACAGTTTTTTACAACGTCGTCAATCTCTTTTGTTGTGCCACAGTTTTTTTGTGCAAACAAATCAAGTTTTGTTTGATCCTGGTCACACACCAAAACTTTTTCTGCTTTTACTGCACCACTGTTCATCAAAACTTCTGCAATGGCAGAACCCATGTTTCCGCCACCAATAAAACCCACGTCAAATTTAAACATTTTTACCTCTTTTTGTCATTTTTAGTTTGACTATTTTACGTTTATTGTATATAATTAATCTGTTGTTTAGGGGAGTGGCTCAACGGTAGAGTAGCGGTCTCCAAAACCGTAGGTTGCGTGTTCGAATCGCGTCTCCCCTGCCAAAACGTCTTGTTTTTAACAAGGCGTTTTTCTTTTTGTTCAAACACGCAAGGTTGCGTGTGACGCTTCACTTCGTTTTCGCTATTCCGTCACTTCGCTCCTTACGAACGCGTCCCTTTGTCACTCAAACGTCTTGTTTTTAACAAGACGTTTTTCTTTTTTGTTCAAACACGCAAGGTTGCGTGTGACGATCCACTTCTTTTTCTCTATTCCGTCACTTCGTTCCTTACGATAGCGCCCCTTTGTCACTCAAACGTCTTGTTT
>JAFTHO010000027.1 GCA_017457385.1 Clostridia bacterium | reverse complement strand
GTATCTCATCCAGCCATCAATCCGTGATGGATACGCAGTGCTTGTAGACAGTGGTTTTGTTTCTACAACAGTGAGCGTAATTTTGGGGGACGGTGTGCTTTACAGCAAATCGTTTTCTATCGGCAGTGCACAAATGGCAGATGACCTTGCACAGGTTTTGGATATCGATCACGAGGTTGCAGACGTTCTTTTGTCAAAAGTGCATCTCAATCTTGAGTTTGCCGACACAGAGTGCATTACTGTTGATGATATGGATTTCAACTCTTCAAAAACAAACGAAATCGTTCGTTGCAGGGTAGAAGATATTGCAGAGCACATTCTGGCGTGTCTTGATGCTTGTCCGCATCAGATACCAAAAAACGTGCCTGTGTTTATCACGGGTGGCACGTTTGCATATCTCAAAGGTGGCGTGAGCGCACTTGCAAAGTGTATGGAAAGGGCAGTTTATCCTGCACAAATCAATTCGCCACAATATGACAAACAAGAGTATACTTCAGCCTATGGTCTTATTGGCATTGCACTCAGCCAGTGCAAACCAGTAAAACAAAGCTTTATCAAAAAACTTTTGGCAAATTTTGGAGGTTAAAAGATGGATTATTACAACAACGCACCTTCTAACGATTACAACATCACTTCTCAGGAAGCGATTGCAAAAATAAAAGTTATCGGTGTTGGCGGTGGTGGCAACAATGCAGTCAACCGCATGATCAGTGCCGGTATCGAAAGTGCAAGTTTTGTTGCTATCAACACAGACAAACAGGCACTCATTCTTTCACGCGCAACAGAGCGCATCCAGATTGGCGAAAAACTCACAAAAGGTCTTGGCGCAGGTGCCGACCCAGAAGTTGGTCGTCAGGCTGCAGAAGAAAGCAGACAAGCCATCAAAGAGGCATTGCAGGGCACAGACCTTGTGTTTATCACTGCCGGTATGGGTGGTGGCACAGGTACAGGTGCAGCACCGGTTGTTGCACAAATCGCCAAAGAACTTGGCGCATTGACAGTTGCCGTTGTTACAAAACCATTTGGTTTTGAAGGTCGCCGTCGCATGAACAATGCAGAACAAGGCATTGCAAATCTTCGCAAAAACGTAGATACACTCGTTGTTATACCAAACTACAAACTCACTCAAAACTTCAACAAAGACATCACTATGGTAGAGGCATTTATGCGTGCGGACGAAGTGTTGAGACAAGGCATCCAGGGCATTTCTGACCTTATCGTATTCCCTGCACTCATCAACCTCGACTTTGCCGACGTAAAAACTATCATGAAAAACACTGGTATGGCTCACATGGGTCTTGGTGCTGGTCGTGGTGAAAACCGCACAATCGACGCAGTGCGAAAAGCCGTTTACAGCCCATTGCTCGAAACTACAATTGAGGGAGCAACAGGCGTTATCGTGAACATTTCTGGTGGCATCGACCTCACTCTTGGCGAAGTTCAGCATGCGGTTCAACTCATTCACGAAGTTGCAGACGAAACTGCAAACATCATTTTTGGTGCCGACGTGAGAGAAGATCTCGAAGAAGAAGTTCAGGTTACAATCATTGCAACTGGTTTTGACAAAACTGGTTTCGAGACTTTTGCAGAAGAAAAACCTAAAAAACAAGAGCAACCTGCAAGACCATTGATGGGTCACGAAAGACTTGACAATTTGTTTGCAAATGCTATCAAAAAAGAAGAGCAACCAAAAACAGATTATCAGGCTCGTCCACAACCGGTTGCACCACAAAGTTTTGAAAGACCAAAACAAGACGATCCTTTTGCAACAAGAATTCAACCAAGAGAAGACAATGACATTCCGCCATTCCTTCGCAAATTGAGAAAATAAAACACACAGAGATAAATACAGTTATGGAAAGAATACAAATCAAACATATTTATGACAATATGACAGCCTACGCAGATAAAGAAATCGTTGTTGCAGGCTGGGCAAGAACAATAAGAGACTCAAAAGTATTCGGTTTTATCGAACTCAACGACGGCAGTTGCTTTAAATGCATCCAGGTCGTTTTCGAACAAGACAAAATCGACAACTTTGCAGAAATTGCAAAACTCAATGTTGGCAGTGCCGTTATCGTAAAAGGCAAACTCGTTTTGACACCAGAAAACAAACAACCGTTTGAAATCAAGGCTACAAACATCGAGATAGAGGGCAGATCAACTTCTGACTATCCATTGCAGAAAAAACGTCACAGCGTAGAGTTTTTGCGTGGCATTGCACACCTTCGTCCACGTGCAAACCTTTTCAATGCAGTTATGAAGGTTCGTTCTGTTGCTGCATATGCAATCCACAAATTTTTCCAGGATCGCAACTTTGTATACGTTCACACACCAATCATCACAGCAAGTGACTGCGAGGGTGCAGGCGAAATGTTCAAAGTGACAACACTCGACCTCGAAAAAGTTGCCAAAAAAGAAGACGGAAGTGTAGATTTTTCACAAGACTTTTTCGAAAAATCTGCAAACCTCACAGTATCAGGCCAACTCAATGCCGAAACTTATGCAATGGCATTTGGCAACGTATATACTTTTGGTCCAACTTTCCGTGCAGAAAAATCAAACACAACTCGCCACGCGGCAGAGTTTTGGATGATCGAGCCAGAAATTGCCTTTGCAGATTTGCAGGACAATATGCAACTTGCACAGGATATGGTAAAATATATCATCACTTACGTTATGGAAAACTGCAAACAGGAAATGGAGTTTTTCAACCAACGTGTAGACACTGGTCTTATCGAAAGACTCACAAACCTTGTTAACAGCAAGTTTGGTCAGGTCACATATACAGACGCAGTAAAAATTCTTGAAAAAAACAACGAAAACTTCGAGTTTAAAGTATACTGGGGTTGTGATTTGCAGACAGAACACGAAAGATATCTTACAGAAAAAGTATTTAACGGTCCTGTTTTCGTTACTGACTATCCAAAAGAAATCAAAGCATTTTATATGCGTATGAACGACGACAACAAAACAGTTGCGGCAATGGATATGCTCGTTCCTGGCGTTGGCGAACTCATTGGTGGCAGTCAAAGAGAAGAACGTCTCGATTTGTTGCTTGCCCGTATGAAAGAGCTTGGCCTCAACGAAAAAGACTACTGGTGGTATCTTGACCTTCGCAAATATGGCGGAACAAAACACGCAGGCTACGGCATGGGCTTTGAACGTATGGTAATGTATCTCACAGGTGTAAACAACATTCGTGACGTGCTTCCATTCCCACGCACTGTATCTAATGCAGAATTTTAATTTAAACAAAAAACACGGAAAAAATCTTTCCGTGTTTTCTTTTTTGTGCTAAAATTTTGTTATGCACGAAATACAGGCAAAAAGCATTTTATCAGCAAAAAACGGAATCAACATCTATCGTGGTTGTCAGCACGGTTGCATTTATTGCGACTCACGCAGTTTGTGCTACAATATGCAACACGAATTTGAAGACGTTGCAGTCAAAACAAATGCATTGTCTTTGCTTAAAGATGCTCTCATCAAAAAACGCAAAAAATGTATGATTGGCATGGGCAGTATGTCAGACCCATATATGCCTCTGGAAGGGGAGTTGTGCTATACACGCAGGTTTTTGCAACTGCTTGATTTTCACGGTTTTGGTGGCACGCTGATAACCAAATCTGACCTTGTGTTGCGTGATCTTGATATTATCAAAAGCATAAACAAAAAAGCAAAATTTGTATTGCAAATGACAATGACAACTTTTGACGAAGATTTGTGCAAAATTGTCGAGCCAAACGTTGCAACCACAAAACGCAGGGCAGAGGTGCTAAACGTAATGCGTGACAACGACGTTCCAACAGTTGTGTGGCTAAGCCCGGTTTTGCCTTTTATCAACGACAATGCAGACAATATCAACGGCATTTTGGACTATTGCATACAGGCAAAAGTAAAGGGCATCATTTGTTTTGGTATGGGTATGACTTTGCGTGACGGCAACAGAGAATATTTTTATCAAAAACTTGACGAGCACTTTCCTGGCATAAAAGACAAATACAAACTGCTTTATGGCAACAGCTATCAGATTGTCAGTTTTGCAAACTCAAAACTGAGCAAAATTTTTTATGACCGTTGTCGTCAGCACGGCATTATGACAGACGTCAACGAGATTTTTGAATATATAAATCATTTCGAAGAAAAACAATCTCAATTGTCACTTTTTGATTTTTGATTTAATGATTAAAACAAACCTTCTTTGCAAACAATTGCAACAGGAGGTTTTTTTATGAAAAGCAGAAAAATCAAAAACAAAAAAGACAAAATACAAAACCAAATTTTGCGTGACGTGGTGGAAAACTTTCACAGCGAAACGGATACTCTTGGCAGTTATACCGGCTTGCCAAACGGACAAGACAAAACGCCCATGCAGGACGCAGATGATTTATAAAGTATAAAAACTTTTGCATTGACAATATACCATGCCTTTGATATAATTTGACTATACAAAAAATTACCTAAAAGGGGGATTTTATTATTATGAAAAAACCAATTCTTTCACCAAAATGTCCAGCAGCTATCGGTCCTTATTCACACGGCTTCAGATGCGACAACCTCGTTATCACAAGCGGTCAACTCGGCATTGCTGACGGCAAACTTGGTGCAACTATTCAAGAACAAACTTATGCAGCTCTCAACAACCTCAAAAACACTTTGGAAGAAGGTGGCAGCAAACTCGAAAACGTTATCAAAACAACTGTTTTCCTTGCTGATATCGCAGACTTTGCAGAAGTTAACAAAATTTATGCAGAATATTTCACTTCTGACTTCCCAGCACGTACTTGCTTGCAAGTAGCAAAAATCCCAATGGGCGCTCTTATCGAAATCGAAGCAATCGCTTACGTTGACTAATAATTAAAAATAAAAAGGTATTGACATTTTTCATTTTTAGTGTATAATAATGTCAACATCAAGCAGGAGGCTATTGTTATGATTTTTGAAAAGATCAGAAAGTTGTTGGCTGAACAAATCAACATTTCAGAAGATGAAATTAAAATGGAGTCTGACATCATCAACGATTTGGGTGCAGATTCTCTTGACGTTGTAGAAATGCTCATGGCTGTAGAAACAGAGTTTAACGTAACTGTTCCGGACGAAGTTGCTATGGAAATGAAAACTATCGGCGACGTAGTATCTTTCATCGAAAAAAATCAATAATAATTATAAAAAAGGGTGTCCAAAAGGGCACCCGTTTTTTTGTCACAAAGTATATCTGCCAAAAATTGTGCAGGTATACTTTTTTTGTTTTTAAACACACTATCTATACCAGACGAGGTGTGTTATGAAAAGAAAGGTTACAATTTGTGGCATAGATACGGGCACGTTGCCAAAACTCACGCACGAGCAGGCAAATGACCTTATGTTGAAGATAAAAACTGGCGACGACAATGCACGACGAAAGTTTGTTTTGTGCAATATGAGGCTTGTTTTGAGTGTTGTGCAAAGATATGCAGGCAAAAGCGACAATATGGACGATTTGTTTCAGGTGGGTTGTGTGGGTTTGCTCAAGGCGGTGGACAACTTTGACGTGAGTTACAACCTCAGGTTTTCTACCTATGCAGTGCCAATGATTGTTGGCGAGATAAGACGTTTTTTGCGAGAGGGAAACAGTCTTCACGTCAGTCGAAGTGTGCGTGATATGGCGTTTTTGGCTTTGCAGACGAGAGAAAGGCTTGAGTGTGACAGCGACAAACAAGCAAGCATTGCAGATATTGCCAAA
Source organism: Clostridia bacterium (assembly GCA_017457385.1). Taxonomy (GTDB): domain Bacteria; phylum Bacillota; class Clostridia; order Christensenellales; family CAG-314; genus Heteroclostridium. The sequence goes on along the minus strand of JAFTHO010000027.1, from coordinate 722 downwards.
GAGCTTGGTCAACCGGTAGAAGTGGTCAAAAATGCTCTTGATGCAATTAGTGAGCCTGTTTCACTTTTTGAGCCGGTATACAGCGATGAGAGTGACTCTGTGCTTGTTATGGATCAGATAGACGACAAAAAAAATACGGACGAAAAGTGGCTTGAAAACATTTCGCTCTGTCAGGCAATAAAAAAACTCGGTCAGAGAGAAAAGCAAATTTTGCACAAACGCTATTTTGAGGGCAAAACTCAAATGGAAATTTCTGCCGAAGTCGGTATATCTCAGGCGCAGGTATCACGTCTTGAAAAAAACGCTATGACGCAAATGAGAGAAATGATGACTACTGTATAATTTTTTGATTTGATATACAAACTTTAAAAAAGATAAAAAGCCTTCCACTTTAAAAAGAAAGGTATCTGCCTGATGGTGGAGGGATTGGATTGGAGTTTGCGTTTCAAAATTTATAAAATAAATTGTTTTTATTCAACGGCTTGTATCTAAAACAAACAGCTCGTCATTTTAACAAAAGTTTGTTCATATCCATAAAACAGTGGAGAAATTATGGATATAACTTTTGGCGAACTCAAAAGCAAAGAAGTGATAAACACCATCAACGGAAAACGACTTGGTCGCATTTGTGATATGGTCATTTCGTGTCATACCTGCAAAGTGACGGGACTTGTCGTGCCAAACGACAGAAAGTTGTTCAAATCTAGAGAAGACATTTTTAT
>JAFTHO010000026.1 GCA_017457385.1 Clostridia bacterium | reverse complement strand
TTGAAACCATGCCTGTTGAAATTGCATAAGTATCAACGTTTGCACTGCCAAGTGCTACTGTTGCAGTGATATCAAAACCTTCGCCTGTTGCAACGCTGATTTCACGTGTTTACTCGCCGTCATAAACGTTGTCATATTGTGCACCAGACATGTTGATTGCAACTTGTTTTGCATTGATTGTTACAGACAAGTTGTAGTTGATGACGTAGTTGTTTGCAAGGTCGTTTGCAATTGCAACGGTTGCTGCAAATTTGTCACCAAGATTTGTTGTTTGTGTAGAAACTGCATTTGCAACGTAGTTGTATGTTGTTGCATTTGCACTGCTTGTTGAGATTGTGATTGAAACGCTGTCACCAAAAGCTGTTGTTTGTGTGAGCGTTTGTGCTTATTTGTTGCCAGAGTAATCAACTGTTGCATTGTGAACTACTTCGATTGCATGAGCAACGATTTGCATATTGCCTGTAAATGCAAAGTCATAGTTGCCAAGGCTATAAGTTTCTGCACTGCCGGCATCTTTAAATGCAACGCTTGAAACCATGCCTGTTGAAATTGCATAAGTATCAACGTTTGCACTGCCAAGTGCTACTGTTGCAGTGATATCAAAACCTTCGCCTGTTGCAACGCTGATTTCACGTGTTGGCTCACTATTGTAACCTTTTGAGTAATCTGCACCGGCAAGATTGATAGTAACAGATTTCTTTTGTACTGTAAGAGCCACGTTTGTTGTGATTTGTACAGTATAGTTCGCAAAGTTGAATGCTGATTTTTCTGTCAAAGTAACTTCGCCATTGTTATATGGTGAACCAGCAACTGAAAGACCTGCAATATTGCCTGGTACAAACTGGATGTTTTGACCAATAGCAGCATAGATGCTGTTTTTGCTGTCCTGAGTTTCTGTTTCTGCCCAGCCTGTTACAGTATAAGCTGTGTCTCCTGACAAAACTGATGAACCAAACGTGCTTGTTGCTGTTCCTGCAACTGTAAGGCTGATCTTGTTGATAACGTATGCATCTGCAACGACAAATTCTTTGCCACCTGCAAACTTGAAGTTGTCTGAGTTGATAACAACTTTTACGTCATAAGTGCCTGCACCATAGCCCTTTGTCAAAATAGTCTGGCCGTCAACAGCAGTAAAGCTGAGCAAACCTTTGACTTCGTCGACAAGTGCTGTCTTTTGTTCAGCAGTGAGATTGTCTGTCACCTGAATATCAAAGCTACCTGCCACAGGTGTTGCGATATCTTTGCCATAATCAGAGCTTGTTGCTGATTTTTTGCCAACAGAAATTGTGCTTGCAACAACTGTAAACGTTACGTTGTTTTGTACGTCAAACGTATAGTTGTCAAGATCTGCCACTGTTGCAGTGATTGTGTATGCACCATCTACGCCAAGTATCTGGTTGTTATAAACGTTTTCACCAAGTTTGTAAGTAAAGACTGGAGCATCGTGTTCGTCACCGGCAACAAAACCTTCGTATGTTGGTACAAGATTTGGAGTTGTGCCATAAATTACCTCCTGATCCTGTACGAAAGATACTTTTACCGTTGCTTTTGTTACCGCAAGAGCACTTGTTACGTTGTTGATCACGTAGTTGCTGTTTGTAAGAGCAAGGCTAGTAACCAACTCATAAGTTGCGCCTGCAAGTTTGCCACCTGCAACAAGTTGAGATGCTGTGATGTTTGCATCACCATCGTTGAGAAGACCACTCAATGCGTTGTCTGCAACACTGTTGAATTCAACTGTAAATTCACCATTATCAAAGTATGTGTTGCCGTCGTATTGTTTAGAACCAGTTACTACTACGTCTACAGGACGAGCTGTGATTTCAATGCTTGTGCCTGTGAGTGAATTGATCTCGTAGTTGTCGTTTCCACCAAGTGTGATTGCTACTGTGTATTTGTTTTCTGATGCATCAAGGTTTTCTGTGAGTGCATATACAAAGTTTGTTGTGCTTACTGCTATTGTTGCATTTTCTGCACCCGTTACGTCTATGTTGCCACTCAAT
>JAFTHO010000025.1 GCA_017457385.1 Clostridia bacterium | reverse complement strand
CAAAAGATTTGCAGTGAACAACATGGACAAAATTGGTTTTTGTCTTTGTTGCAGGCTGTCAAAGGTTTTTTCTGTCATATCAAGCATTTCGTCGTGCATATTTTCGTTGACAAACAATCTTTCAGGCGAAAACTGGTTTGTATCTGCAACGTCCTGCCATGAGCCTGATTCGTCGTCATCTTCGTCAGGCGAAAACATTCTGTCCTTTAACACCAGCGTTTTGTGCCACAAATCCACAATTTCTTCTGTCTCTCTCAAAGACCAGCCAAAAGCCATTGCTATTTTGCGCTGAGTTTCGTTGTCTGTCAGGTCAAGTCCATGCATATTTGCAAACCTGACAACTTCGCGTATTTTTTTGTTTGTGCCGGTTTTTACCTTCATGCCACTTTGTCTTTCTTCGTTGCGTTCGACAGCCTGTGACGCGTTGGTTTTTCTTTTGAGAGCAGTGTTGAAATAATGCAAAAAAATACCTTGATTTTTGTCAAAGTATTTTATACACTCGTTTAGCGTTTCCATAATTTCAAGACAAATCTGCTCAAATTTTTCTGGCAAAAAGACAAACAGTTTGCAATATTCTGACACGTTTTCAAACAGCAACAGCTTTTTTTCGTTGTACAAAACAGGGTCGGCATTTTTGTCTGTGTAAAACAATGGCGAGTTGTTTATAATCTGCTCGTACAGTTTTTTTGTACGCTCAAACAGCAAAACCACCTCTTCGCCATAAAACACCGGGTCAATATTTTCGTCTGTGTTGTATGATGGCAATTTTTTTGCAATCACTTTGTATTGCTGTTTCGCCTCCTGAAACTCACGGATAGTCTGCTCGTCGCAAAAGGCAGGGTCAACGTTTTTGTCTATGCCAAACAAATGCAAATTTTCTATAAAATCTTTATATCGGTTTTTTTCTTTTGTTTGCATTTTTGTCCCCTTGTCACAGACCCAACAAAATTTTAAGTCCTTTTACTGCGTCCTCGGTTGTTTTGTGTTCCATCACGTTTGTCATAGAGTTGATATAATACAAAGAAACCACGTCATAAAGCACAGGGTTTGCCGGTTTTGTTTTGCCAGGGTTTTGTTCGTCGTCAACAAAATCCACCTTGCCATAAACAATGTTTTTCACCTGAGCACCAAAATATTTTTCTGCAAAGTTTATCATAGAAAACATAACGATTGGCACTGGTTTTGGGCCATAAGTGATGTCGCATATGATTTCTGCATCATGCTCAAGTTTATCCACCATGTCGCTGAGCAGGCTAAAGTGTCTGTCAAGCGTCTCTTCAAAAGGAGACACCACAACTTCGTAAGAAATGTGTGCACCGATTTTTTCGTTTATCTGATCAAGTTCGTGCATAAATGCCTTTTGGTTTGCCACCATATTGCCCAACACGTCGTCTTTTGAAAGCAAAACGACCTTTATCTTTTCATCCTTTTTTATGCTTTTTGCCAAAAGGGCATTTACAGGAAAGACAACTTTGCCGTCATATTGGACAGAACTTTTTCCTGATGCCTTGTAGTAAAGTGCCGTGAGATCTTTTCTCATTGGCATTGTGCTGAATACGATTTTCATTTTGACTCCTTGCTTTGTACGTTTTGCCTTGCAAAACGAAACTTTTTTTATATAGGCAAAACGCACATTTTGCAAAGTTTTGCCCATAGATAAAACTATTTTACACGATTTTTAAAATACTTTCAATAGCCGTTTGTTTTTTTGTCTATACCAACAGCAACACACCCACAAATGCACCGATGGATGCAAGCGCAGACAAAACAAAAAACGTGCCGTACCCTGGCTCGCAGTCGTCAAACGCCATAACTGCAAATATCACAAGTGCAAATGCCATTTGCGCCATTGTACACAAAAAAATCACTTTGTATGCCAGCCCAAAAATGCACAGCAAAATGACGTTTGGTATGGTGACAATCAAAAAATATGCAATGCCACCCTCGCCGTCCAAAAGGTATGAGTCTGCCATAAGACACATGACAAACAAAAGTATTGCCACCACGCCAACACCAATTATCCACTGCCATGCCAGCCACGGAATGCTTATGCCAAACACCCACGTCACAAGTGCAAACAAGCATGCCAGCAAAGGATAATACTTTATGTATATCGCAACGGCATCAAACAAAAACTCTTCTGCCTCCAGATAACTTATCTTTGCAGATTTTTTTTGTTTTTTTGGTCTTTGCGGTTTTGCCACAACGTAGGTTGGCGTCCTTTTTTTTGCAGGAGCAGGTTGTTGCACTTTTGCCGGCTGTTTGATTGCCGGTTGTTGCACCCTTGCCGGTTGTTGCACTTTGGCTTGTTGTTGCACTTTGGCCTGACCTTGTTTTTGTTGCGGTTTTTTTTGCACCGCCCGTGGCACTTTTGCCTGTTGTTTGACTGCAGGCTTTTGCATTTGTTTTGTGTTTGCCTGCATAACAAACAAAATTGTGTCAATCAAAGATACAAACCGCTTTTTTGACATATCGTTTTGCTGGCTTTCAAACTCGGCAACAAGTGCATCTGCCTCGCTTTTGCCCTTTTTGTACAGTCTGCAAAAAACGCCGTATTTTTTGTCCACCGCAAAAAACTCTTTTATTTTTGATTTTTCTTCCAGTGACCAGTTGCACTTGTCTTCGAGAAAACACCGCAGGGCAAACGGATTGCACATTTGCCCTGCAAGGTTTTCGTCTTTGCACACAAGGTGCAAAGCCTGTTTAAAATCCATCATTTTGTTTGTCCTTGTAATATCTCATCGAACAGTTTTGTTTTATCATGACGGCAAGCGAGACGTCGTCGCCAAATCCGGTTTTTTGTGCCATTTCTTCTACAAAACTGTCCACCTGATCAATCTTGTCATGTCTGAGAGACAAAACAAGCGGTTTTGCAAAAGACTGATGAAAGTTTGACACGCTTTGATATGGGTTGACAAGTCCGTCGGTGCACACTATCACGCCGTCTGCATTGTATGCATCAAACACAGCCACGTTGATGTGCTGATAGGCATCGTCCTGACAAAGCGAATAGGTATAGTTTGCAACTGGCTCGTCTTCGTCCTCAAATGGCAAAAACATATTGCCTTTGCTCATGACAAAAACACCGCCGTCCCCCAAAGATACGCACACAAGTTTGTTGCCAAGATACATTGACGCACCGAGTGTTGTGCCATACATTTTGACAGGGTTGCTTTTGATGCCCTCAATCTGCTTGTCGTCAAGATGGGCAATCTCTTTTTTGAGCAGTCGTCTGGATGCAATGTCTTTTTCGACCAGGGCATTCCACTCGCACAAAATGCCAAGTTTGATATACTCCTGTATCTCCTGCCTTGTGTATTTGTAAAACATGTTTTTTTCTATACCGCAAAGCACCTTTAACACGGCTTTTGTTGCAAACTTGCTGCCAAGGTGACTTCGCTCGTAAACTGCGCCACCGTGCCCGTCACATGCCGACACAATGGTGCGTTCGTTGTCGTGATAGCAACAGGAAAAGTCCTGACATCTTGTGCCGTTTTTTAAATGACTGTATCCCGTTGCCGATTTTGCAAAATACTTTATCATTTTTACCACTCCCAGTCGTCAACTTCCTGCAGACCTTGTTGCACACACTGCCTTATCTGTTGTTTTTTGCTTTGTTGTTTTACACCAGTGGTTTTCGACTGCACTTTTGATGCCGTGAGCACCACTATCTGGATGATTTTTTTGAGTGTATCTGCATTTACACAATCAATCACGTCGCCATTGTCGCCAACAAAATCTTTTAGCACGCGATGAGTTTTTTCGTCCTTGAGTTCGATTGCCACTCCATAGCGCAAAGCAACGTTAAACCATGGCAGGCTGTTGAGCAGATTCATCTCTTCTTTTAGCGGATATTTGGTCGGGTGACCGTCTGTCATAAGCAAAATGATTGGTGCAATGCCACCAAAATCTGCCATAATGCCACCCTGACTTTGCTTTTTGAGCAACGTTGCCAGTTTTTGATAGGCGAGATGGAGATTGCTCCATCCGCCTCCTTTTATGTCACAAAAATCAAAATCCTGCACTTCTGTCGAAAGTTGATTGTTTAAAAACTCTGCCTCGGTAGAAAAAGGGATTATTGACAGAGCAAAATCCACGTTGGTGTTTTCGTCCTGCATATCAATCAAATGCTGTTTGATCTCTTTTAGTGCCTGGTTGACCTGCCCTATACGTTTGCCCTGCATGCTTTTTGACTTGTCCACAAGCATGATTACATTGAGTTTTTGTTTTGCTATTTTGTCCATAACAACCTCGTTTTGCAAAGTATCACCACTCTGCATCTTCGATTTCGTCAAGTTTGTTTGCAATTTGCTCCTGCGCAACCTGGTTTGCCTTTTGACCAAGGCCACCCGCAGTTGTGGCAGAACTTGATTTTACCTTTGATGCAGTGATTGCAATGACCTTGATGACTTTGCGCAATGCTTCTGCCGAATATACCTTGAGCACTGTCTCCGGATTGCCTGTGAATTTGCTGAGCACGTCCATTGCCTCGTCGGTATCTATGCCAATGGCAAGGGCATATTTGAGTGCCACTTTAAACCAGCCTTTCTTTTTGAGTTCGTCCAGATGCTTTTTCCAGTCATAACTTGTTGGCATGCCGTCTGTCATAAGGATGATGATAGGCGCAACGCCACCGATATCAGGCATATGACCGCCTTTTTCTTTTTTGCAAAGCCATTTTGCAAGCTCGTCATAGGCTGCAGAAAGGTTTGTGCCACCATCTGCAGACAAGTCGTGCCATTTAAAGTCAGACACCGTTTTTGGCTCTGAATAAATCCACTTTGCATCGTCGCTGAATTTTAATGCCGAAATCTTGATGACCGCATCTGCAGTGTCTTCCTGAATTTCGGGCATAATGCTCATTACGTCACGGATTGCATTGTTTACTGATCCGATGCGTTCGCCTGCCATTGAGCCTGAGTTGTCAATCACAAACAACACGTTGAGTTCTTGTCTTGCAATGCCTTCGCCAAACATTCTTTCTTTGTTTTCCATTTTTTCAACCCTCCCAAATAAAGCTGATACTTTTCAGTT
>JAFTHO010000024.1 GCA_017457385.1 Clostridia bacterium | reverse complement strand
TTTGTTCGTTAATCTGTTCCTGATATTCTTTGTCCATATCGGCATGCAGGGCAATTACCTTTTGTGCATAAAGCAGATTGGCGATAGAAATTGTCACAGCCTTGAGGCTGTATTTTGTGTCATCGTCCGGAGAGATGATTTTGTCACTTTCTTTTTTGGTCAAAAGGCAACAGTTTTTGAGAGCATCTTCCAGCTCACTGCAAAAATAAATGTATGCCTTGAGGTCGTTGTTGAGTCGCAGTTGATGTGTGATTGCGGCTTTTATTTCGTCCATAGACAACACTTGTTTTAAAAAGTATATTGCACAGATATACGCAAGGTGAGTGTTGCTGTATTTTTTGCCGTTTGGCGGTGGCATTATGCCGTGCTTGACGTAGTTGTTTATCATAGAAGGCGTGATAAGGTTTGGCTCTGGATCGTCAAAAACGTTGAGCACTTTGTTGACGTAACTTATCACCTGGTCCATATACAAACCAAGATCTGGCAGTTCTTTATACCTTGGCATATGATAGTTTTGCAATTTTTTTTCGCACTCTGTCAACTGAGTGATAAAATCTTTCTTTTCCATAAATATACTATATCATCTCACGACAAAAATTTCAATAGAAAAATATATAAAAATGGCTTGACATAATTATCAAGATTATGTAATATAGTTTTGTGAACTAGATGAGATGATTATGAAAAACAAAAAAGTGACGTTATTTGGCGACTCTCTTTTGAAAGGGGTGTTGCTTGACAAAAACAACAGATATGCTTTTGCGGATATAAACTGGGGTTATATCCAAAACGAACTTGGTGTGGATATCAGCAACAAGTCACGTTTTGGCTGTGACGTGACAAAAGGGCAAAAAATTATAAACGACGTGTTGAGCATTGACGACAGTTTTGACGTTGCCGTTGTTGAATATGGCGGAAACGACAGCGACTATCTGTGGGACAAGGTTGCCAAAGACCCGTTGCAAAAACACAACCCAAAAACAGTTTTGCCAGAGTTTGAGCAAAAACTCGACTGCATTGTAAAACAACTGCAAAACAAAGGCAAAAAGGTTGTCATGATGAGTCTGTTGCCACTTGAGCCAAACAGATATCTCAAATGGATATCAAAAAACGACAAACAAACGAGCGACAACATCATGAAGTTTTTGGGTGACGTAGAAATCATCTATCGCAGACAGGAGATGTACAGCAACACAGTCACAAAAGTTGCATACAAAAACGGTTGCGACTTTGTTGACGTGAGACAAAAGTTTTTGCAGAGTGACAACTTTCCTGACCTTATGTGTCTGGATGGAATACACGCCAACGAAAGGGGACAGCAGGTCATCATCAATGCTTTTGTAGACTATTTCAAAGATACAAAGTTGGCAAACGCCAATTGAGTAAATATAATTTTATACACACAAAAAGGGCGAAAGGCAGGATCGAAAGGTCCTGTTTTTCATTTTTATGCAAAAAAATGACAAATTTTGCATATAAATTTAATTTTGCTATTGACAAACCATAGCCGATATTTTATATTTTAGAGGTATTAAAATTTTTTGGAGGAAAATTTGTATGGTACAAATTTTGGTACTTTTGCCACCTATCATAGCAATCGGCCTTGCCCTCCTCACTAAAGAAGTTTATTCTTCACTCTTCATTGGTGTGGTTGTCGGTGCATTGTTGTTTGTTTTGTCTGGTGGTGCAGACGCAGGTTATTTTGCCGGCACAGGCGACTGGACCTGGAACTTTAATATCATCGAAGTTTTGAAAACAACTATCGAAGAAATTTCTGCAACAGTTGACTCATACAATATGGGCATTTTGTTGTTCCTTGTTTTGCTTGGCATGTTGGTTGCTTTGGTTACAAAAGCAGGCGGTTCAAAAGCATATGGCGAATGGGCTACAACAAAATTCAAAAGCAAAAAATCATCTTTGCTTGCAACAAGTGCTCTTGGCGCAATCATCTTTGTAGACGATTACTTCAACTGCCTTACAGTTGGTACGGTTATGAACCCTGTTACAGACAAGCACAAAGTGTCACGTGCAAAACTTGCATACATCATTGACTCTACAGCTGCTCCTATCTGTATCATTGCACCAGTATCAAGCTGGGGTGCTGCAATCACAGGCAACATGACTGTAAACAATGCGTTCGGTGTATTTTTGCAAACAATTCCTTTCAACTTTTATGCGTTGCTTACAATCATCTTTTTGGTTGCAATCGTTTGCCTCAACATTGACTTTGGTCCAATGAAAGGTATCGAAAAACTTGCAGAAGAAACTGGCGACCTTGGCAACACTCAGGGCGAAACTATCAAAACAGAGTTTGAAATCAGCACAAAAGGCAAAGTTATCGACCTTATCGTTCCTATCGTTGTTCTCATCGTAGGTGCAGTTTTCGGTATGGTTTATACTGGTGGTCTTTTTGATGGCGAAACTATCATCGATGCATTTACAAACTGCGACGCTCCTGTATCTCTCAACATGGGTGCTATCTTTGGTTTGTTGGCTGCTCTCATTATGTATCTGCCACGCAAAATCATCACAGCAAAAGAATATATGGAAAGTTTGTTGCAAGGCTTTAAATCAATGGTGCCTGCAATAGCAATCCTTGTTCTTGCATGGTCACTTGGTTATCTCTGCCGTTACAAACTTATGCTCGGCGACAACATTGCCGTATTGTTTGAAAATGCAGAAGGTCTCCTTAAAGTATTGCCTGCAATCTTGTTTGTATTGGCTGGCTTTATCGGTTTTTCAACTGGCACAAGCTGGGGCACAATGGGTATCCTCATTCCTTTGGCAGAAGGTATCCTTGGTTGCTCTGCAGATCCTGTTTTGGGCATCAGCTTTGACGCAACACCACTTCTTATCATCTGCATTGCAGCAGTAGCAGCAGGCGCAGTATTGGGCGATCACATCTCTCCAATTTCTGACACAACAATCATGGCTTCTACAGGCGCACAATGCAACCACTTGCAACACGTTTCTACGCAACTCCCATATGCACTCACAGTTGGTGCGGTTTGCGTACTCGCATTCCTCACTGCAGGTCTTTGCGCAGACATGGGTTATGGTGCTGCTCTTGGTATTTCTTGGGTAGTTGGCATCATTGGTCTTGCTGCGGCAATCGTTGGTGTTAAATTTATCGAAAAGAAAAAATCAAACAAATAATTGATATTTCAATTTGCAAAAAAGACGGTTTTAAACCGTCTTTTTTT